>CAYFPZ010000047.1:0-13313 GCA_964345105.1 Hadarchaeota archaeon (SeqCode)
GAGCCGATCTCTAATTCTCTCGATAGTATCAGGCGTGCATTGTTTTAAAAGTGACTCAAGAACATCTTTGAACACCAAGAATGCAAAGGTTTTCGCTTTACCATGTATGGCTATACCACCCGGTAGATGGAGCAATAATCCACGTTCGTATAAGAGTTCATCATATTTACCAAGCGGTACTCCGACTCTCCCTAAGATCCCATCGTACCGCGTGATTCCTACCTCTCTTATTACTGTTGCTGCCATCTCGATTGCGCGGTCGTACGAAGTAACGGTTGCGTACAAGTCGATGAGCCCTGAAGTAAGACTTGAAAACGCCTTTAGTAACTTGGACTCAGATTCTCCCTCGTTTGTTTCTGCAAGATTCTTTAGCACCAAATCCGTTTTTATCGTGTTTTCTTTTGAAAAACATCCTTTGAGAATTGGGTTGTCTTTTACACACTCGTCAAATATCTTTTTAATTGCTCTGATATCACACATAAGGACCATACGGCCCAATAATCTATTTGTTAACTCAGCGTAGGTTTCAAGCAAAATTATATGTTTTTTAAAAAGATTTTTCTCGGGTTCCCCTAACATAAATTTTGGCATACTCGCCATTTTTAATACTTCTCTGCCAGATAATGCTCCGAAAATAGCCGAAATTAAAGTGGATATAGCTAAACCCAAGATAAATACATCCTGTCCGGTTTTGATAAACATATAAAGTAAAACCCAGACAACTATCGCAAAAAAAGCCGAACTAATAATGTATTTTTTAAGTTTGTGGCTTATCGGTATGTAACGTAATAGAAGCAACACTATTGACATTAACCCAATACTAAATATTGCAACTACATCAACCAGCATGCAATTTCCTCTTAAGAATGTAAATTGCACGGATGCTTAGGGCCCCAGTGACACATGGATAAATTAAGATTATCCATCCATGTTCCTCGAGACCACCACCCAGATATAGGAAGAGAATACCTATGGAGAGTATTGTGCCACCAACGAAGCCCGACCCTATAGTCCGCCAAAACATCGGAAAACGAAGGAATTTCATAGCCTTGATGACATTGCTAATGGAGTAAGTGCTAATCAGAAATCCGATACATATAAAGAGAATAATTAATATGTCGGACGCCATTTTTTTTCCTCGTTTCATTTTTTAGGGTTACACCTCGATGATATTTGACACATTTTGTAAATAATTAGTTGTAATAATAACTTTTGGTTTAAAAATTGTTTAAATGCTTCTTCTCTTCTCATTAGACCACCTGCACAAGCAATATCCCACAATCTAAATTATTGTTATTGTTTTTAAATAGACCCCAATATTATTGCGATTGGGAATAATAATAATAAAATTACAAATATTACATAATATTTCTTTCTCACTTCCAATTTCATTACTTTAGCATAGTCTTTTTGAAAATTGAAAAGACCCAGAACAGTAACAATAAAGGCGATTATGCCCGTGATCAAGTAAAAGATATTCATACTGCCAACGAAAAATGCTAAGAAAAAAAAGAAAATGGCGAATAGTCCAGAAAAAGCTGATATGTAAAATGCTTTCTTAACACCTACCCGCATGGGAAGCGTATTACGTCCGGATTTTTTATCTGAGTCCACGTCAATAATATCGACAATATTTTTCGCAGTCATCTCTGTAAAAAATATAACTAAAGACAGAAGTATGAGAATAGGTTCATATTTCCATCCAACCGTTGCTACCCACCCGCCTATGAATGCTGTAGTAAATGCGATGGCTAGTACAATACTCGCCAAAATGCCTCTTGCAGTCGCGTGAACAGGGGGTGCAGAAAAGATGTAGGTGTGAATGAAAAAAATAATCGCGCAAATTTTAGCCGGCAGATTCAGAGGCATGATTAAGATTAAGATTGCCGCAATAATATAATCCAAACCGATAATAATTTTAACTTGCTTTAAAGTTAACATTTTTCTAGGGATCGGCGCGTCTGGCCTACCAATTTTATCTGATTCCCTATCGATGTAGTCATTTATCGGGTGGGCTATGAAATGTAAAAATGAGAATAAGAGACCAACCTCCAACATTAAAATCAAATCAAACTTGCCGGCTAAGGAAATTCCAGCAATTGCAGTAAGAAATGCTATTATAGCAAACTGTGGCCTATGTATCCAAAATGCTCCCTTCGCTATTTTCTTAATATCGTGTTTTTGCATTTAATTACCCGCTCCGCAAACGGCTTGTCGAAGAAAGATCAGTGATTCCACTGAACTCTTCTCCTCCCTTCGACCCAATCACCCCTATTTCATTACCGATTTCGCGGATAGTTCTCGATGTTTATTTAATAAACCCTATATAACTCTAGCGAACTTTTGGTCCATATACTATATTGCAAATAACTTATATCTTGATTTCCTTCATTTCCTTCTCCATGCTTGCTAATTGCCTTTTCGAAAAGCTGCTCGGGTCTATCGCGACCAGCAGATTGGATTTGCTTTTAGCTATTATCTTCTTCACCTTTTTCAACCAACCCTTCACTTGCCTGAAACCATTCACCATGACCATGGAGTCTATACAATCGACAAATACCACGCCTTTCCATTTACTAGCAAATGCAGAGATCGTGGTAGTGAATCCGTCAAGTTCGTTCGGATGTATCGTTTTTCCTTCTGCATATATCTCGAAAGTCACCCAAACAATGGACACTCCTTCCAACCCATAGATATCCCTAATCTCCTGCGGATTTGTGCTCGTTAAACATAAGGTCTTAGCGTTTTTCGCCAATCCGTTAAGAAATTCGTAACCCTTCTCGGCTGCCTCCCCCCTGAAGAAATAGGTGAGTCCCTTCTTCAACCTGTATTCCTTGGGCAACTTGATGTTTTTGAGGATAGCGTTCAAAACACTCTTGGGTAACTCAACATCTTCAGGTATTGAATCCATAATCCCGTAGGTAGAAAAGAAGCCACTATGTTTGAGGAGCATTCTCTTGAACCACTCATCAGCAGCTTTTCTAGATTTTTCCCTTGTAGTTAGGTATGTGTGAACGAACAAATCTTTGTAATCTGCCCTTGTTTCGTTTGTCCAATCACGTTTTTCAAGATATTCCAGAGTTTTTTCCGCTGTTTCCAGCAAATTCAAAGAATCCAACTTATTTGGATTAAAAATTATTTTCTCCTTTTTAACAACAACAACTTCGTTTAACCCGGTTGCTCTCAGGAATTCATTAAGTTCTACCACGTTTTGACCAAGCTCCTTACCGGGAGCCTCCTGCATGAGCTTATTTATGAACGAGGGATAACCAAGGTGGATTTTTGAGGGAATTATCATTTTTTCCGTTGGCAGGGACATAGCGTAGGCAATGAAAAGGAATGCTGCGACCAATAATATCCCGCCAACAGGCGGAAATGCGGGGTTCATGCTTATAGCAACATTTGTTATACCCATGCCAACGCCGTAGAGAACGCCATAACCTGCCAAGATAAGAACGTATTTTTTTCTTACGGCCTGTACCAAGGGACGCCTTAGTCTAATAGCTAAAATAATAATTATCGCAAAAAGATAGACAATGCCGAAAATAGAATAAACCATCATCCAAGGGCTATGAAACGCATACGACCACCCATAGATAGTCCAGATGGTTTCGAATGGCGCGAGTACAACTATAATTATCCCCAAGATAAATGCTGGAACTAAGACGAGAGGATAGTACCATTTTTCGTCTTTAATGTAAAGGATTGTGGAAACGATGAATCCTTGGATTAATGGAGAAAAAAACATTGCTAGCCTGAATATTTCTTTTGATAAAGTCCCAGTCGATGCAGTTCTATGAAGCAATACAAATAGAGCCCACATTGAAACTGATAACCCAAATGCGAAGAAAGATTGATATGTGCGGCTCTTCACGTTTTTGATAAAAACGTGCGTTGAAATCAATAAGGCGACCACGAAGCCAATGAGATACTGCAAGCTCCATATGTCTAAATACCACTCTGGCAAGATTACACCGCCCTCAACATGAACGCAATTTCACTCTTTTCTGGTGTAATAATTTTAGGTGGTTTTATCTGCCCTATTGCTGAACCATCTTTTGATTTTTTCATTGTATACCTGAGAAACGCACCTTTTTTCAGGTACTCGACCTTTATAACTTCAGAAGGATTTTTTATTTTAAAGCCTTTTACATAATCATTGAAATCGGAATAAGTTTTAACTAACGCATTAAAGATACGTTTTTCAGCTTCCCTCTCCGAGTATTTCCATGTATTTTCCATCAGAACAAGAATTCTTTCCTTGGGTGTCACCTCTTTTAGTATCGCCCAACTATCTGTTGACGATAGACCCGCTCTTTTCAGCGCATTTAACGCTATGTCGTGGGTCATCCTAAACCAGCCGTAAATATTCAATATGTCTACCGTCCTACCCTCAAAGCTAAAGACCGGAGCACCATCGTAGAAATCAATTACCTTTAGCAAATCTCCGATTCGGTATCGTGTGGGCATAGAACCGAAGGGTGTTCCCACCAGTTCATAAACATTGCCCCTTGATAGCTCGTCTATTTTTTTAATTTCACCTTTCTCGCCGAGAAACTCATAGAAGCCCGTTCTTAAGTCAAATGCTAAATCCGATTTTCTGTCATAGGGCCCACGTGCTCCAAAGCCAAGTTCCGTGCTGCCGTATGCATTTAGAAACTCCACGCCGAGGTCATCCTTAAAAAAATCGATATAAAGCTTAAGGTCAACCCCTCCCCCGCATATGCCCTTTAGGGGCATCAGTTCGCTTATCTCTTTACGTTTTTTACCTCCTATTTTACACTTAAGCCACATGAGTAACATGATAAATTTCAGAAAACCAAGATTCATCGACTGGTAGTATTCTTTGAAAAATGATTCTTTGTCTGAGAGGTATTTATAAGTAAGATGTACTCCTGCTGGTAGGCCGCCAAAGTACTCTATCCTCGCACCCTTTTCTATCGCTTTGAGCCCAAGCATGACCTTTTTCCTAAAATTAAGGATGTCATCTGTAACCTCAAGTGGTGGAATAGGATCTAGAAAATCCAAACAACCTACGACCAAATGCCCGCTTATGTAAGGCACAGGAGGCCCTACGTTCAGTACTCTATCGCCTTTCCTTATCTTTGTCGTACCCTTTTCATTGGTGCAAGAGATAACAGCGCCAACCATCAAGCTCTCCTTAAAAATTTCCCAAAACTCCTTACCGTGCGCAAACCACTTGTTCTCACCAGTCGTGCCACTTGTCTTCGAGCAAAAGGCATACTCATCCGCCATCCATCCATCAAGCATCGGTGCTGCTTTTCTACCGATCCTATCGTAGTATTCCCAAAGTAATTCTCCTTTTTTTCTCGGCACAGTTTTAGTGAGGCGTTCTACTTTGGCGCCGAACTCATGCAAAATAGGATAATCATAATAAGTTGTCAATGGCACATCTTTAAATCTCTTCACCCCTTCCGGGCAAAGTTGCTTGGCCATCTTCGTCTGCTTCCACCGCTTGAAATATTCCTTTAGCTTGCGCTCGTTGTACTCCACCTGCTCCGCAAACGGCTTGTCGAGGAAAGCACAGTATTTCCTCCAGAGTTCTTCACCTTCTCCCAACCTAATCACCCCCACCAAATAACATTTATTTTACCTTTTAAAAGCCTCGTATAACGCAGATATCCCCCAAAATGTATTTTCATTGCCAATCGCTCAAATTCAAAAAAATTATAAATTGGAATTAATTTTCTCAAAATTGCAGAAATCTAGAATAAAAAGATGTTTTCGCCCACAAATCAGGCCAAGCTCGAATCGACTCGAGCAGGTAGCGCTATATCTAACCTAGGCTTGCTCACAAACTGTAACACTGAAATTTCCAATTTTCTCCGTTTATTTACAAATCTTCTTTACCGTTCTGACCAAATCATCGTTATCAAATGGCTTCGCTATGTAATCTGCGATATTCAATTTACGTAACTTCTCCTTCCCTATCCCGCCAAATTGCGCAACGGTGAGAAACACTACTGGTAAGGACATTAATCTGGGCTCTTTTCTAATTTTTGAACACAATTCCCTACCATTCATATCAGGCATGAAGAAATCCATTAAGATTAAATCAACCGATTCATTTTTCAATTTATCTAGGCACTCCTGCCCACTTAACGCAGTCACTACTTTAAATCCTTCGGCCTCTAAAGTAATTTTTACCGCTTCACAAATGTTGGGCTCGTCATCAACGATCATTATCTTCTTCGGCATTTTCCACCCCAGTATAAATTTTTTTTATGGTATTTAAACTAACGTCTTGCAAAAGCATCCCCTATCCGATCTAGTGCCAGCTGGATATTCTGTATCGAGGTGGCATAGCTGAAACGCACATGCCCCTCACCATAGGGGCCGAAGCCGCTGCCGGGCACCGCGGCAACGTCCGCCTCGCGCAACATGAATTCGCAAAAATCCAAGGATGAAACGCCAGGTTTTTTGATGCTGGGAAATGCGTAGAAGGCACCTGCAGGCTTAATGCATTTAAATACATCGATCGAGTTTAGCCCTTTGACGATTGCATCTCGACGCTTTCGATATTCATCACGCATCTCACGAACGCAATCCTGAGGACCGCGCAGAGCCGCTACGCCCCCAGCTTGTACAAACCCCGCGGCACAAGTTGTCGATGCCTGCTGTATCTTGTTTATCTCCGCAATCAACTCGACTGGTGCAACAACGTAACCCAGACGCCAGCCGGTCATCGCATAAGCTTTCGAAAAACCGTTGATGTAAATCGTGCGCTCAGCCGTATTTGGTAGCGACATCACGCTCACGTGTTTTCCTTCGTACACCAAGCAATCGTAGATCTCATCGGACAAGACCCAAAGCTTGTGATCGATAGCAAAATCGATGATCGGCTGAAGATCTTTTTGTTGCATGACCGCGCCGGTTGGGTTGTTAGGATAGTTGAGCAAGATCATCCTTGTATTGTCAGTTAGCGCCTCTTGCACCTGTTCTACTTTCACCTTGAATTCATCAGATTGTTTACTCTCTATGAACACAGGTTTACCCCCAACTATTCGCACCATGGCTTCGTAAGTCCAACACGGGCTGGGAATTATCACTTCGTCACCGGGGTCAAGCGTTGCAGCCAATGCACAGAAGATAGCGTGTTTCGCTCCTGGAGTAACTATCACGTTTTTAGCATCCGTGGAAATGCCCTTCGTGACTAGGTGCTCCGCAATTGCTTCACGTAACTCAGGCAGGCCCACACTCGGCGTATATTTTGTCATCCCGCGCGCAAGGGCCTCCTCCGCGGCCCGCTTAATGTGGGCCGGCGTATCAAAATCTGGCTCGCCAACCTCCATGTGGACGATATCCTTTCCTTGGCGCTCGAGTTCCTTGGCGAGGCCCAGAACTTTAAGCGTGCTCGAGGTAGGGATTTCTTTCATACGCTTAGCTGGTCTCAACCTCACACCCGCTAACATTTTACGTTCACAATATTAAATCTACTTGATTATATGCACTGGGTAGACCGTGTCGCAAAAACCTTGCTCAAGCGGGGCAAAAAACACGTTATCGCCAGCGGGATCTCCGTTTCCGGCCACATCCACATCGGCCATTGCAATGATGTCTTCATAGCCGACGGGGTCCGAAGGGCGCTAGAAGAATTAGGAGGTGAAGGAGAGGCTTTTTGGTATGCCGACGATTTCGACCCCATGCGCCGAATACCTTGGCCGTTGAACGAGGGTGAGTTGGCTGAGAGATATAAGCAGTACCTGGGTGTGCCTTACATAGATATCCCCTCGCCCGACCATAATTACAAAAACTTCGTCGATTACTTCGCTCGCCCATTCATCGAATCACTCGACGATTTCGGAGTCGATGTGAAAGTTTACTCAGGTGCAGAAATTTATCGAAGCGGAAAGATGGCGAACCCAATCCGAATCGCCCTCGAGAAAGCCGACAAAATTCGCGCAATCCTCAACCGATACCGTTCCAAACCATTGCCCGAGGACTGGTTGCCTTATGATGCATTGTGTGAGCAATGCGGTAAGCTTGCAACTACTCGATCGTACAGTTGGCACGATAACTACGTAAGTTATAGGTGCGAGGGATCTGACTACGTTGACGGCTGTGGTTATGAGGGTGAGGCCGATTTCACCAAAGGTCAAGGTAAACTGACTTGGCGGGTGGAGTGGCCCGCGCGTTGGAAGTTACTCGACGTCACCTGTGAGCCCTTTGGCAAAGATCATGCGGTTGTTGGTGGAAGCTACGATACGGGCAAATCGATCGCAAAACAAGTTTTCGGATACAAAGCCCCTTATCCCGTGCCCTATGAATGGGTCAGCCTCAAGGGCAAACAGATGTCATCTTCGAAAGGAGTTGTGTTCACGCTCCCCCAATGGCTCGAGATAGCCGAGCCTGAACTTCTGCGCTACTTCATCTTTAGGAGCAAACCTATAAAAGCCAAGGAGTTCGACCCCGGGCTAGCGCTGCTGGATCTTTACGATGAGTACGATCTCATAGAGCAGGTCTATTTCGGCATGGTGGAAGCGGGTGCCCGAAAGGAGGAGCAGTCCAAGCGCATCTACCAGCTTTCCCAGCTTCACGAAACGCCAAAACGACCTGTGCAACGTGTACCGTTCAAGTTTGCCGCGGTGCTGAGCCAAGTTATGCGAGATGAAAAGCAGACAATCAACGTTTTAACTTCCAGAGGAATGCTAACGAACCCAAACGAAATTGATATTAAACTAGCCCTCCGCCGCTTGAGTTGTGCGCAAAATTGGGTGCCAAAACATGCGCCCGAGCGTTTGCGGTTCAAAGTTACTGAAACCCTTTCTGCCGAAGCTGTGCGGCGACTCACCAAAAAACAAAAACAGGGTTTAACGCAGTTAGCTGCCGATATATCCTCTCGCGATTTTACCCCAGTCGAACTTCACAACCACATCTATGAACTCGCCCAGAAAGTTAATCTAAAAACACCCGAGTTATTCAAAGCTATTTATCTCGTCTTGCTGGGTCGGGAGTCCGGCCCCCGAGCAGGCAGCTTCATATCGGTTCTTGATAAGGAGTTCGTCATCTCGCGCCTTAAGGAAGCTGCTTCTTGAGTCGAACTTTCATCTCCGGATGGCTCTCCACCAATCGCTTGAAAACTTTCTCGAAGCTTTCATCCGGCAAAAGTTTGCGTTGGATGAAAATTCCAGTGTGACCCACATCTTCCCTACGAGTTAGGACTTGCACACGCTCACGAACAATCCCCAAGCTAACATTGACACGCTTCGCCACCTCAGCTTCCCTGCCGATAACTGGACTTTCGATGTGCCCCCCTGGTGTAGGCTCGATTAGCATCAAACGCTTGTCGACACCCGGTACGCGAACCGCTTGCTTGACCTGCGCGAAGCTAGCCGCCCCTCCGAAATAATAGAACTCAGCCTCTAGCTGTTTTGGTCTCACAAGCGGGAATGTAACCGAACGGTCTTCTTCGATGTAAATGTGTGCCTTCGGGAGCTGCCAAGGAGTTGCCATGACTATCTCTCGCTTCATCGGCTCGAGCTTGGACTGGTGAAGAGCTAGCTCGACCTTGTAGGAGGGCACGACATAGGGAATGAACACATCTATATCGCTACCTTTGCTGACATCACCTCGGGCGACGCTCCCGTGCACAATCGAATCAAATCCTTGCTTCATTAA
Source organism: Hadarchaeota archaeon (SeqCode) (assembly GCA_964345105.1). Classification (GTDB taxonomy): domain Archaea; phylum Hadarchaeota; class Hadarchaeia; order Hadarchaeales; family Hadarchaeaceae; genus DG-33. Next base: position 9,640 of record CAYFPZ010000047.1, read on the forward strand.
GGATTCTATCAATTCCAGCGTGCGCGTTCGTAGCCCCCTGAAAAGTTGCCAGCGTTCTTCGTTATACACAACTTCGGCAACATCGGCGGCGTGAACTGGCTTGACCATATCAAAGCCCTACGGTATGTCGCCCACCACGAAGGTTTTTCATGAGAGGGGCAACAGAAATTTGATTCGTTCGAGAGTTTATCTTGAACGCTTTCTTATGTAAATCTTCGAGCGAGAAATTCATAAGCTCACCTCAAACTTTCATCAATCCATTTTAAATATTCGGGTGACCCGCGCTCGATGGGAACCACCAAAATTTCGGGCACCTCATAGCTGTGCAATTCTTTGATACGCGGAATTAAGCGATCGAGTTTTTTGTTTGAGGTTTTTATCAAGAGTAGAACCTCCCCCGCTCGCTCAAGCTTCTCGCGCCATCTGTAAGTTGAACTTACACCTGGCAGAGCGCTCACGCAGGCCGCGAGCTTTTCCGCCACCAACTTCTCGCTAAGTCGCTTAGCCTCCGCGCGATTTTTCACCGTTGTTAACACCAGCGAAAACATGTGCCCCAACAATTGAGCTGAGCACAGAGGTTTAAACTTTGTTGGTGGCATAGATAGACTACAGTGACTCAAATGATAGAATGGGTGCTACTCGCTATAGCTCTGCTTCTATTCTGGGGCTTCATAATCCTAGCGAAGCGCCGATATCATCTCGAAAAGCGGGGCTTCGCAATTTCCCCCGGAGTGCTGATGTGGCGCACTCAACATGGCTTAGAATTCATTGACCGTGTTGGCCGCTCTCACAAGCGAGGATGGCGCATTTTTGGAAATGCTGCCACAGTTGTGGGATTCGGACTTATGGTGTTCATGTTTGTAATCATCATGCTAAATGCGGTTGTTATCCTCACATACCCAAAAATAGAGGCCGCTGCCGCTGGCGTTAGACTCGTGATACCAGGAGTGACCATCCCACTTTGGGAAGGTTTGATCGCGATGTTCAGCTTGCTCCTCGTACACGAGTTTTCACATGGATTCGTGCTTCGAGCACAGGGGATACCCACGAAATCAGTAGGGGGTATGGTATTCATAATCATTCCAGGAGCATTTGTTGAGCCAGACGAAAAACGTCTGAAGAAAGCGCCCATCCTGCAACGTCTTCGAGTGTATGGCGCGGGGTCGTTTGCAAATATCCTTTTTGCACTACTTTGTTTGGCTATCATCCTAATTGTAGTCGTTCCACGTCCTGGTGTTTACGTTCTGGGAACAGGCGAAAACTCTCCAGCGGAAAACGTGGGCATACAACCTAGCATGCGCCTGCTCTCGATTAACGATATTGAGATGGATACTTGGCAGGATTTCTACGACTTTACAGAGGATATGCGGCCCGGGGAAAACCTCAGTATTGTGGCAGATGAGAGACTATTTATTCTTACCACAATTGCGCGCGAGGATAATGAAAATCGTGGTTTTATAGGTATAGCCCCAATTTCTGCTCTGTCACGATCGAATTTCACCAATCCCCTCTATATCTTCGCTGCAATATCATACGGAATCATGGGGCGTTCGTTGTTCCACCCATACTCCGACAATGCATTAATCCCTTGGCCATTGGTTTCGGTGCTAACGTGGATGTTTCTGCTTAACTTCGCTATCGGAATGTTCAACCTCCTGCCACTCGTGCCGCTTGATGGAGGTTACATCTTGCAGGGTGTGGTTGAGCGAGCGAGTTCCGAACAAACGGCCAAACGCGTGAGCTATATATTCTCGTTCATCGTGCTGGCGTTGATTATCGTGAACTTCGTGCCCCTGTTCGCGTGATGAAATGACCCACACCACGGTTACAGTAAAGCAAGTCGGGAAGAAACACAAACGAGAAATTCGACTCGACCCCCACACCACCATTGCTGACCTGCTACAGAAACTAGGCTACAGCCGAGAGACCGTCGTCGTGAGACGCAACGAGAAGATAGTGGCCGAGGAGGAGCGCCTCTCTGATGGTGACCTCATCGAGATTTTGACCATCGTCACAGGTGGTTAAGTGCTCAAGTGTACCTTCTGTGGGCGACGCGCGGCTTACAACCGCCGCTATGCAGGCGTACTTCTTTGCGACCGGTGCCTGATCAAAAGCGTTGAAAAACGCTTCCGGCTCGCGATAGCTGAGCACCAGATGATTTCTCCGAGGGGGCGGGTTGCGGTGGCGATTTCCGGGGGAAAGGATAGCATCGTTCTCATGCACTTGCTTGCCGAGTATTGTAAACAAAAAAATTGTGAACTCGTTGCAATAACGATTGACGAAGGAATAAAGGGATACCGAAATCGAAGCTTGCAAATGGCTCGGGAAAATGCGGAATCGTTGGGTGTCGAGCACGCGATCGTGAGCTTCAAACTTGCTTTCGGTGCAACACTCGACCAGATGGTAAAACTGGCGAAACTTAAAAAAACTGGATTGAACCCTTGCACCTACTGCGGGGTAATGCGGCGCTCGCTTCTCAACCAAGCCGCTCGCGAAATTGGGGCTGACAAACTCGCCACCGCACACAATCTCGACGACGAGGTCCAAGCGATCATGCTCAACTACGTGCGAGCGGACCTCTCCAGGCTCCACCGCTTGGGGCCAACTTATCCGCCGCAAAAGGGATTCATCCCGCGCATCAAACCATTGCGCGAAATTCCGGAGAAGGAGGTGGCCCTTTACGCTTTGCTCAGCGGACTAAAGGTGCATCTGGGAGTCTGCCCGTACGCAAGCGGCATCCACACGGAGATTCGAGACTTTCTGAATAAGCTCGAAACGAATCACCCAAACTCAAAGTTCATGATATTGAGGATGTTTGAAAGGATAAAGCCTCATATTGCCAACGTGACGCCAAAGTTCGAAATGCGGAGATGCGAACTCTGCGGTGAGCGGACCTCGGTAAATATTTGCAAGAGCTGCGAACTCCTGAAGGGACTGGGGTTGAAACGACTACAAAAAACCCTTATTTCTCCCAAATCCAGTTAAATGTGGCGGCGAGCTAGGCGGGCAGCCACCCCTTGCCTCTACCACAAATGGGGTTTACGGTGGGCCGAAGCTCGGGGACGGCGTTGGAACCGTGCGTCGACCTGGTTTCCGGCGTAGAAGTCCTGTCCTGCTGGGCTGGCGGCGGCGGGGCCTCGGTCGTAGGGCCGGGGAGAACTGCCCTCACCTGTCGAATCCCGTGAGGACCGGAAGGTAACAGCGGTAGGCAGGACGATCAGCGCTGGCAGATAACGGGATGGAGCTAGGGGCCAGTAATCGTCGCGCGGGGAAGGCGTCAACTTCGGGCGTGCTCGTCGCCTTGCCGGGGTGTCCCAACCTGGTACGGAGCAGGGTTGCTAACCCTGTGACGCGTAAGCGTCTTGTGGGTTCAAATCCCGCCCCCGGCGCCAATCTTAAGTTTTCTCTGACCAAAACTTGAGTGGTAACAGATGCCAGAAACACCAACCTTGACCGGGCGGGTAGTTTTCCAGTACTTCTACGATGTCGGGGGTGACATCGAACTCGAACGTATACCCAAACAAAACCTCGCGGTAATCGAACGTCATGTCCCACGGAGAGCAAGAATTCTAGCACCGAAATACGAGGAGGTGGGCTTACAGCCGATTGAGGTCGACCTAGAGGCAAGAAAGATCGACCGGCACAAAGCCACCATCGAGGGGCACATCTTCCCC
>CAYFPZ010000048.1:0-19521 GCA_964345105.1 Hadarchaeota archaeon (SeqCode)
AGGGCATTAACGCGGTTAGTGGCGCCGATGACGATGACCTTCCCACGAGTTTTCAATCCATCGAGCGCCGTACAGAGCGTCGCCACCACTCTCCGCTCAACCTCACCTGTTACCTCTTCACGCTTCGGGGATATCGCGTCAAGCTCATCGATGAAGACGATTGAGGGGGCATTTTTCTCGGCCTGCTCGAAAATCTGTCTCAATCTGGCCTCGCTCTCCCCGTACCATTTACTCATAACCTCGGGTCCGGCAATCGAGGTAAAATTCGCTCCCGACTCGTTCGCCACAGCTTTCGCTATTAGCGTCTTTCCGGTGCCCGGTGGGCCATGCAATAAGACTCCTTTCGGGGGCTCTATCCCGAGGCGATCGAAAACTTCTGGGTGCTTTAGCGGGAGTTCAATCATCTCTCGGACTCGCTGGAGTTCTTCTTTCAGCCCGCCAATGTCTTCGTAAGTTACGGTAGGCACTTTTAGCTCCTTCACCTCCACCGCCTGCTTAAGCACTTCAATGTTAGTCATGTCGGTCACGAGCACGGTGCCAGCAGGGGAAGTGTTGGTAACGGCAAATTTTACCTCACCGAACCCGAACGGCAAAGCCATTCCACCGAAGATGCCGCCGAAGAACTCCTCAAAAAGGTCTCCCCCCATACGTACTGGTTCTTGAGGAGGTGTCGGAGTAATCAAGTCCCCTTTTGTAAGAGGCCTCCCGAGCAAGTTGCGTTTGATTACCTCTCCGGATGCCATGAACCTGACGCGGGGGTCGGTCGGTGCAATGGTGATATTTTTGGCTTCCTTCACCGAGGCCTTCCGCACGATGACTTTTTCCCCTATCGACGTGCCAGCGTTGTGGCGAATGAGTCCGTCAATTCGGATAATCTCTAGCCCTTTGTCTTCTGGAAAGCCCTTCATCGCAATCGCGCCGGTCGAGCGAGGGCCGGTTATTTCAACTATATCGCCCTGTTTTATGCCGTTCTTTTTCATCACTCCTTCATCGATCAGGGCAAAACCTCGGTTAACGTAGGCCTGATGACGATTTTCCGAGACTACTAGCTTCAGCTCCTTTTCGGCCATCCCATCACCTCAAATTTCGACCTCAAACTTGTGCCAGATTAAATGTTTGCTGAACTCTTTGAAAATCTTTTCGACCATCTTGGCGTACTCCTCCTCTATCAACAGAGTGCTCCGATTTATAAACTCCCAGACGTCATCTGGCATCTCGTCGAGGATCCCCGCAGAATGGCTCCTGCCAGCCTTCGTTGGATAATCGTACCCCCGAAGTGCCCGGTAGAAAAGCGTGGCTGGCGAGCCTCGGGTTTTGACATCCCAAATTATCAGAATTTTTCGCATATTTTTTCACTTGTTGTATTTATAACAAATATCTCATATATAAAGTTTTTGTTATATTTATAACAACTGCCCTTTTTAAATCTATTGAAGTAGGGTTATTACCTTTGATGGGTGATACTACATCTGTAATTGAAAAAAATAACATCGGGCTATACTACGTTTGTACCCCCCAACACACAACGATACGGACGAAGCGCGCACGCTACGGATCTTGGCGCGCGCCCGCGCGATGAAGGAAATGAGTTATTTTTTATTCGTTGGATTAATTCGACAAACTCTAAGCGCAGAAGTTATAAAGCGGCAGAAACTAGAAACATTAAGAAAGCATAACAAAGTCCATGCCTCAGAAAGTTCGTAATTAAATAGTAGGAGGTACGGAAATGGGTAGACTTGACGGTAAGGTGGCGCTTGTAACTGGAGGAGGGTATGGAATAGGACGGGCAACATCTGTTCTCTTTGCCAAGGAGGGGGCTAAGGTAGTCATCGCAGATTCTAATGTTGCTACTGGTGAGGAGACGGTCAAGATGATTAAGACAAATGGTGGCCAGGCCACCTTTGTTCAGACCGATGTTTCGAAGGCAGCCGATGTAGAGAGGATGGTTAAGGTGGCCGTGGACACCTTCGGCAAATTAGATATACTCTTTAACAATGCCGGTATTCTAGGGAAGATTGCCCCCACGGCGGAGTACGACGAACAGGAGTTTGATAGAATCATCGCCGTCAATGTCAAAGGAGTCTGGCTGGGAATGAAGTATGCTATCCCCGAGATGATCAAGACAGGGGGAGGGTCAATCATTAACGCTGCTTCTCATGTTGCCTACCAGCCCCAGATTGGCACGCCTATATATTGTGCTTCCAAGGCGGCAGTCCTCCACCTAAGCAGGGTAACAGCCTTGGAGTATATCCACAGGAATATTCGCGTTAACTGGATCAATCCTGGTTATGTGTATACCTCGATGTTAGAGGAAGGGGCAAAAGCAGACCCGGGGGGCTTCAAACGATTAATAGCACAATTGCCCCTGAATAGGACTGGCAAAGCAGAGGAGGTTGCGAATGCAGTTCTCCTTTTGGCTTCCGATGAATCTTCCTACATGACTGGCAGTGGAGTGACTGTGGATGGAGGTATATCGCTCGTCGGCTGTCCTCGTTTTGTAGAACGATGGTGGTGAGACCATCTATTTAAGATACCTGCCCACGTGAGACACTATCTTCTGAAGCTGGGGCTGCTTATAGCAAAAGGTTAAAATTTAACCCCCCCGCCGACAACGCCCGAAACGGACGAAAAACAAACTAACTTTACCAAAAATATTTTTCAAGTTTTGTGTTATACAGCATTTTAAAATTACTTGGGCCCTTTCTTAAAGGACCGTTCTTCATTTTTTCCAAATTTCATCCTATCCGTTTTAAATTTATTGGATATATTGAAAATAAAAACATGCCCCCAAATTTAAAACTGAGTTCTGTGGATACAAATCTGGCAGGCGGAAACTTGGACCTCAAAAAGGTGAATAATTTAAAGCTAACAGCACCAGCAAGAGTGTGAGTGAACATGAAGCTAGCGTTCATCGACTGCAGCATCGCGGGCGTTTCTGGTGACATGCTGACAGCCGCGCTCATCGACGCTGGCGCGAGCCCCCAACGGGTGAAGAGAGCTATGCTTGCAGCCGCTAAGCCGTTTGGCAGCATCGAGGTGGAAATCAAACGAGTTAAGGTGAACGAGATCAAGGCAACTCGGGTTGAAGTCAAAACTAGCGATAAGGGCGGGCGCACCTATCCCGAAATTGTAGGGCGGATCAAACGGCTCCGTCTGCCGCCAAAAGTCGAGCGCACAGTAATCAAAACGCTGGGGGTACTCGCTCGCGCTGAGGCCCGCGTGCACCGCAAGCGCTTAGAGCGGCTCGTGCTGCACGAGGTCGGTGCGGCGGATGCCATTGCCGATATCGTGGGATGCTGCACGGCCGCTAGTGAGCTAGGGCTATTCGAAGGTGAGATATTGGCGAGCGAAGTAGCAGTTGGAAAGGGGGCCACAAAGTTTATCCACGGCAAGCTTCCCCTACCAGCTCCAGCCACGCTTGAAATTCTCCGAGGAAAGCAAATTCGAGGCGTGGCTGCGAACGTCGAACTCACCACCCCAACTGGCGCGGCCCTGCTCGTCACGCTTGCCAACCGATTCGTCGATGTGTACCCTGCGATGCGCATCGATGCAATAGGCTACGGCGCGGGCGCGAGAAAACTTCCCTCACCAAATCTCGTGCGCGTCTGCATGGGCGAGGCGAGCGAGCGCGGGCTCAAGCTTCAGGAGATAGCATTGCTCGAGACGAACGTCGATGATGTCTCGGGTGAGGTCGTTGGCTACACGATCGAAAAACTGCTTGCGGAAGGCGCGCTGGACGCGAGTGCCGCTCCGGTCCTGATGAAAAAGGGAAGGCCTGGATTTTTAATCAAGGTGCTCGTCAAACCCAAGGATGTCGAAAGACTCGCGCGCGTGTTGATGTTAGAAACTGGAACGCTTGGTGTGCGCGTACTGCCTACCATGCACCGCTACGCTCTCGAGCGGGAAGTCGTTCAGGTTGGTATGAAGCTGGCCGGGCGTGAATTTAAGCCGCGCGTGAAGGTGGCGCGAGAGGGTGGTAAGCTAGTCGGTTTTGCTGCTGAGTACGAAGATGCTAAAAAAATCGCCGAACGAACGGGCTTGCCACTCCGCGAGGTAATGAAGTGCGTTGAGGAAGCCGCCCGCCGGAAAATAAGGTAATTAGACATTCGAGTGTCGGCCGTTTCACCCCTTTATAAGCCTTATAAATTACTTTCACCGACCTCTCTCCCCAAAATCCACTTAAATATTCTTCCACATTCCCAAAGCGGAGGATGGAAAAATGAGTCCAAGCGGTGAAATGGGTGACCAGATGGTTTCACCTGTAAGAAGGTTTGGTTTCTCGGAGGAACACGCGGGACTTGAGGGCACACTTGACAGCATAGCCGAGCGAATACGCAAACAGGAAGGGCAAAGGTGGAAGGTGGCCAAGGCGCTCGCCGGGTTAAGGGACGTGACTTTGGAGGGTGTGGAAGAAATTATCGAACCTTTCCTCGTGAAACCGATTGAGCAAGACGCGCTCGCGAACCTGACGGTGGCGGGCGTAGATGGAGGGATGCTTGAGCAGCAGCTCCATGGTCTCGACCTCATCCTCTTGCGGGCGGTTGTCGCGATATTTCACTACAACGACTCTCGGCTGGAGTGGGCCAAGTACTTTCCAAGCGAGATGTCATTCCCCCGCCTGATTGATGTCGCGGAGCCGCTGGATGCCCGAGAATTTGAGTTCCTTGCCGGAATGGAACGTCAGTTGACTGAAATTGAGCTCGCTACCGAGGCGCTCCGAGCAAATCAAGTTAAACTCCTGTTACTGGATGGCTCTGTAGTGCCCCAGTACATCGACCGCTTTCCCCACAACCAAAGCTTGCTTGAGCGTTATCACAAACTCCTCAACGCGTACACGAAGCTTTACGAAACCTCCGCGGAGTCGGGGGCCCTGCTTGCGGGTGCGGTTAAGGACAGCCGGGGCGGGCGCTTCATCGATATCCTCAGGCATAAATTGCTGCCAAGCTTAGGTGGCCTCGGTCTCGAAGAAAAAGAGCTGAAGATCCTAGAACGCTCGCGGGACACAGTTCTTCTCGATCACATGCTCGGGGTGGGAGAACGCACCTCCATCTTCCGTTACGCTGAGAGCCCATCAAAATATGTGCTCAGTGACCTCGGCGAATGGGCGATGCGAGTTTACGCATTTTATCTCAAGACTGTGCCATTCGACCGTCCGCTGCGAGTGGAGTTCATCGATTTCAGAGACGATCCCGTGGTGACCGCCGATCGCGTCGCGCCGCTCATCTACGCGCTTTCCTCCCACCATGATGCTTTCGGGCTTCCCTCGGTGCTCATCGAGGCAGATGTGTGTGCCCGTCTGACCGAGGAGGACCTGAGCATCGTGCGCGACAGCATCGCGGATCGTCTCGGCCCCTCTGCCTTGCTCGACCTGAGGCGAAACCGGAGACCTTTCTGAGGTGGATTCATGGAATTGGGAACAATTGTCGCCACAGGGGATGGTCCCTCACCAAGCAAATTTTCCTTCGTAGTCACCGAGGCTCAAAGTAAGATGCCAGTTCGACAAGGACAATTCGTAGAGGTCGAGACCGAGGAAGGGCGGGTAATAGCTTTCGTCACGAACTTGATCAAGACCAATCGGTACTTCATGCGGGCTGAGTCGGTCAAGGAGTACGAGCGGGGCGGTAGACCACTGTCGACGTTCTTTCCTGCAGATCGCTGGGAGTATCTCATAGCCGAAGCTCAGGCGCTCGGGGCCCAAGCTGAGTATGGACTCGAGCGAACTACTTTCCCGCCGTCACCTGGGCAAAAAGTGCAAGAAGTTAGATTAGATGTGCTAACGCGCTTTCTCGGATTAAACCCGGACGACGGGGTGGAGCTGGGCAAGCTCAAGCACCACGAGCTACCTGTGAAGCTCGACCTTACGAGGCTGTTGCGCAAACATGTGGCTGTGCTCGCAATGAGCGGCGCTGGTAAAAGCGTAAGCACTCAGGTGATAATTGAGGGGCTGCTAGGTCGCCTGCCCGAGCGGGGGCGGCCTGCGGTAGTCGTAGTTGATGTTCATGGTGAGTACTCTGGGTTGGCCAAAAGTTTCCTCGACCGCGTGAACGTCGTCAAAGGCAGAGAACTCAAGATAGGCGTGCCGAACCTGAGCTCGTATCAGTTCAAGGAGTTTATGCCTGACATCTCCGGGATGCAAGCGCGCGAGCTTCAGCGGGTGCTTGGTGAGCTGCGAGCCGAGATGCGGGCGGGCAAGGGTCCATTTGGGTTGGATGAGGTAATCTCGCGGGTTGATGGAGATGGAGATATACATAGACAGCTTCAGCAGGCTTTGCTCGGGTGGCTGTTCGACCTCCGTTCACTCGGCGTCTTCGACCGCGCCGATTTCCCGAGCTGGGAGAGTATAGTCGAGCCGGGAAAGGTGGTAGTGATAGACCTTAGTGACGTAGTCAGCTTGAGGAAGAAACAGATTTTCGTGGCGTATGCTGCACGGAGGTTATTTAATGCTCGCAAAAGTGGTCGCGTGCCCCCGTTTGTGCTTTGCTTGGAAGAAGCTCATCAGTTTTGTCCATCTGGCGAGTCCAAGAGAACGGCGATTTCGAGGTCGATAATCGAAACACTTGCTCGCGAGGGCCGCAAGTTCTACGCCTCGCTCATACTCATCTCCCAGCGCCCGGTGAGGCTCTCGACGACCGTTCTTTCACAAGCGAACACAAACATCATCCTACGCGTCACAAACCCCTACGACCTCGAGCACATCAAACAATCCTCGGAGGCGATAACGAGCGAAGTTGCGGGCATGATTTCCTCGCTGCCCGTGGGGGAGGCGTTGGTCGTGGGCGAGGCCGTGAATCACCCGATCTTTGTGAAGGTTAGACGGAGGATTTCTCGGGAGTTGGCGCATGGGGGTGGTTTGGAGGAAGCCGCGCGCGAGTTTGAAAGGCGTAATCTACACAAACGCGAGGATGCGAAGGCGTTTATGTAAGCGAGACCGTGCTAATAAAAATTCAAGGATTCTGCGCGCTTGTGCAATTATCTCTCGGCTTTGATGCTCACCAACGCTACTTTGGACTCGCGACCAGCAGCAGGGCCCGTTCGCAGAGCTCACGTAAGACCTCGGGCTGCAATACATGTTGCTTGAGGTACTCGCGCAGGATTGGTGTTAGGTCCCATGTCACGTACCTGAAATTTAACTCTCCTGGATTAGTCCGCGCTTGGCTCAGCTTTCGCACCGCCGTTGTCACCGCTCGCATGCTATCGCCGCGCCAGCTTCGAAGCTTATCGACTAAACTCTCGAACGCGCGCCCGTCGTTCAGATTTTTGCAGAGGTAATTGCCTACATCGCTCGCCAGCTCGCGGTAGAGTTCCAGCGCCTCGCGGAGTGCTAGCCAGTCGGAGTGCGCATCCAGCTGCCAAAGTGCCCGTCCCCCCACGTACTCCCGAAGGCGCTCGACGACTCCCTCATCGAACGTCAGCAGGGGCAACTGAAGGTGCGCCGCAAGCATCAGGGCTCGCAGATCGGTGAGCGGCACTTCTCGCTGCACCTCAAAAAGCAGGCGGCGCGATAACTCATCGAGCAGTTCCGGCAGGTAAACGACGAGCAGCTTTCGGTCGCGCACAAACTGGCTCACCAAGCTGTAGCTAAGCGCGTTGCCCCGGACAGGAATCAGCTTGTCGCGCGCCAGCCAGCTGTAAGTCGCAGACGGCAGGTAGAGTTCGCCCCCGTCTAGCAACCGCTGTGCCCGCTCAAAGCTCGTGCGGTCGACCAGCGCGCTCACGTCGCATACGGCGCCGAACTCCCTAACGCTCATCTTTTCACCTCACTTTTTCTTGGGCGCGCCGAGATTCGAACCCGGATTTCCAGCTTTCGGCCGCACGAACGACCGTCGGACTGGTGTCTTATCCCTTAGACCACGCGCCCACCGAAAGTTTTTTACTTCAATGGGAGAGAAAATTGAATGCCGTCGGACTGGTGTCTTATCTTTTTTCTTTTTTGGTTTCTGCGTAATTCTCCCGCCGAGGCTTTGAGCGGAGGTTCTTTATATGGAGGAAAATTCGCCTTAAATTGGAGGATAAATTAATCAAAAGTAGAAATACTTAACGATTCAATTTAAAAACTGGTTTAATAACAATTTCAAGCGAAGTACTTGAGGTGATGCCGTGGTGAGGAAGCTGGTCATCGTCTGCCGTGAATTCGAGGTCGAGGCTGAACTTCTCGAAAAGCTCTGCCCAAATACCTGCGACGCGATTTGGAAAGCTTTACCGTTCGATGCGGAAGTGGAAATCTGGAAGGAAGAGGTTTACTTCGGCATTCCAGTAAAAGTTGAACCGGAAAACCCAACGCCCAAAACTCAGATTGGTGATGTTTCTTATTGGCCTGAGGGTCCAGGATTTTGCATCTTCTTTGGTCGCTCGCAACCGATCAGTCCTGTGAACACTTTTGCCCGGATAAAGAGTGGCGTTGAAAAATTTAGGGACGCACGAACGGGAGATCGGATAAGCGTGCGCCGAGCCTGAGAGTTAAGTTATTTTCAAGTCGAGCACGATGTGATAAACTTTAGTGGCATAAGAGCGGATTGCCCTGCTCTCGAGCAATTCAATCTTTTTCCCCTTCTTGGCTGCTGTGGCACGAGCAAACTCGAGCGAGGGGCCAAAAAGATCAGGCTCCTTTCCGAAATCGTAGAAGTGCACCACGCCTCCCTCAGGCTTCAGCGCGAGCAATGCGACGTCGAAGAATTCGCGGGCTAGCTCAGGCAGGGGCATGAGTACTCGATCCGCCTTCCCTATCAAACGAGTTTTGACTACATCGCGGGCATCGCCTAAAATCGGCACGACTCGGTCACCGACCTTATTGATACGGATGTTCTCACGCATGTAATTGAAAGCCGCTGGGTTTTTGTCAATCGAGTAAATCTTACTTGCCTCACTGTGCTTGGCAATGAGTACGGAATAACATCCAACCCCCGCAAACAAATTTACCACAACCTCACCCGGTTTAATCTGCTTGGCCACGCGAAGACGCTCGGTGGCCAGCCTGGGCGAGAAGTAAACTTTGGCGAGATCGACCTTGAAACTGCAACCGCCCTCTCGATGCGTTGTCTCAGTTCGGGGTGCACCAGCTATCACTTCGAGCTTTCGCGTTCGAAACTCTCCTCGTACAGGGGTTTTCTGGTTGAGGACTGTCCGAACGTGGTGGTGAACTTGCATCAGCGCTTGACCGATCAGCTGTTTTTTTGGCAGTAGTTTTTCGGGAATCTTGACTACCGCGATATCTCCCACTATATCAAAGGCCCTGACCTGTTTGAGTTCCTCGTCTGGCATTTGTCCTCTCAAAGCCTCGCGCAGATTTCTTGGCATAGTGACCAAAAAACAGTTTAACGTCAGACCAAAAGGTTTTGCGGCTCAGATCATTTCCTTACGCTTCGTCACCAAGAGACTTATCCCAAACAGAACAACCGCGTACGCCAACAACACAAAGAAACTCAGGGCGGGGTCTTGGCTAGCTCGTATCAGTCCCCCCATCGGTCCGCCAAATCCAAATCCGCCAATCACTAGCTCTAGAGGTACTCCATATGTGAAGGCGACCGAGTCCGCTGCTCGATCGGGCATGAACCAAGGATCGTAGCCAGCGTAGGAAAGGCTGGTTGAAACGATAGTAAAGACCACCATGAAGGCTAGGAGTGTGGCTATCGTCGCCCCCATGCCTCCCTTCAGTATGGAACTGAAAGCGAATGCCAAGCTTATTATTGCACATGCTAGCATCAGCGTGAGAGATAACGAACCTATTATCCCTCCTGGCACCTGCCCGTAGAACGCGATTAAAGCTCCAGTTGATATCAGATATGCTGTGATTATTATTGTGGCTGTGGCGATGAAGCAGGCGAAGTATTTTCCGACTACTATGGTGGTCCGCTTCACGGGGTTTGGGAACAGAATATATCCCGTTTTACCCTCAAACTCGGATGCAATGGCGTCTCCCGCGAAGAAAACTGAAGCAAGAACGGCCAGCGAGCCCATCGATGTCACAAAAATCGCGAAGATTTCGGGCCCCCATTGGTTTAGGACTTGATCTGGGATGCCTATCTGCTTTGGAAGATCCAGCCCTTGGTAGAGTCCAATGGTTAAAAAAATAGCGAGGAGTGTAATCGCAAATGCCCCGTAGAACCGCTTCCTTCGGAACTGCTTCAGCAGCTCGTATTTCGTGACCACCTTCAGCTTCTCGAACTCGCTCAAATGGCCGCCTCCGTAAGTTTGAGATAAGCTCGCTCGAAAGATCGATATTTTTTCTTCAAGCGGCCAATGTCATCATAAGCACGCAGTTTTCCGTGGTCGATTATTGCCACTTTCTTACAAATTTGGGCGACCTCGGTGAGAAGGTGTGATGCGAAAAATACAGTCTTCTTTTTTCGCGCTTCTTTCAGAATCTCCCGCGTTTCCATCATGCCTCTGGGATCAAGGCCCAGCGAAGGTTCGTCAAGGATGAGAATCGGCGGGTCGTGAAGCATGGATTGCGCGAGTGCTAGGCGCTGTTTCATTCCTCGAGAGAACTTTTCTATTTTGACATTCGACCATTTCTCAAGTCTTACAAGCTTAAGCACCTCTTCTATCTGGCTGTTCAGCGTGCGCCTGCTCATTCCCCTGAGGCGCCCCACATATCTAAGGGTCTCGTCTGGGGTTAGGAACGGATAAAACTCAGGGGTTTCCAAAATGGCCCCCGCATTCGAAATTGCCCGCTCTCGCTCCTCCATGACGTTAATACCTGCGAGATAGGCTTCACCTGCAGATGGACGCAGTAGCCCGCAAAGGATTTTAAGTGCGGTGGTCTTCCCAGCGCCATTTGGACCCAGTAATGCGACATCTTCGTTCCATTTCACGCTAAGCGAAAAATTGTCCAGCGCTAAAAAATCATTGTAATACCTAGTCAGCCCCTTGAGGAGTATTGACTCACGCATGATATCATTCTGCCTCCTTAATGTGAACAACTATTAATATTTTTGTTTTGCGACGTTTTAAAACCTAGCATAAACGGTGTTATAACAGTTACCACCACGGCCCATAGAGTATATAGTACATTATTTTAATGATTGCCCCTATTATAATTACCAATACTACTGCGGTCTTTAAATTCATTTTAATCACCTTCCTAAAAAATTTCAATTATCTTAAAGATATAAATTTGCCGAACAACGGGTCCTTAAAGTATTTTGGGAAGTGATAATTCGAAATCAAATTACGCGAAAAAATAAACATGTTACAAAATTTCTCCCACAATTGGTATTTCATGCCCGCAATTGGGACAACAATTTCCCTTCAAATTTATTTTGACCAATTCAAGCCCAAGGCGTTTGATGAGTATCTCGCCACAGTTAGGGCAGTAAGTGTTCTCATACCTATGCCCGGGCACGTTGCCGAGGTAAACGAACTCGATGCCCGCCGATCTCGCCATGTCATGCGCTCGCTCGAGGGTGGAAATGGGCGGTTGCGGCGCGTCAAATTTGTAGGCCGGATAGTAAGATGTGAAGTGCAGCGGGGTTTCTCTGCCCGCCTCGCGAAGGTGACGCTTAATCAGCTCGCGCAGTTGCTCTTCCCGATCGTTCACGCCAGGGATGACGAGATTGACCACCTCTACATGCATCCCAAACTTTTTTGCCTTGTGCACGTTTCTCCAGACGACCTCGACATCGGCCCCGCAATATTTGCGAACCGTCGCTACATCGCCCTTAACGTCCATACACATCGCGTCCAGTCCGGCATCATGTAGCATTCGCAGCGTCTCTAGCGTCATGTAGCCGTTGGTCACGTAGGTATTGTAAAGTCCTCGCTCCTTGGCTAGCTTAAAGACATCAAGCGAGTACTCGAAGAGTAGCGTTGGCTCGTTGAACGAAATCGAGGTACCATGACAGCGCTCTCGTAACACCTGCGCAACGAACTCTTCCGGGCTAAGGTAGTTGGCGAGCTTCGGATTGGGAGGTGACTTTGAGATGTTCCAGTTCTGACACCAGGGACAAGTGAAATTGCAAGAGTACGTACCAACGGTTAGCGCAACACTTCCCGGCCAAAAATGATAGAAGGGCTTTTTCTCGATGGGGTTTGCGGAGATTGAGGAGATGTCGCCGTAGACGAGCGTGTGGAGTTTGCCGCCGATGTTTTTACGCGTTTTGCAGAAGCCGAGCGCGCCGGGAGCGATTTTGCAGCGGCGTTCACAGAGTTTACATTGCACTCGTTTATTCGGCAATGCCTTGAATAGCAGTGCTTGCTTGATGGTAGACCTCTCGGGTTCAGCCAATTTTATGCCCATACAAAATTGTATTTCTTTGACCTTAACTAAGCACGACTGTTTTTTTGCCTAAAAATTCTGCGGCTGTCAGAACTTTCTTTCCTTGACGTTTGCCTTCATCCCAAACCTCACGTGTCCACTCCTTAAACTTTGGTTCACGAGGCAAGTGATGGTCGTAGATCATTAGCCGCACATCAGTTTTCTTAAGTATTCGCACGGCATTCGCTACTGTGCGATTCAAAGTGGTGCGGGTGGTGAGATAGCCGAACATGTAAGTCATGGGGCCATCGAGAATGAGCACGTCAGGATTTTCCCGGATGATCCAATCAGCATAATCCTCGATAATAGGACCATCAAGATCAGACGAATGGATCAGCTTCTCGCCACCATACTCGATAACAGTTGCGAATACCCAGCCCACACGCGAGAATTCGATGCCGTGGAAAATGGGTGGGGTGAATCTGAGCTTGGTGCGCCCAAATTTGAATTCTTTACCCTCGGGAAACTTGATTTCTATATCTCTGAACTTATGCTCAGGTATCACTTTAGCAGAGTTCCATTTTTTGGCGCGTCTTTGGAACCACTTGAGCCCCTTTTTGAACAACTCCCGGCGTCTTTGATTGTAATCTCCGAAGTCCTTGTCTCGAGCGCGGGGAATCTCATCAAGCGGATTTTCATATGACTTCCGCTCTCGCTTCTGCAACATATCATCAAGACCGACCTTACCAAAGGAGTGGCATAGATTATCGAAGAAATGCTCGGCTCGCCCTCGTTGGGAATCATTGATATGGTCATTGGGATTTTTCACCAGTAGGAGTTTGTTCTTGTAAAGTCCGCGGTCGAAGTCGGTGAAGTGGTCGTAGTGGTAGTGAGAAATCACAACCACATCCGCCTTGCGGCTCGCCTTCTTGATCGCGCGTCGCCCTTGAGCTTCCCAGTAAAGCTTCTTCGCCCATGACGCCGGGAAGCTCGGCTGCATCACCGCGATCCCGGGGTCGATGAGAACGCTGACATCAGGCGTTTTGATCAAGGTGCACGATGATTTTGCGCCGAGCGAATCGAACCAAATCGGCTTGAAAGAAATCATGCCCATATACCCAACGTTTTGAGTTTTGTCCTTTAAATTTAAGGATTTCAAAGCACAAGGGACTTTTGGGTTAGGGATGGTTCGTAGGTGCCCGAAGTGTGGCAGCAAGATGCTTAAGGATTCGACGGCAGTTGTCAAGCTCAGAGCACTCGATGCCCGGTATTATTGCACAAATTGTGGCTACTTTGGTGCTCTAGTTTGGGAAGACGGCGATTTCAAGAAGGTCGATAACCTCCCCAAATCCAAGTGGTTACGCAAGCGGCTGAAGCATGGACGATGAAATTATCTGCAATGACCGAAAAAATTTTTGCGCGAAATTCATTCACTTGCCGATATAGTCCAACCAGAATTCGTACTTAGGCTCCTTTCCGCGGACAGTATTGAAGAATATGTGTTGAAGCTTCTCCGTGATAGACCCGCGCTTCCCGCCTCCTATGGGCTTCCCGTCTACCTCACGGATTGGCGTCACCTCGGCGGCGGTACCTGTAAAGAAAGCCTCATCCGCCGTGTAGAGCTCATTCGGCTTGAAGTTATATTCCTCGAAGCTTATCCCCTCATCGCTTGCGATTTTTATTATCGAGTCTCGAGTTATCCCAACAAGCGCTCCCGAGGAAGCTGGGGGGCTTATGAGCTTACCGTCCTTCACTATGAACACGTTCTCCCCTGGGCCCTCCGCCACGTTCCCGTCAATGTTCAGAAGGATTGCCTCATTATAACCCGACTGCAGAGCGTCAACCTTCGCCAATATGGAATTCGCATAATTTGCTACTACCTTAGCTTGGGGCGGCAGGATGCGCGGATGAATTCGGAGCCAAGGAGATATTTTTACCCGGATTCCTTTCTCGAGTCCCTCCTCTCCCAGATAGGTGCCCCAGGGCCAGACTGCAATCGCTACGTTCACCTTAGAGCCCTCGGGATTCAACCCCATTATGCCGTAGCCATAAAAAGCGATGGGACGGATGTAGCACTCCCCAATTTTATTTGCTTTTATTGTTTCCTTGACTCCTTTTATCAGCTCCTCGACTGAGTACGGAAGTTTAATCCCAACGAATTTTGCCGAATTCTCTAATCTTTGTATGTGATCTTTGAGCCTGAAAACCGCTGGACCTTTCGCAGTTTTGTAGCAGCGGATGCCTTCGAAGACACCCATCCCGTAGTGTAGGGTGTGGGTAAGCACGTGCACGTTTGCTTTTTCCCAAGGGACGAGTTTTCCGTCCATCCATATGAACTTCGTGGGAGTTAACGCCATCTGCCTCACAACACGATTTCTTCGCTGCTTTATAACGATAGTGTCGTTTAACTAAAATTTTTCCGAAATACGTCGCCCGTCACGAAGTCGGAGGTTCCATTACTGCACTAACTCCACAAGAACCTGGAGCATTTCATCCACATACTCGAAGGGTATGTATCCCATGTTCCCTATCCTGAAAGTCCGCTCCTTCAGCTCACCGTATCCTTTTGCCAGCTCGAACCCGCGCTCACGCATTTTCTCGTACACGTCAAGGCCGCTGATGCCTTTCGGAGCATTTACACATGTGACCGTTGGGCTCTCATACCCTTTCTCCGGGAAGAGTGACAGACCTAAGCCTTCGACACCCTCCTTTATTCTTTGGCTTCGCTTAGAGTAAAGCTCGAAGCGTTTCTGCTTTCCGCCTTTGGTTTCGATCACTTCCAACTCTTTGTTGAGCGCGAGGATTTGTGGGATCGCAGGTGTCATGTGTGTGCTGCTCTGCTCCTTCTGATACTTTTCGTATAGCTTGAAATCGAAGTACCACCCTTTATTATTAGCTCGCTCCGACAGCTTCAGAGCATCCTCGCTCACGCTTGCGACGGCCAGTCCCGGAGGGATTCCAAAACACTTCTGAGAACTCGTGAAGCACACATCTATCCCCCAATCGTCAACCTTCAGTTCGACTCCGCCCATCGCACTCACCGCATCAACGAAAAGGAGCTTTCCGTGTTTCTTCACAACTTTGGCTAGTTCGGGAAGTGGATTCAGCAGCCCGACGCTTGTTTCGTTGTAGGTTATGGCAACTGCCTCGATATCTGGGCTCGATGAAAGCTTTTCGTCTAGGAGTTCAGGCGTGGTCGGTTTGCCCAGCATAGTTTCAATCCGTTCGACCTCCTTTCCGTTTGATTTCCCAACCTCAGCATACCGTTTTCCAAACGCCCCGTTGATGCAGCACAGCATCTTCCGCTCAACACAGTTTCGGACCGTGGCTTCCATAACTCCCGACCCAGAACTAGGAAAGAGGAAGACTTGGTTTTTGGTTTCGAGGAATCGTTGGAGCCGCTCGACAGTTTGCCGATGTGCTTCTTTGTATTCTTTGCTCCGATGGCTGAACATCTGGCGCTTCATCTCCTCAAGAACCTCGGGTGAGCAGGCAACTGGGCCCACTGTGAAAAGTTTCATTTCCAACCCCCTCACGTTTTCTCTTTTAACTCCCGCGTTTTCTCTCTTAAATAAGTGTTTACCATCTTTATCGCACAAAACTTAGAACACATGCTACAAACATTTGGGTCAATTGAGGGTGGCCTCCGGCGTCTGAGCTCTTGGGGTTTCTCGGAATTAATCGCGAGTTCGAATTGCTTCGTCCAATCAAACTTTCTACGCGCCATCGCCATTTCGTCGTCACGCTTTTCTTCGATACCCTTTGCCAAATCAGCCACATGGGCGGCAATCTTTGTGGCTACTACACCTTCTTTAACATCCTCAACGCTTGGCAGGCAGAGGTGCTCGGCGGGGGTTAGGTAGCAGAGAAAATCAGCTCCAGCCCACGCGGCGAAGGCTCCTCCGATGGCTCCAACCCAATGGTCATAACCGGGGGCGATGTCAGTCACCACTGGACCCAACACATAGAAGGGCGCTCCTTTACACACGGTTTTCTCGAGCCTGACGTTTGCCTCGATGTGATTGAGTGGTAGGTGTCCAGGCCCCTCGACTATCACTTGCACATCTTTTGCCCAAGCTTGCTCTACCAGCTTCCCCAGCGTGAGCAGCTCTTGAAACTGGACAACATCGGAAGCGTCGGCCAAGCAACCGGGACGCATCCCATCCCCCAAACTCAGTGTCAAATCAAACTTCCGCGCTAGCTCGAGCAGGTAATCGAACTCCTCGTACAAGGGATTTTCCCGCTCGTTATGGATTATCCACGCCGCGAGGAAGGAACCGCCGCGACTTACCACATCAAGCAAGCGCCCGCTTCGTCGTAGGGTATCGATAGCCGCGCGGGTGACGCCGCAGTGTACGGTCACGAAATCGACGCCATCTTCAGCGTGCCTTTGAATAGCGTTAAAAATATCGTCTGAGCTTACGTTCACCACATCGCCCTGCGATGCCGCCTTGGTCCAAGCTTGATAAATCGGCACCGTTCCCACTGGCACGTTGATTGCTTGTAGGATGTGTTGTCTGATTTCGTCGATGTCGCCGCCGATGCTTAGGTCCATTACGGTATCCGCGCCGTATTTTACTGCAACTTTCGCTTTCTCCACTTCCTCATCGATGTTCACGTAATCGGGAGAAGATCCCACGTTTGCGTTTACCTTAGTGCGGAGGCCTTCACCAATGCCTATAATGTTGACATTTTCTCGCCTGAGGTTGCGGGGAATTATCAGCCTGCCCGCTGCTACCCCGCGCATGATGAACTCGACTGGCCTACCCTCGGCCTTCGCAACAGCTTCCATCTCAGTCGTTGTGTTGCCACGTCTTGCTTCAGCCATCTGCATAGCTTGCCCTCAATATCAAGTTGCGACTTCGATTGAAAAAGCTTTCAATTTATTAAGTTATTAAGCCACGTATAATTGGAGGTAGTAAGATGGCAATTCAAGTTGTTAAACGAGATGGTAAGACCGAACCCTTCCAACGCCAGAAAATAGTCAACGCGTGCACCGCTGTTGGAGCACCCGCAGATGTCGCCGCTAGCATCGCTGATGAGGTCGAAAAGTCAGCGCGCGACCAGATGCCGACAAGTGAGATAAAAGCGATGGTATTGGACAGGCTTGGCAAGATAAAGCAGGATTGGGTAAATAACTGGGCACAGTACGATCAGACCAAAGGGGAGAAAAAGTAATTTTCTTCGCCCACCGCCTGAAAACTGCGATGCTAATGGGGTAGGATGAGCTCCAGTATTATCGCGCTTCTCTCTGATCTGGGGACGAGGGACTATTTCGTCGGGGCAATCAAGGGCGCGATTCTTTCGGTGAATCCTGACGCTAAAATCGTTGACATCACCCATGAGGTACCGAAGTACGACGTTCGGGGAGCAGCGCTTATTCTCGCACAGGTTGTGAAGACGTTCCCAAAAGGCACAATTTTTATCACCATTGTCGACCCCGGCGTTGGGACCGATCGGAAGTGCGTGCTACTCAAGACGAAGGATGAGTTATTTTTCATCGCTCCCGACAACGGAGTTCTGACACTCGTAGCCGAGCAGCTTGGTGTCGCCGAACTTTACGAGATAACCAATCGAGAGCTGATGATGTCGGAGGTATCGAAAACTTTCCACGGGCGCGACATCATGGCTCCCGTTGCTGCTCACCTGAGCCTTGGCGTCAAACCCAGCGAAGTCGGACCTGAACTAAAGGGGATAAAACTGCTTAAACTCCCGCGACCAACGGCGACTGAAACAGAGCTGCGAGGGCACATCATGAGCGTGGACGATTTCGGAAACTTGGCGACAAACATCGAAGCGTCTACGATCTCGAAGTTTGCGAGGGTGGGCGAGGATCTAGCCGTGGGAGTAGCGGGCAAAGTGTTGACCGTGAAGTTCGCTCGTACTTTCGGCGAGGTAAAGCTTGGAGGATACCTCTGCTACATCGGAAGCTCAGGGATGCTTGAACTAGCCAAAAACATGGGCAACTTAGCTAACGAGCTGAAGATTAAAATTGGGGATGAACTCATCATACGGAAGATTTTGATAACGTGAGTGCTGATTTTAAAAATTATTAAACGTATATTGCCCAAATGTTTTCCAAACATTTCAGTCTTAACTCTTATCTAACCAGCACTCTCCCGGCCCTATATCCAAACGCCAAGCTGGCACCGAGGGTCAGCGCGAACAGGTGCATAAATGCTGTCATAGCCGCAATGGCAGACCCGGTATACCAGATTTCCGCCATCGATGGCGCGGCAAATGCTAGGGCGAATATTGCAAATATCGGCAGGACGGGGATGCCGTAACGCTTGAACTCCACCGATGTAGCTCCAAAAAGTCCAGCCACTCCCGCCGATGCCCCCGCGAAGGTGTATGGGCTTGAGAGGAAGACGGCTGGAGCAACGGTGAGAATCCCGACCCCAACGAACACCGCAAGGAATGCTGAGCTTCGAATTCCTATTTCCCATGCTAGTACGCCCACCAGGATTAAGCCAATTAAGTTCGTCAGCAGGTGTTCGATCCCGCCGTGTGTGAACATGAACGTGATAAACCGCCATGGCTCATCTTGCACCGCCACGCTTTTTACTCCTAATTCTTCCTCTCCGACGTATCCGCCTAACTCTAAGCAGAACACGATGGAGCAAATTACGACAATGCATGCCGCTACAGCGATCGGGGTTTTCAAATTCAACCAAACCTACTCCTTTTCTAGGTATTTCCTTATCTTCCGCTGGCGCAGCACATGCCTTCTGAGCATCGCCTTTCGCCCGCGTAACATCCAGAGCGTGTAGCCGGCGGCGCCGACTACAAGTACGCCAATTCCAAGCTCGACTATCATTCACCCTCCCCTTAAAATTCTCTTTCATCCTCCTTTTAACCTTCTTTTTTATTTGCTTGTCGTGTTGTATTAATCGGGCGGGATTAGGTTAAAATAAGCTATTAAAACCTCTAAAATCCAGAAAAGAGCTTTAAATGGGCTTATTTCTTGTTTTGGGCAACTTTAAGCCGAAAAAGCGATTTAATCCTCACAATTCCAAAGAGTAGGGAAATAATCGTTTATTACAGATTATGCAATACGTTATATCTAATTCTCTCTTTCGAACTCCTTCTTCAAACTTTTTAACCTCTCCATCTGCTTCTCGTGTGCTCTCACCAACTTCATCCTTTCCCTCACCAACTTCATCCTTTTCATTTGCCAGTGAATCGTATAACCTAACGCACCTAAAGCGATTAGCCCAACTCCGAGCTCTATTATCATCTTCACCCCCCTTGTTTTTTCTCTCCTTTTAAAATATTTAAAGGAAGTGCCGATTCAAGGTTGCAGCTTGCATGTGAGGATCCTCCCG
>CAYFPZ010000049.1:0-2563 GCA_964345105.1 Hadarchaeota archaeon (SeqCode)
AAGATGAGAAAATCATTATTAAATCATGGCGTAACTGCCTTTTGTCCCACTTTGGATGCAGCTCCTCTCGATCAAATAAAGAATGCTTTGAAAACGATTAATGTTAGCAAGAAATCAAATGCTAGATCGCTTGGAGCACACTTGGAGGGGCCCTTCCTAAACCCAGAAAAACCCGGCGCAATGATAGCCAAAAATTTACGAACTCCGAGCATAGATGAGTTTGATGAACTCTGGAATGCTTCAGAAAAATCCGTTAAGTTGACAACGATAGCTCCCGAAGTGCCAGGAGCAATTGAGCTCATAAAACATGCCTCTTCACTAGGCGTTACAGTATCTCTTGGCCATTCAAACGCCACATACGAAGAAGCATTGGCCGGCATAAAAGCGGGAGCAAGTCATGCTACTCATTTGTTTAATGCCATGCGTGCGTACCATCACAGAGAACCGGGGATTTTAGGGGCTGTTTTGGAAAATCCCAAAGTTTCGGTGGAACTCATTATGGATCTTGTTCATGTGCACCCATCGATAACTCGGTTAGTCTGCAAGTTAAAGCCAAAAGATAAAGTTATCATCGTAACAGATGCTATACGTGCTACAGATATGCCCGATGGCGTATATGAAAACAGATATGAATTGCATGTTAAGAATGGCGAAGCTAGGCTTCCCGACGGTACGCTAGCTGGAAGCACTTTAACTTTGGATAAAGCCTTACGCAATTTAGTGTTTAAACTTGGGGTGCCGCTTAAGGACGCCGTAACCATGATGACAGTAAACCCCGCCAAGAACATAAGAGTTGACGATGAAATCGGAAGCATCGAAGTTGGAAAGCGTGCAGACTTTGCGATTTTAGATAAAAACTTAAATTTAATAGAGACGATTGTCGGCGGCGAGATTGTATTTGAGAACTTGAAACCCAAGAGGTCTAGACAAACCTAGATTTTAATTTAGGTTTTAAAAAATTTATCTTGTCTTATTATTCCTTGACATCAAATTTTCATAATTTCAAAAAAAAGAAAAGGGGGAGATTAACTCTCCCCCGTTGTTCAACCTCCAATTTACACCCAGTTTACCATGTTGTCTATCATACCCCAAGTCAGACGATCTTCCGTGTCGTCCCACTCCACATTTTCGATTGCGGCAGTGATAATGTAGCTCGTGCCGGCTATACCACGCTGTTTAAACATCGGGTACACGTTATCGTAGTCGGTCACCCAGCAGTCGTCAAAGGTGAAGCTCACGGTGGCTTCGGGTTGGGTTGCGCCTGACCAGACATCATAGGCATCCGCCAGCGTCAGAATCTGCAGCACACCTTCATTTTCCTTCTGGAGAGCGTAGTCAAGGATATAAGCGAGCTTCTCCGGAGTGCAGCCGTAACTTGTTGGGTTATCCTTCACATCGTGAGTCAACACGACCAACCATGAATCGTCCGCCACAGCTTCGTCAATCCAATCTGCCATGGTACTAGTTGATGTGGTTCTTTTCAGTTGAGCGGCCCTCAGCCTATACCAGTCTTCCCATGGCCAAGTATTATGTTGGCCCCAGACCACTCTGCCGGTGAGTCTATATTCCGCAGTTATGCCTATGACTCTACCCTTGTGGTCAAGTCTTCCGCCTGGATAAGCTGTGTGCTCTGGAGTGGCTAGATTGTGTGCTGTGAATGCATCGTTTACCATCTCATACTGTGCGCGAATTTCGTCATCGGTTAATTTGTCCAACCATGGGTGGGTGTGCGTGTGACACTGGAAATCCCAGCTTAGAGTCTGGGCGGATGTTGGCCCAACAGCCACGAACGCGCCCAAAAGTCCCACTGAAATCACTGCGGTTAAAACTAATCCAAACAATTTTTTCATACTTTCATCCTCCTCTTTTCATCCTCCTTTTCCGTATTTCGTTATATTTTAATGTTTTAAATACCTTTTTCTTCAAAAAAAATAAAAAAAACTTAATTAAAAAAGCACTTTTATTATGATTATTACCAATTTTTGGAAAAATTTTTTTTTTAAAATATTATTATTATCCGAAAAAATTAATTAATTTATAAAAATAAGACTTAAATAGTAAAAAAACAACATACATACGCAAAATTGAAAGGAGGTATGAAAATTAGAGCATTTAAATCTCTAGCGTTAGTAGTAGTAATAGCAATTATTTCTAGCTTGGCAATCTACTCAGCAGTAGGATTCGTTGGAGTGGCATCCGCTTCAACGGCGACAGTTACAGTGAATGCGACGGATGTCATAAAGGACATCGACAATCGAATCTACGGAATCAACACCGCTCCGTGGGCCGAAATGGTGTATCAGCAAGGGGCAATTGACGAGAATTACCTGCAAACAGTGAAGGATTCTAAGGTAACGTTTCTGGACTATTCAGGAGGTCTCTGGGGTGATGCCTTTGTCTGGAATGATCCGGCAATTCCGACGTTGATGACTACTGACCAATACATAGCATTTTGCCAGGCAATCGGTGCGGAGCCCAAAATATCCATCAACGTTCACGAATCGGTTGAGCTGGCTGAGAACTGGGTGTATTATTGCAACGTTGAGCACGATTACAACGTCAA
>CAYFPZ010000050.1:0-13377 GCA_964345105.1 Hadarchaeota archaeon (SeqCode)
TTTTAGTAAGTTCGGGCAATCAGCACATTAGCTTTTGCCCTTTTTGAGCAGATTGGGCAAACGCCAGTCGGGGCCTCACCACCGAATTCCTCACCAAGCAAGTCCCCACCTGTTTGTTCTTCGAATGCTTTTCCGCATGCCTCTCCCTTGCACCAAGGTACGCGAGCTATCCCTCCGCGTTTTTCCATCATCCGCTTTATCATTTTCATGTCGGAAGCACTCTTCACAGATTCGTGAAAGAGATTCCACGCTCGCTTGCAAAGGTCATTGGTAATCTCCTCGAGCAGTTGCTTAACTTTGGTCTTAAGCATCTCCCTAGAGATCGCCTGCTTTTCGCCCGTGTCGCGCCTGACCGCAGTCACCTGCTTCTTCTTCACATCTTCGGGCCCTATCTCGAGCCTCAGCGGTACCCCGCGGCGTTCCCAATAGTAAAATTTGTTACCGGGGCGGAGGTCGCGCTCATCGAGATGAACTCTCACACCAGCCGCTGCGAGTTCATTTTTGATTTCGATTGCAATCTGCTCAACTGGCGCTTCCTCAGCCTTGTAGGGGATTGGCACAGTCACGACTTGAATTGGCGCAATATTAGGGGGCAGGCACAGGCCAATGTCATCGCCGTGCGCCATTACCACCGCAGCTATCACCCGCTCGGAAATGCCATAGCAAGTTTGATAGACGTGATGATGCTTCCCGCTGGGGGTTTCGTATTTAAGATCATACACCTTCGCGAAGTTCTGCCCGAGGTTGTGGACCGTGCCCACCTGCAGCGTCCGCCCATCTGGGGCTAAAGTGTCGAATGCGAGTGAGTACTCGGCACCGGCGAACGTGTCCCATGGTGGACGCTTGGTCACGACGTAAGGCACGCCAAGTTCATCGAAGAAGCGCTTGTAAATTTGCACCGCTTCCTGCACCTGCGACTCTGCATCCTCGCGCTTGGCGTGGGCGGTGTGGGCCTCCTTGAAAGTAGTCACCTCCCGCAAGCGAATCATCGGTTTAGTCATTTTCGTCTCATAGCGGAAGATGTTGACGATTTGGTAGATTTTGATCGGGAGATCAGCATGGGAACGAATCCAGAGCGCGAACATTGGATAAATTGAGGTTTCGCTCGTCGGACGAAGCGCGAGCTTGACATCGAGCTTGTCTCGCCCGCCGTGCGTCACCCAATAGACCTCGTTTTCAAATCCTCGGATGTGCTCCGCCTCTTTTTTGAAGAGGTTCTCGGGGATTAAAAGTGGGAAGAGCACTTCTCGGTGCCCAGCTTGCTCCAGTAACCCGCGAATTATCGCAAGTACGTGATTGCGTAACTGCAACCCGTGGGGGAGCCAAACGTAAAGTCCTTTGACCGGGTAGCGGGTCTCCATGATGTCGGCGCTGCGCAGAATGCCGCTGAACCACTCGCTAAATTTCTTTTGCCAAAGATCGCGTTTCGCCACTTGCACCACCTTGGGATAATCACCAATTTAATTTAAGTAATTATCCGAAGCGCTGCTAAAAGAGCAACTTGTGTTGGCGACGGTTAGTATGGGCTGATCCTCCGAAGCGTTAGCCAACGCCTGTCCGAGCTAGCTGGTCTCCGCCGCCGTTATAAATATTTTCTCGTCCTTGTTCAAAAAATATCCCATGTCATGCCGTGAGTGGCTTTCGACCCTCTTTTGTTACTAAGAACATATCCTCCCAACGAGCTCCGCCGACATTTGGGATATAGATGCCCGGTTCGACGGTGATGACCATCCCTTCGCGCAAGATGTCGTTCGAGTCCGGAGCAAGGCCCGGGGGCTCGTGAATCTCCATCCCGACGCCATGCCCCGTGCCGTGCGGGGAAAACTTGGCGTAGCCGGCACGTGAGATGATTCCGCGCGCAGCTTTATCCACGTCACTGGTTTTAGCACCGTTGCGAACAAGATTAATCGCTGCTTTTTGAGCACGCCTGACCAACCCGATTAATTTAAGCTGTTTTCTTGTCGGCGAAAGCGCAAAAGTTCGTGTCATGTCTGAGAAGTAACCCTTGTAAACTGCGCCTATATCGACGACGACAAGCTCTCCTCTTCGCAAGCGCTTTCGCGTCGCGCTGGCGTGGGGCAACCAAGAATTTCTGCCGGAAGCGACGATTGTTGGAAATGATGTTCCTTCAGATCCGGCCACCCGCATCTCGCGCTCGGCATCCGCAGCAACCTCCAACTCGGTTCGGTTGACCGCGATAGACTCCGCGGCACAACGCATACCTTTCGTGGCTATCTTCGCGGATTTCCGCAGTAAGGATACTTCCTCTCTCGATTTTATCTTACGAAGTTCGAGCATAAGTTCAGGTAGCTCACGGTAGTTTGCCTTATAAGCAGCCCGCAACTTTCGTATGAACTCCCTCCTTGCGTGATCGTAGCCCACAGCTTGAGCACCTATATCTCGCATGCAATTAGCGACAAGTTGCCAAGGTTTACAAAAACTTACCCGCTCCCCACGGCGCAAAGGGGCTTTCCAGCTAGAGAAAGCTCGAACATCGCGAATCCAGCCCTCCCTCTTGGCTTGGTCGAACTCAAGCCTGCTGCATATGAGCAAGGGGGCCCCTTCGGTGGGAACTATCACAGCCTTTGCCGCCGTCGTGCCCGCCAAGTAGCGAGTGTTCTGAATTGCTAAAAACGCATCCAGCCCACGTTTAATGAGTTCATCCTTCAATTTCTCAATACGCTTTCTCAAATACCAACCCGCTCAAGCTTTAGGAGTCTAGGTAAAAATGTTCTCCGATGGCCGCTCGCAAACTCGAGTTGAAACGGCGTTACGGCGAAACAGCGTTCGTGTATGAGCGACGTTACGAGCAAATCCAACGAGAGAAGTACGAAATCATCACCAAGAATCTCCCGCAGGTTAGTAAAGTTCTTGACTTGGGTTGCGGCACTGGCATGCTCTTAAGCGAACTCGCGCGGCGAAGTGAGTTCGTGGTTGGCATAGATTCATCGCCGGAGATGCTGGAGCTGGCGAGAAAACGGAGAGATAGCGCGGCACTCGTGCTCGCGGACGCCGATTACTTGCCATTCGCCAATCGCAGCTTTGATGCGGTAGTCTCGGTAACCCTGCTTCAGAACATGCCGAATCCAAAAGCTACGGTACGAGAGGTCGCACGGGTAGCAAAGCCAGGTGGAATTGTGATCATGACTACCCTCAAGCACAAACACTCTCTGGGCGAGCTTGAGCGCTGGGTTCGGGCTGCTGGTTTCAAGCTACTCAATTCAGGTGAGGTTGGTGGGGAAGACGTCTTCTGTATCGCGAGACGATAGCTGAAATCAACGTACCTTTAAGGTTAAAATTTAACTTTTTGAGTTTCTAGTTCCAGCCCACTCGACACTAATCCAAGCATGCCAAATTAGAATTTTTCAAAATGTATTTTTTTATCTAACTTTATTCTGGATTTTTCTCTTTTCTCGGCCGGGTAACCAATTGGTATCACGCCGACGACTTTATATCCTTTAGGCGCTTTTATCAGTTCCTTTACCTTAAATTCGTCGTACATGCTTATCCAAACTGTACCCAGCCCCATTGCGTGGGCGGCCAACAAGATATTTTGAATTGCTGCTCCAGCAGAAAGCATGTAAGTTTCTTCGCCAAAAACGTGCGGTCCAGTTTTTAGGGGGTCCGCAAGCACAATCACGACGACTGGGGCTGTCTTTACAAATCTACCGTACCTATCCAAATATGTAGCAAACCTTGATTCCCAAGTTGCAGAAATTACCACATTTTCGTCGATTATCTCTTGTAACCTATTTTTTGTTTCTGCATTCCGTACTATAACAAATTCCCATGGCTGTCTGTTGGCCGCAGATGGTGCCCAATTTCCTGCATCAAGAATTTTTTGAAGGATTGCATCCGAAACATTTTTTTTCTGGTATTTTCGGATACTTCTTCTATTCTTGATGGCTTCAAATACATTCATTTTTTCACAAAGAGATAAGTGGTTTAGTATAAAAAAATTTTGTTTTGGGTATTTTCCTCGACAGTCATCATTTTGATTTTCTATGAATTTCCATGACCTCTCTCTGACCCATTCACTCCACGACACTTTGCGGTTAAAAACAACTGGTAATAAAAGTCAATTAGCAATGTCTTAAAATTTTAAATTACTATCGATTCATATTCTGAAATATTTTTTCCAGATTGTTTCTTGCGCCCATCTTCAAGTTTTTAGCCATGCCCACAGCAATTTCATATTCATCTCTCTCCAAACCACCGATGACCGCTTTAGCGACCTCGCTCGGCTGTATCCCTCTGTCCTGCTGACCCCGTTGAGCTCTTGCTCCCTTATCCAATTCGGTATCCACGGTTGGCGGTATTACTTCGAAAACTTTGATAGGAGTATTTCTCAATTGATGCCTAAGCGAAAGGCTAAAGGAATGAACAGCAGCCTTGGTTGCGCAATAAACAGGCATTATTGCCAAAGGAACAAAACACAATGCGGACGACACATTAATGATTGCTGCTTCTTTTCGCTGCAAAAATAATGGTATGAAATGAGCGCATAAGTTAACATAGGCTTTGAAGTTAGTTTCAATCTCGTCCTCACCTCTGAGCACCTCTTCAGTACCTTTCTTGAAATCTATCATTCTTTGAATTCCAGCATTGTTTACCAAGATGTTAAGATTTTTGAAATTGGAACTCGCCCATTCATACAACGCTTCCCGTTTCTTTTCATTTGACACATCGCATTTCCTGGTATGTGTATGCGGCAGTTTATCTTTTGCCTCTTTTAATTTCTCTTCCCTCCTGCCGCAAATGATTACTTCATTTCCAGCTTTTGTAAATTCCTCGGCAAGTGAGAAACCTATGCCTGTCGCGCCTCCGGTGATTAAAATTGTGTTATCTCTGATATTCATTTCATTCAAGACCCTTGTTGCCAAACCGGTTGTGATGTGTGAAATCTTCCACATCACGGCGCACTCTCAGGTATTTAGTTGGCGCAGATATTGGGTAACCTATGCGGACGGCAAAGGCAATCTTCATGTATTCGGGGATATCGAGAATTCTCTTTACCTCTTTTTCGACGGATTTCCCGCTGAAGGTACTCATTACTCGAAAACTAATACCAAGGGACTCGGCCATGAGCCACATGTTCTCCATAACGCAACCAAGACTCATAATGCCCAAAACATCTCCTTCCGAAGCAGGTGCTCTTTTCCTTGAGTCATATATCACTATCAGGATAACCGGACTGTCCCGCATGGTTTGTTGCAGCGATCGGTTCTTACCAATGACTTCATCGAACTTGGAAGGATCTCTCCATTTCGGCGGGAATACGGTGCCGAGTACTCCAACCTTCTTTTTGAGCAGCTCTTTTTCCGAGAACGAGAGTTGCTGATAATTCTCCCGGATGAACTCGTCACGGATCTGGGATTTGATGTTTCCTATCTTCTCCAGAAGCTCCTTGTCATCTATAACGAGAATATCAAAGTTCTGCATGTTGTGGGCTGTAGGCGCCCAACGCCCCGCCTCGAGGATTTGCTTCAGATCCTGCTTAGTTACAGGGCGCTCCCGATCGAAGGTAACCCTCGACGAGTGCCTTTCCTTGATGAGCTTCAGGATATTAGACATGATTATTCTCCATCTTCAATTTGTAAGCTTCAGATTTTGTCAATTCCATAACCCACTTTATTTTAACACTTAGTTTATTATACCTTACACTTGCGAAAAAAGCTGTTTTGACATCGCTTACATTACACTTGCACATTTATCTACATTATTTGTATTACCTGACTTTTAGAAATTTTGCACATATCAATGACAAAAAAGGTAAAGCACCCATGGTGAAAAAAGCTGGTCCGCCTCCAGGAAATAAATCTTTAACAAATCCTACTAAAATGGGACCTATAAAAATTCCAATAAAACTACATGTAAACAGTATCCCGAATCCAAGCCCTGCTCTTTCTCTTGGGAGGATCTCAGGGGTTAAAGCATGAATGATAGGTGCACTAAAACCAGAGATGGCAAGTAAAGCTATTGCCAGATACAAAAATGACCCAGGGAGAATTGGTATTAGAATAAGTGAGATGCCCATCAGCAAGAAGGAAAAAATAATGAATATTCTCCTCTTCCCCAGCCTGTCCGACAAGTATCCTATGGGGGGGCTTAAAATTATCATACCAATCATGAGAACGCTGGCCATAAAAAAGGCTACATTAACAGGTATTTCCCATAGCTCTATGAAAAAAGGCCCTGCCCAAGTAGAATAGGCTACGAGAGTCATAGTAATAAAGCACCATGTTATCCCCAAGAGCCACATCTGCTTATTCCATATCCCTTCAAATATTTTGGTTCCATGT
Organism: Hadarchaeota archaeon (SeqCode); assembly: GCA_964345105.1. Lineage (GTDB taxonomy): Archaea > Hadarchaeota > Hadarchaeia > Hadarchaeales > Hadarchaeaceae > DG-33. The sequence goes on from CAYFPZ010000050.1 coordinate 6,303, forward strand.
TCTCTGAGAGGCTTTTCCCTAAACAGAAGAATGAAGATAATTGTCGAAATGATAAGAAGGACTGTGGAGACGATAAAGCTGGTTCTCCATCCGTGAATTATTATCACAATAGGAAGTAAATTTAAAGCAAGTATAGCAGCAATAGGCATATCTAGTCCTTTAATCCCCATCGCTCTTCCCCCCTGTTCCCTGGGAAACCAATTAGCTACTATCGAAAAACTAACTACGATAATTAATACTCCTCCGATTCCAAGGATGACTCTTCCTAAAACAATCGGCAAGAAAGAGTTGCTTAGTGAAGAAATCGTTCCACCTATGCTACAGATGACAAGACCTAATGCCCCGATTTTCTTAGGTCCCCATCTGAATATGAACGCCCAAGTAGGCAGAGCAAGGAAAATTCCTGTCAAAGAGACTAAGGACATTGGCAGACTTGCTTCTACATGAGAGATATCAAACTCTTCCATCACTTGAGGTATCATTGGCGGGTAAGACTGAAAGGCGAAAAAATATGAGAAAGCCATAAAGAAAGCAAGTGTTAGAATCATCCATCTTTGTTCCATTTTAGCACGACTCTGTTATTTTTGTCTAAACACTTAAAGATACTAGAAAATAAGAACTTTACTCTTACTCCAATCAACGAAATTGTATCGTTAAAAAAATGGTTTTTGGACTTGAAAAATGTAAATTTTAATGAGGTTATGAACCTATTTTTGACTATTCGATCTCGACTTCTCAATGATTGTATCTATGAACTTCGCCAACTCTGGTAACTTTTTGATTTTGAAATCACTTTCCACGTTTAATCCGACTACGGTGCAACCAGCGGATTTTCCAGCGAGGACATCGTTCCTCTCGTCCCCCACAACTATCACATCACTTTGATCTAAACCCAACAATTTGCATGCTTTGATTATAATCTCTGGATCTGGTTTTCCCTTCTCCACATCGTCGCCTGTAACGATGACATCGAAATAATTCTTAAGGTCAAAATATTCCAACGTTTTATGAACAAAGCCCGCCCAGGAGTTGGTAACGAGACCCAGTTTGAATTTTTTACTCAGCGACTCTAGAATTTTCTTCGCTTCCGGAAAAATCCTGATTTCTTTAATGTTGTTCATGAACTGAGTTTTACAATATTCTACCGCGTCATCACCCAAACCAAACTTTCCAAAAGTGGACCTGAGTTCATGTCCCAAATATTTCTTCTTGTATTCCCCTTTACTTATCCTTTTCTTACCAAACTTTTCTAGAGTTTCGTTAAAAGCGACCAACCAAGAATCGAACGAATTTATCAAAACGCCGTCTAGATCAAACAGAATTGCCTTCATACTCTCCCGACCGAAATTTTCCTTTCGAGTTTCTAAGTAATAAAATCGACTGGATGTTAACCTAACTTTTTCCGTCATCAATTTAAATAACGAATTATCTGCTTAAAATCCTAACAATGCCTTCATCACCGTCTACTTCGACCTGATCTCCAGTTTTGATAGCCTTTGTCCCTATGTAAGTGTTCATAACTCCCGGTATTCCATACTCCCTGGAAACTATTCCCGCATGGCTCATAACTCCACCCGTATCCGTAATAACTCCACTGATTATAGAAAATGCAGGGGTCCAAGCAGGTTGTGTGTGTGGACAAACCAAAATCTCTCCAGGAATTATTTTGCTGATATCTTCGGCTTTCATAATAACACGTGCATTTCCTTGTGTCTTACCTGCAGAAACGCCAATACCCTTTATCTCTTTCACTTCCTCAAGCTTGAGAGGCTTTCGATACATGTCTAAAATCTCTTTAGATATTCCACCACCAAGAATAACAACAAATGGCTCCATAGCGGGTTTCTTCCATGGGCCTAGGAAAATAATGGGATCCCATTTTTCGAACTTTTCAATAACCTTTTTTCGCCACTCTATCTCATTAATCCAGTGTTTTATTGATGGCTCTCCAGACCCCCACGCGCAAACTAGTACTTCCAAAGCCCTTCTTATCTCGTCGAATTTGAGGTAAAAGATATCATCTGGCTCTTTAATCACTCCATGCTTTGCAAGTAGCTCCGCAAACTTTCTTACATTCCTCCGGAAAAGCGCATAAGTGAAACTCTTTATGTACATATTTTGTTCTTCAACAAAGACGTAAAATGTATCTACAAGGTTATAGAGTTCTTTGAACCGATGCCTTTCTTCATCGGTTTTAAGCTTATTGAAGTTTTCTTCGACGGTCTGCTTTTTCTTCTGTTTCAAAACTTTTACATCCCTCTCGATCTTTTCTCCTTTTTCGATCTTCTCGATGTAATTCTTCAGGAATCCGAGGATGATATCTGGATTCTCTATCCAACATGGTTCATTTGACCGTGGGAATACGCCCTCGCTTACCATCATGTAGAACCAGGGGAAAGAAATCTTCTCGAACTCTCCTAACCATTTCTTTCCTTGGTCGGTTTTTTCGAATTCCGAACGCATTGACTCGAATTTTCTCGACCTCTTAACCACCGAGGCTAAGCCCCAATTGACCGCCAAGCGAGCCAAACGTTTTACCTCTTCGTCGGGGCGGAAGGCCTCAAGATCAGCACCCGTGATCATTTCTCCAATAGTTCTATCATCAATACCTGGAATAGCCTGATGGCAAAACTCCATAAATGCCATATCGGTAGCGTAAGCAGCCCCTATGAATGTATATTGGTACCCCTCGAATAATGTAAGGTATATACGAACTGCCTGTTCGTATTGCTCAACAAGCTTCCTGCCACTCGTAATTCCCCCTCCCATCGCAAAATGAGATATATCTTCGAGTTCAGGCAAATCTTTGATTTGTTCATATAGATCATATTGTTCTTTAAGCAATGCCATCGCTTTACGCTTCCACTTGGGATATATCTTATTCCAGTTAAACCAAGCATAGATCATCCTTTGTAAGAATAGCGGAACTCTTTTCTCTATCACTTTTGGATCGGTATAAGGTGGAATATCAGCGCCGTAGTGACGACCGTTTATTACCCAGAAAAAGAAACCCTTGGCGTTTGGAATAACAAATACTCGGTGTTGAAAAGTATCAAGACCTCTAAGTGCGGGAGCATGTACAGCATCGACATCAAAAGGCTTAAGTACTCCTGGCCAATGCTGTCTTTCATGAAATATACTCATCTGTTCAATTTCTTTTCTCCTCTCTTTCGGCATTATCGATTGTTCCGGGTACATTCTCTCCCATCCTTCGGTACCCGGGATGGTGGGGACTTCGAAAGGATTTATGAAGGCTTTGGTCTTTTCTCTCGGCATATGATTTCACCTCTTTAATTTATAAACTCGAAAGTACCTCCTTTTCTAGAACCCGTATTCAGAAGATAAAGCCCTAACTTTTTCTCGGTCATCAAATCCAAATTGAAAAAAGAGTATTTAAATCTTTCTATTTTGTATAGTTTTTTTATAATAATTACTTTAATAATTAAGCTTATTTTTATACAAAAAATATTTTCCTATATAAAATTTACAAACTCGGAAGCACCTCTTTCTCTACCCTCTCCCACTGGGACTTCGAATCCGTACTCAGGGGGTAAAGAACTGCCAAGTAGGCTCCGGTCTTGTAAACTTCTTCAAGCTTCTCGATCACGTCCTCCGCATTTCCAACGGCTGCATATCTCAATTTCATTTCGATTGAGCCTCCTCCTTGAGTCCGTCCCTTTCTGACATCTGTCCAGAAGTGTCGCGCCTCCTCTAAAGCTTTCTCCTTGTCCGGATTGATGTTAATGTTGATTCTCTGATTAATCCCAACCTCCTTGGGTCCTTTGGGCTCCCGTCCAAACACTAACTCCCTTCCAGATTCCTTGCAGTATTGTTTCAACTTCTCCACGCGCTCCATGACATTCCACTTCTCTTCCGGTATACCACCGATACCAGTGTCCACTGACCACGACATGCCTCCTGCCCATTCATTGCCATATCGCGCTGTCCTCCTGAGAGAAGGATCGGTCATTCCTCCAATCCATATGGGGGGATGGGGCTTCTGAACACATGGGGGGCTGCAGACATTTCTAAGGGTGAAGAATTTTCCCCTATAATCATAGATTGCAGGCTCTGTCCACAACTTCTTTATTATGTCAAGCGCCTCATCGGTTCTTTTTCCCCGTTCTTTCATTGGTATTCCAAAATTCTCAAATTCAGCAGGAACAGTCATTCCCACCCCTGCTCCTAGTATGAAACGTCCCTCGGATATGATGTCTAAGCTTGCACCGATATCAGCGATATGTTTTGGATGAAGAAGTGGTATTTGCAAAACATCAGTACCAAGCTTAACATGCTCGGTTCGAGCGGCGATAGCGGCCATATAGGGTACTACATGGATTCTGTTTCGATCAAATCTCCCAAAGAATTCCGGAAAAGCCAGATAGTAAAGACCAGCATCATCAGCTCTTTTGGCCATCTCTAGGTATTCATTTTTGACGTCAACATTTACTTTTTCGGTTTTTAATCGAATATTGTAACCTAATTTTTTTCCTGCCATCAATTTGAATAAGGAAAAAAATATATTTAAATCTTCCCGTTTATGGGCTTGCACAATAATTACATATGAAAAATACATTAAAATTGATGAAATAGAGAGAGAATCTTAAGTTCAAGTAATAGATTTTGAAAATTCTTTGAAAGCGAGAAAGCGAAAATTCAGGAATTGGAACCATTGCTTGGGCGTGGGTTTTTAACAAATTTGAAGTTTTATTTAGCGGTAAAGAGAGAGTTATATTCTATTGTGCCGCCTCCTCGAGTTCTTAAAATCTTTTCGTGCAAATCTGAAGGATCCTTTAAGACTTCATAACCCAAGTTTTTATGCTTTTGACATAAACTTTATCGAGGGAGCGATTGAAGCTAGCAATCATCGTAATCGACATGCTCAACGATTTCGTTGGGGGGAAGTTGGGATTCGAACGAGCAAAGGCTATAGTCCCAAACATCAGACGTTTGCTCGATTTCGCCCATGAACGAGGCATTCCGGTAATCTACGTCTGCGACGCTCATACACCAGAGGATCCCGAACTCAAACTGTGGGAGGAGCACGCAATGGCAGGGAGCGAAGGCGCGCAGGTGGTGTCCGGACTCAACCCCACGAAAAAGGACAGCGTTATAGAGAAGCACACTTACGATATCTTCTTTAATACAGACATGGATGAGATGCTTCGCGGGATGGGCGTGAAGAAGCTCGTGCTAACGGGCGTGGTGACGGAAATCTGCGTGCAAAACTCCGCCGCCGGGGCATTCCTCCGGGGTTATGAGATAGCGGTGCCAGAGGATTGCGTGGCCTCGCCAGACGAGAGTGTCCATCACGCCTCGCTCGAGTACATGAAGCGCGTTTACGGAGTAAATATAACCAATTCGAATGAACTCATTAAAAGCGTGGGGGAATAAAATGCGAGCTTTCCATGTGGCGTCTGATGAAGAAATCAAGCGAGGTAAAACAACTGATGTTTACTTCGCACGCGCTAAGCAAATCCTCGATGCCAAAAAGTTAAGCAAGACCAAAGTCGTTGCAGAGGTCACGGCGAATGACCTGCCGCGGGGGTGGCCGTGGAGCGTGCTCTGTGGGGTTGATGAGGTCGCCAAACTCTTCGAAGGTCACTCCGTCGATGTTTACGCAATGCCAGAGGGAAGTGTCTTCCGCCCGCATGACTACCGTGGAATGCGAATGCCGGTGGTGGTGATTGAGGGACCCTACGGGGAGTTCTGCGAGCTTGAAACACCCTTGCTGGGGTTGCTTTGTCACGCCTCGGGGGTGGCGACGATGGCAGCTAGGCTAAGAAAAATCGTTGGCACCAAATTCCTCATGTCTTTTGGTATCCGGCGAGCGCACCCGGCACTCGCCCCCATGCTCGACCGCGCTGCTTATATTGGGGGATTCGATGGGGTTTCGAGCCTAGTGGGGGCAAAAGCAATCGGGAAGGAACCGATGGGCACGATGCCTCACTCCTTGGTAATAGCGTTCGGCGATCAGGTCAAGGCTTGGCGAGCATTCGACGAGGTGATGCCTCCCGAGGTGCCACGGATAGCACTCGCCGACACCTACTTTGATGAAAAAATTGAGTCACTCATGGCAGCTGAGGCACTCGGCAAGCGGTTGCATGGCGTTAGGCTCGATACCCCAAGCTCAAGGAAAGGTGATCTTGCGGAGATAGTCCGGGAGGTCCGGTGGGAGTTCGATACCAGAGGCTACGGCCACGTCAAGATAATGGTCTCTGGGGGGATCAATGATGATAATATAAGAGGTCTAGCCGAGGCCGGAGCTGATGGTTTTGGTGTCGGGACCTCGTTAACCAATGCCCCGACAATCGATTTCGCGATGGATATTGTCGAGCTTGAGGGCAAACCAGTTGCAAAACGCGGCAAAATTGGAGGTTTAAAACAAGTGTGGAGGTGCCCCAAATGCTTGACGGATGTGCTCCTACCCGCTCGTGAGTCATCTCCTGAGTGCCCGAGCTGCAGAGGGAGAACAAAGCAAGTTTTAATTCCCTTGATTAAAAAAGGAAAAATCGCCGCAAAGCTTCCTCCGGTCGATGAGATACGGAAGCGAGTTCTTGCGCAACTCGAAAAATTGGGTCCGCTGTAGGTGGGAAAGATGGACGTGATAAAAGAACGAAAGAATCTATCGGAAGCAAGACGAATCGTGGTTAAAATTGGTACGAGTAGTATTACCGACAAACGATCCCGACTCGACCCCGGCAAGGTCGGGAAGCTCGTCGAGGAGACCATGAGGCTGCGCGCACGCGGAAAGGAAATCATCATCGTTTCGTCTGGTGCAATAGGAGCGGGTGTAGGGCGCATTAATTTAGAACGTCGGCCGAGAACGATGCCATCATTGCAGGCGGCTGCGGCAGTCGGGCAGGGGGTTTTGATGCAGGTCTACTCGAAATATTTTGGAGAGTACGAGCAACCAGTTGCACAAATGTTGCTGACAGGAGAGGATTTCACAAACCCCACGCGTTATCAAAATTTCAAAAACACCCTCGCGACTTTGTTGAAATGGGGGGTAGTGCCTATCGTGAACGAGAACGACTGCGTAGAGGTCGAGGAAATAAGGCTTGGCGATAATGAC
>CAYFPZ010000051.1:0-2659 GCA_964345105.1 Hadarchaeota archaeon (SeqCode)
GCCACTGCAAGCAGGAAGAGTACTTGCTGCGTGGTGGCTGCTTGCCTCTCACGCTGGATCGCGTGCACCTCCTTGATGTCCGTGGAGACTGAGTCGAGCACGCTGGCGAGAGCTCCGCCGCGTTCGATACCCTCGACAATTAGGCGAAAGGCCCGCTCATAGAGGGGCGAATTTGATCTTCGCGCTAGAGCCAAGAGGGCATTGTCGAGGGTTCTCCCCCTACGGATCTCCGTCACTACCCGACCGAATTCATCTGAAAGAATGCCGTACCTTGATTTTACTATGTCATCCATCGCTGCGTCTATCCCCACACCCGCCCGCAGAGTGCTCGCCATCTGGCGGAGGGCATCTGGTAGCACTTTTTCCAGCTCAGCAGCCCTACGCTGGGCCAGATAATAGGGCACCCCGATCGTCAGCCCTGGAAAGGTGGCTACGGCTACGAGGATCGCGAACAGAGGTGCTGGAAGGGGGAACTTTAGGAGCATGCCTATGAAACCCGCTGCCACACCCACGATTATTGTCGCTAGGAGAGTCACACCCATATATTCCTCAGCAGTGAGAGCGATTTTCGTTGACTCCAGCCTGCGGTCGAGGTTCTGTAAGAATTTTTCTGGAAACACGCGCTTCGCAAATGCCGTCATTTTTTTAATCAACCCCATTTTCATAACCTCGGCTCGAAGCGTTTGATCATCATAACGAAGTATAACAACATGAATGGGATGAGAAGCAGAAAGAGGACTGCTGCACTCGATGAAGTAAACATTATCCCGCCCATTCGGCCACTAACCGCTATCGTAACCAGAAGCATAGCTGGGATGACCGCGGAGGCAAACATGAAGATCATCGTGAGCATGTTGAGTGACTGGGTGTAGTCGCGTAGTTTCATGCGCATCTCGAAAGCTGTTTCGTCGGCCAACGTGTGGAGGATGCCAGCCAAGTCACCGCCTGTCCGTAAGGTGCGCTGAATCTGGCGAACTGCTCGACGTAGCGGCTCGGAGTCCACCCGCTGGGTCATCGTCGCTAGTGCCTCTTCCGTGCTCATCCCTGTATGCATGTCGCGGATGACTCGGTCAAACTCTTCCGAGAGAGCTTCATAATCAGCCCGGCTGACTGAAGTAATCGTTTCTGGGAGGCCTATGCCAGATGAAAGCTGCGTCGCCATGTGCCTCATAGCGTACGGGATTACGCGATTTATCTCAACTACGCGCGCCTTAGCCTTACGCTTTGGCTGAGTCCTACTTAAAAACAGTGCGAGCAGGAAGGCAAACACTCCGCCCACCAATGCAAGAAGGATGGGCAAAAACAGAAACATAAAGACAAATGCAAAGACACTCACGATGAGGCTCACCCCAATCATGAGTGCCGCGTAATGTGCAGGAGCAATCCTGATGTTAGCCTTGTAGAGGTCCACATCCAACCCTTTAAAAAACTTGGCCAATCGCTGCGCCGGGCGCTTGAAAGGGGAATAAAAGATTTCAGAGAGGCGCTCCGACAGCGACCTCTTTAGCTCCACGCGTACCTCCCATTTTTTATCTTCCTTCAGTTTACGCTCTGCAGCGAGTTCTTCCTCACGCAAGCTTTCGAGCCGTTTTAGTTCGTGCAGCCTTCGGGTAACCTCATCACCTTTTTCCGAAGCTTTAGGCCCCTTGGTAACCTTGACGGCCTGGCCCACGCGCTGTGCTGCCGTGCCTGTTTTTATCACACCGCCGCCAATCACAGAGAAAAATCTCTTCATTGAACTGGGCTTTTTAGCTTTTTCTTTCGGCATGGAATCACTAACGACGCTTCGTGCCCTTCTCAGCCCGTACGCGTTTTAGCATTCCCGCCGGGTCTCGGTAGTACTCTTGGACAATCCCACTAACCTCGAAAATGTTTCGCATACCCTGATGTTTCATCCATTCCAGTACTGCCGCGCGCTTCCCGATTTCGATCTCGATGTCGTTCCCGCTCATCCCGCTAAACTCGGCTATCGTGCGTTTGATTTTGCTTGGGACACCAGTCGACTCGACCATGTCCGTGCGGGGATCCCACTTGAAGATGCGACTGAGCTGAGGTTTGCCGCCTTCCAAACCAGTAACCTCGGCGACCTCGGTAACTCTTCGAATCTGCCCCTTCTGACGGTGGTAGATGCGTTGTTGCATCACAATGATATCGAGGGCTGGGATCATTATGGGGGCCACAGCCATCGGGGGCTCTGTCAGGCGGGAAATCGTCTCTACCGCGCTGTTTGAGTGCAGGGTTCCACAGCAACCATCATGGCCGGTATTCATCGCGGTGAACATCGTCTGTGCTTCGGGGCCTCGAACTTCTCCCACTATCATCCGGTCCGGCCTCATCCTGAGCGCATTTTTAACCAAATCATCCATCGTGATCTCTCCGCGCCCTTCGACGTTTGGCGGGCGCGTCTCAAGTCTAACCCAATGCTTATGGGAAAGTTGAAGCTCGGCGGTGTCCTCGATCGAGAGGATGCGCTCTCGTTCGGGTACGAAAGTGATAGCAGCGTTGAGGGTGGTCGTCTTTCCACAGCCCGTCCCCCCCGCGAATAGGATGTTTGCGGGCTTGATGCCAAACCCATCCACGACCAGCCAGAGGAACGCCGCGACATCTGTTGAAAGGGTACCTAAGTTTAATATATCGATTACAGTAAGCGGGTCTTTGC
>CAYFPZ010000052.1:0-5350 GCA_964345105.1 Hadarchaeota archaeon (SeqCode)
TTAGGCGATGTCGCCAAAATAATGTGGACGCCAGAACAGGTCCGAAACATAGGCATAGTTGCCCACGTCGATCACGGCAAGACGACGCTCACGGACAGCTTAGTCGCCGCTTCGGGAATTATAAGCTTCGAGCTGGCGGGTGAGCAGCTCTTCACAGATTACCTTGAAATCGAGCAGCAGCGTGGAATAACCGTGCAGACTGCGGCAGTGAGTCTGTCGCATACTTTCGGTGAGAAGGAGCACCTCATCAACTTGCTTGATACCCCCGGTCACGTCGACTTCAGCGGTGACGTCACGCGAGCCCTGCGCGCAATCGATGGTGTGATCGTCGTTGTGGATGCAGTCGAGGGCGTCATGCCGCAAACCGAAACCGTGCTCCGCCAAGCGCTGCGCGAGCGAGCGCGACCCATACTATTCATCAATAAAGTGGATCGCCTCATTGACGAACTCAAACTAACCCCCGATGGAATGCAAGCACGGTTCGTCAAGCTCATAACCCAGTTCAACCAGCTGATCGGAAGATACGCACCGCCTGACATCGCCGAAAAATGGCGAGTAAGTGTTGAGAAGGGCTCAGTTGCCTTTGGGTCGGCGAAAGAGAAGTGGGCCCTCTCAATCCCCCAGATGAAGGCCAGAAACATCAGCTTCAAGGACATAATCAATGCTTACCAGACGGGCAACCCAGCGGAGTTGGCTAAGCGAAGCCCGCTTTATGAGGTCGTACTCGACATGGTTACTCGCCACCTCCCCAACCCAAAACAAGCACAGGCGAGCCGAATCCCGATTATATGGAAGGGAGACGTGGAGAGTGAACTCGGCAAGGACATGCTCTCCTGCAACCCTGAGGGCAAAATTTGCATGATAGTCACCGATGTCATCGTCGACGAGCAGGCTGGAGTCATCTCGACGGGCCGAGTCTTCTCCGGCACGCTTGAAAAGGGAAAAACAGTTAGACTGGTGAGCGCTGGGCAGGACGCGCGCATCCAGCAGGTTGGTATTTACATAGGGCCCAAGCGCGAGATGGTCGACAAGGTGCCCGCCGGCAACATCGCCGCGCTCATCGGGATGAAGGAGGCCTACGTGGGAGAGACGCTAGTAGAGGTGGGGGTGGAAGGTAAAGGCTTCGAGGAGCTTCGCTACATCAGCGAACCTGTAGTTACCGTTGCTGTCGAGCCGAAGAACTTCCAAGAGCTGCCAAAGCTCATCAACGAACTCAAGAAGATCTCCCGCGAGGACCCCAACATACATATAAAAATCAACGAGGAAACTGGGGAGTACTTAGTTTCGGGGATGGGTGAAGTCCACCTCGAGATCGTCGAATACAAACTTAAGGAGGCTGGACTGGAAGTGAAATCATCTGAACCTATCGTCGTCTATCGCGAAACGATTCTTGGTAAGGCTGAAAATATTGAGGGAAAGTCCCCTAACAAACACAACCGCTTTTTTATTACAGTCGAGCCCCTCGAGCCAGAGGTTGTAAAAGCAATCGAGGATGGCAAGGTTGCCCAGAAGCAGGAGCGTAAGGAGCGCGCAAACGTGCTCCGGGAGCTGGGCTGGGAGACTCACGCCGCTCGGAATGTGGTCTCCATAATCGGTTCAAACATTTTCGTTGATGCTAGCAAGGGCGTGCAGTACATGCGCGAGGTCGAAGACTATGCTATCGAGGCCTTCAAAGAGGTCATCGAGGAGGGACCGCTGATGCGTGAGCCCATGCGCAGGCTCAAGGTACTCATCACCGACGCATCGTTGCACGAGGACTCGGTGCACCGCGGGCCAGCGCAGATCATCCCGGCGGTCAGGCGCCCAATTCAAGCTGGAATCCTTCTCGCTAATTCAGTGGTGCTCGAACCCTTGCTCAAGCTCGAGGTGCGGGTGCCGCAGGAGTTCATGGGTGGCGCCACCAAGGTCATCCAAGGGCGCCGGGGACGAATCACCACCATGGAGTCGGAGGAAGACATTGCAATCATCAAAGCTTCGCTGCCGGTAGCGAATTCCTTCGGACTCGCGGCAGAAATGCGCTCGGAGACCGAGGGGCGGGCAATCTGGGGGACAGAATTTGAAAAATTTGAACAGCTGCCAAAGGAACTCCAGGAACAAGTCATTCGGGACACGCGAAAACGCAAAGGATTAAAATTGGAGCCGCCTAAGCCTGAAGACTTTATGGAGTAGGGCAGGTCAAAATGAAACAAGTGGCAGCTATCTTCATTGTGTCTGTTGTTGCCTTAGCTGCAATTGTGATTTATTTCCAAGTTGGAGGAACAGTAGAAGGCGATGCCCCTGACTTCACGCTCACAGACACGGATGGCAATAGCTTCAGCCTCTCGGATTTTGAGGGGAAAGTGGTAGTCCTTGACCTAATGGCAACTTGGTGCGAGCCGTGCAAGCAAGAAATTCCACACCTGAAAGAGGTTCAACAACATTACGGCGATGATGTAATCATCTTATCAATCAGCGTGGCATGGGGGGGCGATACAAACCAAGGTCTGGCAACATTTAAACAAGAGCGAGAATGCACTTGGCGATTTGCGATTGATACTGACGATGTCACCACGAAATACAATGCCATGACTATCCCAAAGCTGGTGATAATTGACAAAAATAAGAATATTCGATTCACCCATGTAGTCCTAATACCTTCATCCACACTAATTGAGGAAATAAACGGGTTGTTATAGGCGGGGGCCATCATGGATTTAACAGGCATCGCATTCGCATTTTCTGCGGGCATGGTGGCTTTTCTTTCGCCCTGCTCCTTCCCCCTGCTCCCCGCTTACATCTCATACTATCTAGGGCTGAAAGAGACTTCTCCGAGGAAAGACCAAGCCACCGCCGTATTAAGGAAGGGAATCCTCGGGGGGATCGCCTGCGCAGTCGGCGCCATCCTAATTCTCAGTCTAATAGGCGTTGGAGTTTCAGCTTTCGGGGGCGCGATTACACCCCACATCCCCAAAATGGAGCTGATCGTCGGTGTGATTTTGGTTGTGATGGGGGTGCTGATGCTCCTCGGCACGCCCCTAGGTTTCCGTATAAAAACTAAAACGGGCACGCGCAAAGGCTATGCAAGTCTATTTGGTTTCGGCGCACTCTATGCTTTGGCAACCGCGGGATGTGTCGCACCAATCTTTGTTGGAGTTATTCTTAGAGCGATTTCAAGTGGATTCATCGGGGGGATGGCAATATTCTTATCCTACGCCTTAGGCCTTAGCCTGCTGCTCATCATCGTTACCCTACTCGTCGCCAGCGCGAAGGAGATGGCGATGTCTAAATTGATGCGGGCGATGCCGTATGTGGAGCGAGTCGGGGGGCTTATATTAATCGTTGTGGGGGTTTACCTCGCTGGTTACTATTTCATCACATTTTCTTAGATAACCAAACAATCAGCTATTTCCCCAAATTTCTTGGGCGGTAGGTCCATCACACGAGCCTCAGCAAGCTCCTTTGGAAGTTTCCCATCAATAAAAGCCCTGCGCTCAGCTTTCGGGGGGCGCTTCCCCGGAAATATTTCCCCGAAAGAATGGTATAGTGCGTTCCGTACACGCTGGCGCCGATGCTGGAAGAGCGCTCGAATAACATTGAAAAAAACTTGCTCGTTTTTGACTTTGAATGGCGACTCTCGCGGCTTGAGCCTGACGATTGCCGACTTGACCTTCGGTTGGGGGAAAAATGCCTTTGGTAGTACCTCCCCTAACAACTCGACGCTTGCTCGATAATAGGCATTCACCGTCAGGCGGCTGTAATCGTCGGATCCCGGTTTTGCCACGAGCCGCTCAGCGAACTCCCGTTGATACATAAGTACGGCCAACTCGAAACCATGCTCGAGCAATTTGAACGTGATGTCTGAGGAGATGCCGTAGGGAAGGTTCGCGACGACTTTGTTGAACTTGGGAAGCTCGATGCGCAACCCGTCCCCGCACAAAAACTCAACGTTTGAGTGACCCCTCAACCGCTCCCCTAGGACTTTTATGAGCTTTCTATCCCGCTCCACCGCAATCACCTTTCCCGCACGCGCGGCGAGCAATAGTGTTAGATTTCCTATCCCGGCACCTATATCGAGCACCACGTCATCACGAGAGAGTTCGGCGTAACCAACCATCCGCTCCAAGAGGGTTGAATCAACAACTTGGTGCTGCCCCGCCCGCTTGCTGAGCCTTACGCCGTGCTTGCGCAATAGGGCTAAAGTTTGCTTGAACATGTGCCTCCATTTTTATAGCTCTCTCGTGCCTTTAGAAATAGGGATGTGTGGGTGGTTTCGGAAACTTTCCTCCGCAGAAAGAATGAGCTTTTTGGGCAACTTAAGCGGGGCGGGATGTTGACTCCGCAACTCGAGCGAGCGATGATCGATGCCTACGGTGGGCGGGGTAAACGAGCACTGGATGCCATCAAGCGCCATTGCGTGATAAGGCGGGGCAGGCGATGGTTTGTGCGGGGTAAAGCAGACGAGTATGAAGTTGTCCGCACTTTCTGCACTTGTCGTGACTACGTGATGAACGTCGCTACCGAAAAAATCGACGCCGACATGTGTTACCACGCGCTTGCAAAAAATATCTGCGAAGCTCTCAACGCATATTATTTGATTGAACCAGAAACTAAAATTTAGTCACGGTGATGAAATGAAACTTGTGGTCAAGTTTGGTGGTGTGCCTGTCAAAGACGGCAGGAGCATTCGTAAAGCAGCTGAGTTAATTATTGACCGATGCAAAAAGCGTGACAAGCTCGTGGTTGTCACCTCAGCCATGGCAGGCGTCACCGACGAACTCGCGACGATTGCGCGAAAACTCGTCGCACCTCACGCGAACCCTAAGCAACTAATCCCCGAGTTTATGAAGCGCATCTCGAACAAGCACTTTGAAGCGTGCAGGGTCGCAATTGCTGATAAAGAAGTTATCTACCAGACCACACGAACGGTCAGAGATACGCTCGACAATTTACAACGCGTGCTCACTGGTGTCTCCTATCTGGGCGAACTCTCACCTCGCTCCCAAGACCTCGTACTGTCTTTCGGAGAGCGTCTCTCTGCACCTATCCTCGCGGGAGCCATCAAGTCGTTGGGTGTGTCTTCTAAACACTTAACGGGATTTGAAGCGGGAATTATCACGGACGACCGTTACACTGAGGCTCGGCCACTGCTCAAGAAAACTCGCAAACTCGTCCAACAGCACTTAAACAAAATTCTTGCTGCCGGAGAGGTTCCCGTGGTAACTGGGTTCATCGCGGGTACCGAAGATGGCGTCATAACGACTCTCGGTCGGGGGGGTTCGGATTACACGGCGTCCATCCTCGGTGCAAGCTTGGGCGTTGACGAGATATGGATCATGACCGATGTTGATGGAATCATGACTGCCGACCCGAA
>CAYFPZ010000053.1:0-4785 GCA_964345105.1 Hadarchaeota archaeon (SeqCode)
CCTTTGTCAAGGTTAACACGTAGCCCCGCGTAGCCCGGTACCGTTTCCACGCCAGTTGCAGTTTTGATTCGCTTCGCCTCTTTCTCCGGTGAATGTTTTAAGAACAGCATGCCCATGTGCAGCATCACTGCGAGTTCCGGTTTAACTTGATTTAGGAGGGTGATGAGATCCTCAGAGCAGAGATGCCACGGGATTCGCATCGCCAACGGACGCGTGACATTTGCTATTAGAACTCGACTGCCTTTGAAGTGCTTCGCGAGTTCATCAAAGTACTGGGTATCGTTGGTGTAACCTATGATGCCCTCTTGCGAGTGGATCTTTAGCCCAAATGTCGTGGGGTCGCCGTGTTTAGTCGGTGTCGCCTCAAGTTTTATGTCGCCGAACTCATAGCTTTCGCCAACTTGAAGGCAAACGACTTTCTCCGGCTTTCCCTGATGAAAGCGCGAGATCGCCGGGCCAAATTTCCCCATGCCGTTGAGTACGCTCTCGCTTCCTATGAGCACGCCTCGTCTGCGGGTCATGTGGTGAGTCATCGCCTCTGTGAGCACTTCGGCGTCGCAGTAATGATCGGGATGACAATGGGTAGCCACGACGCAGTCAAGGGCGAGCGGGTCTAGGTTGTACTGGTGTGAAAGCAGGAGAGCTCCGGGTCCGGGATCAACGTGTATTTTGACTCCCGCGTGCAAGCGGAAGCCTCCAGTCTTGAAGTGTTGGTCGATAACTTGGAAACGTCCGCCGCCGCACCCCAGAAATACGAGTTCGACCATAAGACCGCCGATTTTTATTTGTGGTGGGAAAAATAAACTTACTTGAACAATGAATGGCTCCTTATAGAGTTACCACCAGCATCCCTGAGCCTTAACCCTCTCGCTTTATAAAGCTCGCAGCATCCGCTCATTCAACTATCAGTGAGGTTTCCGTGTACCTGACTCCGGGGATGTTCTGGATCTTGCTCACGACGGCATCGCCTAGCGCTTTAAGATCTGCAGCCTCGATTCTTGTCACAATATCGAATCTTCCTGCGGTTGCAGCGGCGAATTTGACTCCTGGAAGTTTTTTGACCTCATCCAAGAGTGCCAGCGCCTTTCCCGGGTCAGTACGGATATACACGATTGCTTGCATTGCCGGCCTCCTACACGTTTTATCTCACAAATTTAATTTTGAACTTACATCTAATTAAAACCATAATAGAAAACTCAAAAATTTGTCAAGACCCCTTTTATAAGGTTTATAAATTACTTTCGGCGCCCTCTCTGTGAACAAGTCGCTTAAAAGAGTATGAAAATGGGAACTTGGGTTTTAGGTGGACATAACAAAACTTGACAACGACTGCAGGGTAACGTTTCCTAATGGGTTTCAGCGGGAGTTATTTAGCACGATTTTACGAAACCAAAAGATAACTCTGAAAGAGCTAGCGCATGTCCTCAACGTTAGTCGTTGGACGTTGAAGCGTTGGAGATTAGGTACATATTCAGTTTCTGGCGAGAGTTTTGCCAAATTATACTCATTATTCTCTGAAGTACGGCTTTTTGTTAAAAAACATCAACTTGAAATCAAAAGTGCAAGTTGGGGCGCTCAACAGGGTGGCTTAACACTTGCTCGCAAATACTCACGCGAGGAGTTGGGGAAAAGAATGAGCCACATTAGGAGCTTTATAAAAATAAGGCCTGGACATCTCCAAGCTAGGGTACCTGCTTTCACGGCTGATTTTTGGGAGTTTTATGGGACGATGTTGGGTGACGGATGTTTATCAAAATATTTCATAAAAAGTGAGCGGAGGATTAGATATAACGTTTTGATTACGGGAGGTTCAATAGGCGATATGGGATATTTCGAGCAACATCTTAAACCACAGATTAAACGGCTATTCGATTTGAATCCATCGATTATTCACGATCGGAACGTTATAAGAATCAATATGCAAAGTAAAGTCGTATTCAATTTTTTAAATTCCATCGGCTACCCCGTGGGAAAGAAAAGCGATTTGCGCTTGCACGAACAAGTAATGTCTCTTTCATGGGAATACAAAAAAATGGTGGTAAGGGGCTTGCTAGATACGGACGGTTGCTTCTTCGCTAGAAAAGATGAGAATTACAGATATCCTTACGTTTTGATATCGTCTGCTCATTCAGATCTCCGAAAGCAAATTGTTGGCATTTTGAGAGAAAGGGGTTACCCCGCGTATATCCATGGGACGAATGTTTTGGTGAGGGGTGCAGCGAATCTTCACAAATGGATGTCCGATATCGGTTCTTCGCATCCCAAAAACATTAAGAGATACAACGATTGGATTAAAACTGAAAGGATGTATCCCTTACGGGGCCCATAGCTCAGTTGGTAGAGCGCCGCCTTCGCATGCGTTTGCCGGAAAAGGCGGAGGTCGCGGGTTCGAGTCCCGCTGGGTCCACCACTTTTATTCTTCCCACTTGAACAACAATAGCCCGACTAAGAGCACGGCAATCACAAAACCAGCCAGCGCCGTTAGGGCCAAGCAAACCGAAAATCTCGCCCTTTTCGATCGTAAGATTTATGTCGTCGACTGCCTTTCGCCCGTTAAATACCTTTGAGACCCTGTATCCCCACTATGGCCATAATTGCGCCTCGCGTGTTTAGGTAAACCGTGTAATTATTTTACTCTAATTATTTAGAGAGTCATCCTAGCGTATACGTCAAGTTTATTTGGAATCCTATACCAATCCTCGATGCTCATTATGAGTAAATCGGGCGTGACGATTTTGATCTCAACATCCTCAACTGTTGTAATTAACTCTCTAGCATTGCGACCTTCTGCCGTTTCTTCCTCGCTCGTTTTCTCAGAGACATCCACCACTGGCCCGATCTGTACCGTATATGGTAGGAGTTCCATGGCATATGGAGTCTGAGGGTCTCTCACGACGAAGATGTTTGCGGAACCGATATAACTCCATTCTTCTGTAGAAAGGTTTTCGACCGTAACACCATTTTCAAGGCTTTCATCGGGTATGCAAAATGCATTAATTCCTGTGTATCCTAAGTGGACTTCCTCCGAATAGTTTTCCCATGAGAGCGCTTGAGGACTTCCGAATATCGGCCACTCTAGGTTGACAATATCAGGACGTTTGAAACCCAAAATTTCCACGTCCATATCCATAAAAACATATATCGTGTAGATTGGCAGAATCCTCAATTTGATGCCAGCCTCAATGCTTGTGTTAAACCATCCATCCCCACCGTCAGCCTCGTCACCCGTAATCATCGTCCTCACTACTAGGACTGCCAGTATTATTGCCACAATCCCTACAACTATAATCTCGTTCTTCACTTCTTTTCACCTCCCTTTCGCATTTTGGTATCCATACCGGGGCAAAAAAGTAGCTGTACTAATGGTCCTTTGGGGTAACCGTGCACTATTTAAGTGTCTTAGTTCAATGAAATTAAGACACAACGGGCTTTTCTCAGGAAGAGCTTATCAAAGAAACAATTAAGACGTTTCTTCGGATTGTGTCGAAGAAAAAAGGAGTGTTAGGAAAATGGCATATGGCGGAAGATTCGGTGGCCGCAGAAGGGACTTTCCTCGCGAGATGCACAAGGCGACTTGCTCAGACTGTGGCAAGGAATGCGAAGTTCCCTTTAAACCTACAGAAGGTCGACCGATCTACTGCAGAGAGTGCTTCCAGAAGCACCGAGCAGAGAGAAGAGGCCCATCGCGCTGGTAGGTGAGCAGGTTATGGTGGCTGTTCTCTTTGGTTAGCGATAGCTATCTTAATTTTTTCAGATTCGAAATATACTTTAAAAGGTAGTAATGGTTAATTAAAAGAGGATAAAAATGGCATTGGAAAAATTACAGGAAAATCTGATGAAATTTGGGCTCTCGAAATATGAGACCCTAGTCTACACCACCTTACTCATGAGGGGCTCCTCGACCGCGTCTGAGATCGTTGAGGCCTCAGGGGTCCCCCAGCCCCGTCTTTACGATGTCGTCTCGAGCTTGGAGAGGAAGGGGCTCATCGAATCTCAAAGCGGGAGGCCGAAAAGGTCCTGGCCCGTGGATCCGAAGGTTGCTCTTCCAAGGCTTTTCGGCAAGTTCGAGGACTCGTATGAAACTATATTGGACATCTCGAAAAAGATGTACCAAAAAATCTCCCCTTTCCAGGAGAAGCCGTCTGTTTGGATAGTCAAGGGAAGGCAAAATGTATTGTCCAAAATGGCCGACGTGATAACGGATTCCAAAGTCGAGATATTGGCGGCCATCCCTGATTTATTGGCCGAGCGATGGGCGAAAATGTTCCTTGATAGAAGCGCTAATGGGGTCTCAGTCAGTTTGGTAATACACCCGTTCGAGAAAAGGATTGAAAATTTCAAGGAGATGTCCGAGAGGATTTCCCTTCGGGCACGAGAGATAGCTGGCATGAGTATGATAGCGGCCGATAATCAAAAGTGCTTGATATGTTCATCGAAGATGCTAGCCCCCGGATACCCTTCGGAGATGGTTTATGGAATTTTCATGGAGGACAATAGTGAACTCATGCAGGTCATTAACGATTTTTTCTTCTTCACGCTTTGGCAGCCTTCCGAGCCGGCGAACAAAGTGCCCGTAAGAAAGGTTGCATCGTTCGTTAACGTTTGCACTGCTGTGGAATACGTGAAGGCTTTGCAAAATCTCAGTAAAAAGGCCAAGGTTTCAGTGAGGGGAAAACTGCTAAAAACCGGGGAGATTGTTAACATAAAAGGCCATGCGGAGACAACGTTGTTGGAGAGGGGAGGTTTTCGAACGCTGCACGTGAAGACGAGTGATGGGAAATTAAC
>CAYFPZ010000054.1:0-23993 GCA_964345105.1 Hadarchaeota archaeon (SeqCode)
CTTTTCACTTTCTTTCCTCTTCGGTCACGCAGCAGTAGCATAGCCGGCAAAAATATCGTTGCGAGCAAGAAGGTGGAAGCGATACCGAGCGCAGCAAAAGCTCCGAGCGTGCTTATCGCCGGGAAGTCGGAGATCATGAAAGAGCTGAATCCGATTATCGTCGTCACTGCGGCGAGGGTTATCGCTGCGCCGGTAGTGCGGATGGAAGTTGAGATAGCCCTCCCAGCACGCATGCCCTTACCTACACCTTCATAATAGCGGTTAAGCATGTGGATGGAGTAATCTATGCCCAGCCCAAGAATGAGTGGAATCAGAGCTACGTGGATCATCGTGAACTTCAGTTCTAACCACGCCATCGCTCCCAGCGCCCAGAGTGCGCCAAGCGCGACCGTGAGAGCGGAGATACCAATATCTGAAAGTCTTCTAAATATGAAGAAAAGAATCAAGACGACGAAGATAGCGGCTGCGGGTATCAGTATCTGATTATCTCTATTCATCAAGCCAAATATCTCGTTGTGGAGAGTGAGGGTACCTGTTACCTCAAGTGTTAGATTCTCATTATTCTCACTAAACTCAATGACGAATTCGATAAAAGCATCGGTTTTTTTCGTGCGTTCATCCGTATGTAGCCCAGATGCCGTGGAGACGTTGATGATAGTTGCCTTTTGATCGTTACTTATGAGTCTTTTCACGGCGCTTACTACTTGAGGCTGGGTAAGCATGGAGTAAAGATATGCTCTAAGTTGGGGTTCGGGTAACAACAATATGTTTTCGGTAATTCCCAAATAATCGACATAAGACTTCACCTCTACAATATAATCTCGTAGCTCGGGCTCATTTCGAAGCGCGTTCTCCAGCTCAAGGATATCTCGAATTGTGTTTACATTAAAAACATTTTCGGCCTTGAGTAGGATTCTCTCGGTTGTGCTACCGAATTTGTTCTCGAATTCCACTGTTGTTTTAACCGCTGGTGAGTCTTCAGGCAAAAATTCTCTGAACTCTGTTGTGGTTGAAAGTTTAGTGACTCCGTAGGTCATGAAGCCGCTTACCAAGAATACACAAAGCAGAACGAGATAGGGCCTTCGTTCAACCACTCCTGCCAACTTCTTTATCATCCTCGCACCCTTAAGCCCTTAGTATGTGCGCTTCCAGTCTGCGTAATCTCCGGCGCATCTCTTTTTTTGTGGACCGGATTAGCTCGTGGGCCCGAAGTGCGAGGTAGCGATAGGCAAGCTTCCTTTTTTTGGTGACCACCCTTTTTCTTCTGATGAGGCGAAGCTGGAGGAGGAGTTTCAAGTGGGTTCTTACCGATCGTTCAGACTTTTTGCTGCGCGCGATTATTTCAGATACCAAAAGCCCCCTTTTACTTCTCGCCAAAATGTCAAGAATTTTTATGCCCGTGGCACGAATGTTGAGAAAACCTGATATCTCCATGATAAGATTCTCTGCCCCCATTTTTGCCACGCCTACTTATACGAGAAAAAAACCTAAATATCTTACGGCCCAACTTATATGCAGGATAATTTGCACCCCAGTTGGGGATATGGATGAGTGAGATAGTTTTAACCGCAGATCGTTCGCTGATGTCCGATTATGGCGGCGGCATATTCGTTGGTTTTGCAGCCTGCGCACCCAAGTTGATACCCGGGTGGTTATACAAACGATTACTCTGTCCGCCAATTCCTGAGCACAATGGTATAGCAAAAGTCGCCCCGTGTGGAACTAGGAAGATAGAAGCAGCCTTGCTTGAGAAAGGGTTTGACGTTGCTGTCGCACACCCTGAGCACTTACATAAAGTTATCAATAAGGAAACCAAGGCGATAGGAATCACGGCTAACGATCCTCTGGGTTTGGGGCCCGCTTCTTCGACATTCAGCGGTTTGGTAAGAAAGGAGACTTACGCGGCGTTTTATTACCGGAAGCTCCTCGCGAATTCTTCGCTTAGAGTGAATACAGCAAAGTTGATAGCTGGGGGCCCCGGCGCATGGCAGCTTGCGGATGAACGGATGATGACCAAGCTCGGCATAGATTGTGTTGTCGTTGGTGAAGGTGAGATAACCGCAGTGGAGATGTTCGAGCGAGCGTTGAACGGTGAAAAGCTACCGAGAGTTGTAGAAGGAGAGGTTGTGCCCCTTAAGCGGATCCCCTCTATAAAAAATCCAACTATATGCGGGCTCGTTGAGATTGCACGAGGTTGCGGTAGGGGATGTAAATTCTGCATCCCCACGCTTTTGAATTATAGATGTAGGCCGACAAAGCAAATCCTAGATGAAATCAAAGTTAACCTTAATGCTGGAGCTGAGGGGGCGTTATTACATGCAGAAGATGTTTTCAGATATGGTGTCAAAGGTGTGATTCCAGACGAGGAGAAAGTCACGAAACTTTTTAGGATGGCCCTGAAGCTGACGAATAATGTCTGGCTCTCTCACTTTGCTTTTGCATCTGCAATGGCGAAGCCCAGCCTCATCGAGCGCCTTACAGAGATGCTGAATTCAAAATCCAATGGAGAGCTGCAGATATCTGGTCAAGTAGGTATAGAAACGGGATCTCCGAGGCTGGTGAGGGAGCACATGAGAGGCAAGGTGGCCCCCTTCAAACCCGAGGAGTGGCCAGAGGTGGTGGTGGAAGCCCATAAGTTGTTGTGTGATAACAACTGGCAGCCGTGTTCGACTTTGATAATGGGGCTCCCCAAGGAAACTCCTGAGGATGTCATGAAAACAGTTGAGCTAATCGAACGACTAAATGAGTACAGATCTTTCATCGTCCCCCTTTTCTTCGTGCCGATAGGTGCACTAGATAAGAAGAAATTTTTCAAGCTTGAGGACATGTTGCCGGAGCACTGGATGCTGCTCGGAGCCTGCATAAAGCACGACCTGAAGTGGGTTGGCGAAATGGCAGACGACTACTTCCAGAGCCGCCCTCTACAAAAACTCCTCATTGGAAAATTAATATTGAACTTAATGAAGAAAAAATTGAAATCATACGTAAAGCAAATGGAGCAGGGAATAAACCCTGTCCAAACAACATCCTAAAGATTAAACAGTTGGTGTTTGTAATTTTAAAAGGGTCTCGATGCGGTTAAAGGTCGCCCTCATTGGTTGCGGCGCAATAGGCGCGGTGTTAGCCCAAGCCATAGATGAGGGTAGAGCCGGCAAAGCTGAACTTGCTTGGCTTTATGACTTTAAGCCAGAGAAATCCGAGAAGTTGGCGAAAAAGCTGCGTTTAAAACCACGAATAGCGAGGAGCGTAGCAGAAATATACTCCGACAAAACCGTGGACTTGGTCATTGAGGCATCTTCCCAACTGGCGGTTGAGCAGTACTCACTCGATGTCCTTCGTTCAGGTAAAGATCTTATGGTTATGAGCGTAGGCGCATTTGCGGACGAGAAGCTGTTAAGAAATGTTCGTAGCGCAGCTGAGCAAAGCGGTCGTAGAATCTATATCCCGTCAGGTGCTGTATTAGGCATCGATGGGATAAAGGCGGCCGAGTTAGGCGAAATCAAGGAGGTAACGTTAACAACACGGAAGCCGCCAGCAACGCTGGCTTACAGCGCATACCTCAAGGAACTCGGCATCGACCTAAAGGGGCTAAAAAAACCTCGTGTCGTGTTTGAGGGTTCCGCGCGAGAAGCGGTTAAGGCATTCCCCAGAAGCGTTAATGTAGCGGCAACCCTGAGCTTGGCGGGCATAGGACTCAAAAAAACAAAAGTTCGCATCATCGCCGACCCAAAGCTTAACCGCAACGTGCACGAGATCCGCGTTCTGGGCAAGGCGGGCGAGCTTGTCACCGAGGCGCGGAATGTGTCGTTCCCCGATTCCCCAAGGACGAGCTACCTCGCGGCGCTCTCGGCTATTCAAACTCTGCGGAACCTGAGCGAGAGCATTCGTGTTGGAACATAGCTTTATAAATTGTGAATATTGCCTAATCTTGAGGGCTCGATTATGAAACCCGAGCATCTAAAAGAGGCCATCCTGAAGCTGAAGGGCGAGCACAACGCGATTATCCTCGCCCACAACTACCAGCGGGAGGAAATTCAACTCCTCGCTGATTACATAGGGGACTCGCTCGATCTGGCTAGGTACTCCGCGAGAGTTGACGTCGACCTCATCGTATTCTGCGGAGTCGATTTCATGGCGGAAACCGCGGCGATCCTGAACCCCGATAAAACCGTGTTGATCCCGGATCCAGAAGCCCGATGCCCCATGGCAGCCCAACTTCCAGCGCAGCTCGTGCTTGAAGCAAAGCGAGAGCATCCCGATGCCGCCGTGGTGCTTTACATCAATACGTTGGCCGAGGCTAGGGCTGAAGCAGACATCACCTGCACCTCGGCGAACGCTCCGCTTATAGTCAACGCTCTTGACGAAGGGGAGATTCTATTCGGCCCAGATAGAAATCTCGCTTGGTTCGTGCAGCAGCGCAGCGGCAAAAAAATCATTCCGCTCCCTGACCGTGGTTACTGCTACGTGCACAGGATGTTCTCTCCCGCCGATGTCATGCTGCTTAAGGAACGCTATCCAGATGCTGAAGTGCTGGTGCATCCGGAGTGCGACCCCGAGATCCAGAAGCTCGCCTCACACATCTGTAGCACAAGCCAGATGCTACTTCGAGCCAAGGCATCGCCAGCCAAGCGATTTATCATCGCCACTGAGATTGGATTAGTCGAGCGGCTCCGACGTGAATTCCCCGACAAAGAGTTCATCCCCGCGCTTGAGACAGCGGTGTGCGAACAAATGAAAAACCACACCCTCGAAAAACTTTACCTCGCCCTGCACGATAAGAAGCATGTGGTACGCGTGCCACCAAATATAGCTACCAAGGCGCGCGCAGCAACTGAACGCATGCTCGAGATTTCAGGGAGGGCCACCAGTGACTAGCGCATTTGTAAGGAAAAAAATCCGCGAAATGTTAGCGGAGGACCTAGGTTCTGGCGATGTAACATCTAAAGCTCTCCTCTCACCTAAGGACAAGGCTAAGGCCAAAATTATCGCCAAGCAACCAGGGGTGTTAGCGGGGGTAAGCGAGGCGATGGTGGCCTTTGATGAGGTTGGGGTACAAGCGAAAGCCTTCAAGTCCGATGGGCAACAAATCAAGGCTGAAGAGGTGATCCTGTGCCTCAAGGGGCCAGCCCGAGGTATCCTCGCGGCTGAGCGGGTGGCGCTTAATTTGCTGATGCGCATGAGCGGCATTGCAACGGCGACGCGGGAACTCATCGACCGGGCTAAGAAGAAAAACCCGGATATTGTGATAGCGGCTACACGGAAGACCGCCCCGCTCTTGACCTACTTCGACAAGCGCGCGGTTCAGGTTGCCGGGGGTGAGCCCCACCGATACAAACTCAGCGACCATATCCTGATCAAGGGTAATCACCTCAGGCTGGTCGGTTCGGTGAGTAAAGCTGTCCTCCAAGCGCGTGAAGGCAGCCGAGTGAAGAAGGTGGAAGTTGAAGTAAACAATCCAGATGATGCATACGAAGCCGCTCGTGCAGGTGCGGACATGGTAATGTTCGACAACATGAAGCCTGCAAACATCATACGTGCGATAAAGATACTTAAGCGAGGAGGTCTGCGGAACCGGGTTACCCTCGAAGCTTCGGGGGGGATCGATCCCTCAAACGTGGAGAGCTACGTGGCGACCGGTGTGGATTTGATATCATCGAGTTACATTACCATGCGAGCCCCCGCGCTGGACATGCGGTTGGAACTGAAAAGCAAAAGCTTTAAGCCCACTTGCAGAAGGAAGCAAAAATCGAGGTAATCCGATGGCAGAGCTTACCCCTGCTGGTCAAAAGGTATATGATAAACTTAAAAAACTCGGAGCTACTAATCCGGATGCGCTGAGGACCGCAGGCGACGTTATGCGCGTAGCCCGCCTACCAAAGGGCATGACGAACAACGCGCTGATGGAACTCGTCGCAAAAGGGTATGCGAAACGCGTGGCGCGACAGAAGTCTGCAGGTTACTACGCCACGAAATGACTAGCTGCGATGCCCCTTTCGCTATTCACCCAATTTTACGAGGCGAGTTAGAGATAGGTTTAATCTTTTGGAAAATAAAAATAGGCTCGATGAAGCGAGTTGGTGTTGCTGAGCTGCCCCTGCACGGCGGTCGATGTCCACCTTGGTTGTTTAGTCGGATGAAGCTTTTGGGCGGGGCAATAGCAGAGATAATCGTGCACGAATACGGGAGGAAGGAATTTCTTAGGAGAATGAGTGATCCTTTCTTTTTTCAAGCTCTAGGGTGCACACTTGGGTTCGACTGGCATTCATCGGGATTGACCACTACCGTATGCGGTGCGTTGAAGGAGGCGATAAAAACGGAGGAGTTCGGCATCGCGGTCTGCGGGGGGAAAGGTAAGGTTTCGAAGCGAACGCCGAACGAAATCCAAAAACTCGCGGATGTTTTTTCCCTCGCCCCCAAAAAAATTGAATCTCTCAGGTACGCTAGCAAGATGACCGCAAAGGTCGACAACGCTTGTTTGCAGGACGGGTACCAGCTATATCATCACGTTTTCGTGCTCAGCGAAGATGGGGATTGGGCCGTGGTGCAGCAGGGAATGCATGAGCGGCTGGCTAGGCGCTACCACTGGCTTTCCGAGGACGTCCACAGCTTCGTTGAGGAGCCGCACTCGGGTATTGTAGGCGATCGCTTGGAGAAAGTGGTTCTCGACATGACCGCGCGCGAGAGCGATGAAGCGAGAAAATCTAGTTTAGACCTCGTGCGTGACGATCCGAAGCGGTTAGGGGGTTATGTCCGGGAAGCAGAGCAGCGGTCACTCGATGAATACCTAGCGCGCTCGCCCCAAGTGCGCACCCTCATCATGCCAACTCAGCACACTATTTCAGAACTCACCGAGCGGACGATGGCAGCGCTTCGCAAAGCCTATGAGTTTCAGCCCGAAAGCTACGAGAAGCTGGTCGCAATCAGAGGAATCGGGCCAAAGGCTGTACGAGCCCTTGCCCTTGTTTCTGACTTGATCTACGGGAAACCACCTTCATGGGAAGACCCGGCACGTTTTTCTTTCGCGCACGGAGGAAAAGATGGGATCCCGTATCCGGTGGATAGGAGAACCTACCAAAAAACAATCGAAATCCTAGAAAGTGCTGTCCAAGAGGTAAAAGTTGATCGGAAGGAGAAGTTAAGTGCTATCCGCAGGTTGCATGAGTTTCTCGGGTGAAACCTTAAGAGTTCAAAAATCCCAATTTTAACCGGTCCCGCGGTAACTCAGTTTGGTAGAGTGGTCGGCTGTAGACCCAAGCCGAAACCGACATGTCGCCGGTTCAAATGCGGCAAATCTGCTGAAAATCCGGCCCGCGGGACCACTTAAACAAGCTTTTTAATTCCAAACCTAAAGATTAACCGGACTGGCGGTCATAGCGGCGGGGCAACACCCGGTCTCGTCAGACCCCGGAAGTTAAGCCTGCCAGCGATTCGGACTGTACTCTTGTGCGAGAGCCAAGGGAAACTCCGAGACGCTGCCAGTCCACTTGAGTAAACTTATTATTGGCACGGCTCAGTTTTATTTGGGCCCTGGTGGTGTAGACCGGTCTAACATGCAGGCCTGTCGAGCCTGCGCCTCGGGTTCAAATCCCGGCCAGGGCGTCTCAATTTCACAAAAGGCGCCAAATTTGGGATTTTTCATTTTCGCCTGTGCTCCACTGATTACGGAGGAGCCTCTCGCAAAACCGTCAATTATTTAAATTTCCGTACCTCATAGCAAAAAGGTGTTGAATTAGGGGTGAAATCATAGCATACACAATATTTGGATATCGGTCGTTGGGGATTTAGATGAAAATAGAAGCGGTGAAACCTCAAATTTGGAATTTTGAGGTAGTGGGAGGAAAAAACGCTTGGAGAGAAGTGGCTTATTCAGCAAGAG
The DNA here is from genome assembly GCA_964345105.1 of Hadarchaeota archaeon (SeqCode). Taxonomy (GTDB): domain Archaea; phylum Hadarchaeota; class Hadarchaeia; order Hadarchaeales; family Hadarchaeaceae; genus DG-33. The sequence continues at coordinate 7,877 of CAYFPZ010000054.1, forward strand.
TCTCGGGGGTTCCACCGGTAGTTCTTGACGAAGATATCTTTAAAATGATAGTTAGAAACGATTATGGCTCAGCGTTAGAGCACATAATCATAAAATTCGATCTAAAAATGAGCAAAGGAAACGCCCCCGAGTTTTTGGAACACAGGATGGCTAGCCACAGCGGTTATTCGACGAGGTACATCAAAGCCGATGAAGGAATAGAAAAGGAGAGGCCGGTTTACGAAATAATTCTACCTTGGGATCTACTGAAGTTAGAAGACGAGGATCCGATACAGCAGGAATTTTGGAAAAGCATTTCGCAGGGGGTAGAAACCTATGAGAAACTTTTAGAGCGTGGGGTACCGAGGGAATCGGCGAGATACACCCTGCCGTTCTCTCAGGCAGTTGGGATTTACCATGTTACGATAAATTTGCGGTCTCTATTGAATTTGCTGGGCCTGCGTCTCTGTGTCAGGACATCTCCGGAATTCAGATGTCTAACAGCCCAAATCTATTTCGCCCTGCTTGAGCAACTACCAATCGCGAAGGGGATGATTGGATGCCGAGGTTTCATGAGAGGCGTTTGTCCCGAAAGCGAGGTGACTGGAGTGAGGAAGGGAAAGCAGCACCCCCATTACCCCCCTTGCCCGTTCAAAAATCCGAATACCAAAGTTTTCATTCCCGTTCAAGGAGAGATGGGAAAAGCCGAAAGTCCATTCAGTTTATCTGAGGCTGTCGAAGTTCAAGAAAAGATTTTTAAAAAGTGGGCAGCCTGGGAAGGTTGAAATTCGAAATATATCGCGAAGAATTTGTGTCCCGCTTACTTTGCGGAGCGCCAAAACTTTCCTTAATGTTTTATCCGAGAACCTTCCCACCACCAGAATAATTTTGCCTGTCGAACTTGCGCCTTGGGTTCAAATCCCGGCCAGGGCGTCTCAATTTAAGGTATTGTTAAATTATTTGGCTCAGACACAATGCCTTAATACATAAAACGCGGGGTATGTTAGAGATAAACCGGCCGTACGAAGTGATATCAGATGGACATGATTACAATATTTGTAATAGCGTTTGGATTGGCGATGGATGCTTTTGCCGTATCCATCACAAGCGGAACGACAATAAAACACCCAAGAATCAATAACGTCCTAAAGATCGCAATATTTTTTGGATTATTTCAGGCGGGCATGCTGTTAATAGGGTGGTTAGCGGGGTCTACCTTGGAGGAGTTAATTACAGATTCTGACCATTGGATAGCTTTTGGACTTCTTAGTCTGGTTGGTTGTAAAATGATTTATGAGTCAATTAAGACAGAATCAAGCAAAAAAGAAACCAACCCGATTAATGTTTATGTTTTGTTGGTACTATCCTTTGCTACAAGTATTGACGCTTTAGCAGTTGGAGTAAGCTTCGCATTTTTAAAAATTTTCATCGTGGCCTCAATAATAGTAGTTGGGGCCGTGACATTTCTGTTGTCGTTTTTCGGCGTTTTTGCCGGTAATAGATTTGGGCACCTTTTTGGGAATAAAATTGAAATTGTAGGAGGTCTTATTTTAATTGGTATCGGAATAAAAATACTGATTGAACATTTATTCTAGAGAATGCCCACGACAATAAATCAAAATTCGTAAAAGTTTGTGGTTGGGCCCCAATAAGTTAACAGTACCCTCATTTAGAAAGTCTTAAATGCGCTTCCGATGATTTTAAATAGCGAAAAGCATAAAAGGAGAGTTCAAGCCGCTTTCTTGGGCCCGTAGCGCAGTCTGGCTAGCGCACCGGCCTTTTAAGCCGGGTGTCGAGGGTTCGAATCCCTCCGGGCCCGTTGTGGGGCGGTATGCGGGGAGAGTATGTCAGCCAAAATTGACGTTGGACAGCACGTGCTCGTGCCAAAACATGAAATATTGTCGAAAGAGAAGATGCAAGAGGTTCTTGATCGTTACAAGATTTTCCCCCACCAGCTCCCATTCATCAAAAGTTCCGATTCCGCCGCTAAAGCCATAGGGGCCAAGCCCGGGGACGTGCTCAAAATCACCCGTAACAGTCCCACAGCGGGGAAAGCCGTCGTGTACAGGTACGTGATTAAGTAGGTGGTGTGATGCAGGACACTTGGCCTTTAGTAGAGGCTTTCTTCAAGGAAAAGGGGCTTGTGAGGCAGCACCTAGACTCCTACAATGAATTCATCGAGCGTGGAATCCAGAATGTCATTGACGGAATAGGCGGCGTAGATATCGATATCGCGGGCGTCGATGTCAAGTTTGGTCAGGTGAAATTAGGTAGGCCCTCGGTGAAGGAAGCCGATGGGTCCCGTCCAGAAATATTTCCGAGCGAGGCGAGATTGCGAAATCTCAGCTACACTGCACCGATTTATCTTGATGTGCATCTTATCAAGCAGGGAAAGGAACAACCCACAGACGAAGTGTATATCGGTGAGCTGCCAGTAATGCTCAAGTCAAAGCTCTGCAAGTTGAGTGGTAAGAGCGAGGATGAACTGATAGCTGCTGGCGAGGACCCTCTAGATCCTGGGGGTTATTTCATCGTCAATGGTTCGGAGCGGGTGATTGTCACCCAAGAGGACCTTGCGTCGAACTCTATTTTGGTAGAGCGCGATGAGCGCATGGGCACCGCGGTGGCGAAGGTCTTCTCGACCCAGCGCGGTTTTCGGGCACTCGTCGTGGTCGAGCGGAAGCGCGATGGCTTGTTGCGCGTCTCGTTTCCCGCCGTTCCAGGACAAGTACCGCTCGTGGTTCTGATGCGCGCCTTGGGACTCGAGAGCGATCGCGAGGTCGTCGAAGCTGTTTCTGATGACCAAGAGCTAATTCGTGAACTCTTCGAGAACCTACAGGAAGCGGTCGAAGTAAAAACGCGAGAGGATGCACTCGACTTAATAGGAAAGCGAGTGGCAATAGGGCAGACCAAGGAATACCGGCTGGAGCGAGCACAAGAGGTGTTAGACAGGTACCTTTTACCACACATAGGCTCCCGTTCAAAGGACCGCATCGGTAAGGTGTATTATCTAGGTAGAATGGCTGAGCAGGTGATAGAACTTGCACTCGGTCGGAGAGATGTAAACGACAAGGACCACTATGCAAACAAACGGCTGAAGCTGGCGGGTGATTTGCTTGAGAACGTGTTCAGGCTAGCTTTCCTCAACCTCACCCGGGACATCAAATATCAGCTCGAGCGGGCAAATGCGAGGGGCAGGGAGCTAAACGTCAAGACTGCGGCGCGCGCGGATGTGCTGACTGAACGAATCCGGCACGCTTTGGCCACCGGCAACTGGCCGGGTGGACGATCCGGGGTTAGCCAGCTCTTAGACCGGACGAACTACATTGCCGCCATTTCACATTTACGTCGCGTCGTCTCTCCTCTGAGCCGGAGCCAGCCTCACTTCGAGGCACGTGACCTCCACCCGACGCATTGGGGAAAGATTTGTCCGTGCGAGACTCCAGAGGGGCCGAACTGTGGGCTTGTGAAAAATCTCGCGCTGATGGCTGAAATCTCGACAGGAACCGAAGAGGGGAAGTGCGAGCGGCTCTTGTACAAGCTTGGCGTCATAAAAATCCAGAAGGGTAGCGAGCACAAGGGCAAGAGCGTTGTTTACATAAACGGGCGATTAATCGGCATAGTCGAAAATGGGCAAATGCTTGTGGAGGAATTCAGGCGTCATCGTCGTAAGGGAAGCATCGATGAGCAAATTAACATAGCATATAGGGAGGACACGAACGAGGTGCGGATAAACACGGACGCCGGCCGGGTGCGCAGACCAGTGATCGTCGCTAAGGGCGGGAAATTCCTTCTGACTGATGAACACATCGAGAAGGTCAAGGCTGGTGAACTTACTTGGCGTGACCTGATTCAGGAAGGCATAATTGAGTACTTAGACGCCGAGGAGGAGGAAAACTCTTTTATCGCGATCTCGCAACAGGAGCTGATGTCTGAAAACACCCACTTGGAGCTTCACCAGCTAGCGATTTTGGGGATAAGCGCAACCCTCATCCCCTACGCCGAACACAATCAATCACCGCGAAATACTTACGGCGCAAACATGGCCAAACAGGCGCTCGGGGTCGGAGTAACCAATATTCACAACCGTGTGGATACGCGGAGTCACTTTTTACACTACCCACACGTCCCACTTATCTGGACCAAGGTGATGGACGCGGTTGGCTTCGACCGCAGGGCTGCTGGGCAGAACGTTGTAGTGGCAATCGCGACCTACGGCGGCTACAACATGGAAGATGCTCTCATCGTCAACAAAGATTCCATTGATCGTGGCTTTGGGCGAACGACGTTTTACAGGGCTTACGAGGCCGAGGAAGGTAGGTATCTTGGGGGGCAAGAGGACAAGTTCGAGATCCCAAGTGAGGAGATTCGGGGATATGCTGACGCGAGCCTCTACCGGAACCTTGGGGACGATGGGATAACTGAGGTTGAATCCGAAGTTCGGGGCGAGGATGTCTTGATTGGGCGAACAAGCCCACCGAGATTCTTAGAGGAGATAGACGAGTTCGGCATCGCAGTCGAGCATGGACGTCGGGAAAGTTCGATAAGGGTCAGACCCAGCGAGGAAGGAATCGTTGACATGATTCTCATGAGCACGACATCTGAAGGAAACAAACTCGTGAGGGCGCGGGTCAGAGATCTGCGCATACCGGAGATTGGGGACAAGCTTGCGTCTAGGCATGGTCAGAAGGGAGTCATTGGAATCATCCTCGATAGCGCGGACATGCCATTCACCGAAAGCGGGATAGTGCCTGATGTCCTCATCAACCCGCACGCCATCCCCTCACGCATGTCGGTAGGACAGTTGCTGGAGATGATTGCCGGTAAAGTCGGGGCGATCGCTGGGCAACGAATTGATGGCACACCATTCGCGGGAATGCCGGAAAAGCAACTGCGCGAAATGCTTCAAGCTTGTGGATTCAAGCACACGGGTAAGGAGATAATGTATAATGGGGTCACTGGTGAGATGATTCCCACAGATATCTTCATCGGAGTCTGTTATTATCAAAAACTTCACCATATGGTAGCGGACAAAATACATGCTCGCTCTCGAGGGCCGGTACAGGTTCTGACCCATCAGCCAACCGAGGGTAGGGCGCGCGAAGGGGGGTTGCGCTTCGGCGAAATGGAGCGTGACTGCTTGATTGGCCATGGTGCAGCGATGTTGCTGAAGGAGCGCCTCTTGGACGCCTCGGATAGGTACACCAGCCTGATATGTGGCAAATGCGGCAGTTTTGCGATTTACGACAGGCGGCGAGATCGCACGTACTGCCCGGTTTGTGATGAAGACTCGGAGATTTACGGGGTGGAGATATCCTACGCGTTCAAGTTACTAGTCGACGAGCTTAAGTCGATGTGCATGTCGCCACGCTTGCGGCTGAAGGATAGGGCCTAGGTGATAATTATGATGCACATCCCCAAATTAATCGACCGTATGGACTTCGGCTTGATGTCGCCAGAGGAAATACGCAAAATTTCGGTGACAAAAGTTGTCACCGCTGACACCTACGATGAAGATGGTTATCCCATAGAGAGGGGACTCATGGACTCCCGTCTCGGAGTTATTGACCCGGGTCTGAGGTGCCGAACCTGTGGCGCGCGGGCAGGCGATTGCCCCGGCCACTTTGGTCACATTGAGTTGGCGCGTCCCGTCATCCATGTGGGTTATGTGGACACAATCTACAACTGCCTTCGAGCTACATGCAGAAAATGTGGTAGAATATTGTTATCGGGACCAAAACTTGAGGAATATCTAAAACGGATCACGGAGATGAGGGAGGTTGGACGGAAATGGTGGGGGATGACAAATGAGATCGTCAAGAGCGCCTCAACCACAGATAAGTGCCCCTATTGTGAAGAAGAACAAATTTCGCTGAAGTTTGAAAAACCTACAGGATTCGTCGAAGGTAAAAACCGCCTCACGCCTAGCGATGTACGGGAGAGGCTCGAGCGCATAACGAATGAAGATGCGATGTTATTGGGGATAAATTCGGAAATTGCTAGGCCGGAGTGGATGATCTTAACGGCTTTGCCCATACCCTCTGTGACAGTCAGACCGAGCATAACACTTGAGTCCGGAGCACGATCCGAAGACGACCTTACTCACAAGATAGTGGACATAATACGGATCAACCAGCGCTTGAGTGAAAATATCGAAGCTGGAGCCCCTCACCTAATTGTCGAGGATCTCTGGGAGCTGTTGCAGTATCACGTCACGACATATTTCGACAACGGGGTTTCTGGTATCCCTCCAGCGCGACACAGATCGGGTCGCGTTCTGCGCACACTTGCCCAACGCCTGCGCGGGAAAGAGGGGCGCTTCCGTGGGAACCTATCGGGCAAGCGTGTCGACTTTTCCGCGCGCACGGTTATCTCTCCAGATCCGAACATCAGCATCAACGAGATAGGTGTACCTGAATATATCGCGAGGATTCTGAGCATACCCGTTCGTGCGACCAAGCATAATATTGAGGATATCCGAAACTTAGTCCGCCGGGGACCCGACATTTATCCAGGTGCGAACTGTGTGGTAAGTCCTGATGGCAAACGCTACGACCTGCGCTATGCTGATTGTGAGGAGCTAGCGAAAACTCTTGAGCCGGGATTCACCGTCGAGCGGCACCTGATGAACGGTGATATCGTGCTCTTTAACCGTCAACCATCTCTTCACCGCATGTCGATAATGGCCCACGAGGTTAAGGTCCTACCTGGACGAACTTTCAGGCTCAACCTAAGCGTTTGCCCGCCCTACAATGCCGACTTCGATGGCGATGAGATGAACGTGCACGCTCCCCAACGTGAGGAGGCCCAGGCCGAAGCGCGCATTCTCATGAGGGTCCAAGAGCAAATCCTCTCTCCACGGTTTGGGGGCCCGATCATAGGAGGCATCCAAGACCATATAACGGGCGCATACCTGCTCACGCGTAAAGGTACGCTGCTGACGAGAGAACAAAGCCAACAGCTCTTGGCGGCTGTGGGGGTGTTTGCCAGTCTGCCTAAGCCAGCGGTCAAAGAAAAGAGCATCGAGTATTGGGCCGGCAAACAGGTCTTCAGCATGCTTCTTCCTAGGGGGCTGAATTTGACATTCAAAGCCAAGATATGTGAGAACTGCACCCGCTGCAAGAAAGAGGAGTGCGAAATCGATGCGTACGTGGTCATACGGGACGGGCAGTTGCTCAGCGGGGTTATGGACGCTCGGAGCTACAAGGCGCTCGACAGATGTGAGGTGTTAGACAGAATTGTCAAAGATTACGGTACAACGGCTGCCCGGGAATTTTTGGATCGGGTAACAAAGCTCTCGATTGCCGCCGCAGTCATGTTTGGGTTCACAACGAGCATCGATGATGAAGATATCCCGCCCGAGGCGAAGGAGCGGATAAGCGAGGTGCTCGATGATGCGCGAGAGAAAGTGAAAAAACTGATTGAGGTTTACAATGCTGGAGAACTCGAGCCATTTCCCGGCCGATCCCTCCGAGAAACACTCGAGATGCGCATAATGGAGGTGCTCGCGGAGAGCAGGGACCGAGCGGGAGAGATAGCCGAGAAATATCTGGGTCTTGACAATCCCGCTGTTATCATGGCTAGAACTGGCGCGCGTGGCAGCATGCTTAACCTCACGCAGATGACGGCTTGCGTTGGGCAGCAATCCGTCCGGGGTGAACGCTTGAGTCGAGGCTACAGAGGGCGTACCCTGCCTCATTTCAAGTTCGGGGATCTCGGCGCAGAAGCCCGCGGATTCGTAAGTTCCAGCTACAAGGATGGCCTCAAGCCACTTGAGTTTTTCTTCCATGCCATGGGTGGGAGAGAGGGTTTGGTCGACACAGCAGTTCGAACTGCGCAGAGTGGCTACATGCAGCGTCGCCTAATCAATGCCCTCCAAGACCTCCGCGTCGAGAACGATGGGACAGTACGTGATGATCGGGGTGCGGTGGTGCAGTTTGTGTACGGCGAGGACGGCGTCGACCCGGCGCGCAGTGACAATGGAAAAGCTGTTAAAGTCGAAAAAATAATCGAGCGAGTTGTTGGGGGTAGTACATGACGGGCGTTTCTCCTGATACAATAAAGACTGAAGTTCGCAAGATGGATGACGTGGTTCCCGAGGCAGTGGTTAAGGGACTAGAGGAGAGCTTACTACGCGTGGGTAAACAGAAAGCAATAACGCGCGAACAACTAGGCGAAATAATCGAAGGCGTTAAGCAGGCATATGTAGATGCCATGGTCGAGCCCGGGGAGGCCGTCGGCACGGTAGCTGCACAATCGATTGGCGAGCCTGGTACCCAGATGACATTGCGGACCTTCCACTATGCGGGCGTAGCCGAGTTGAATGTGACGCTGGGGCTCCCTAGATTGATTGAAATTGTCGATGCGAGACGAGTTCCCTCAGCCGCCCTAATGACGATTTACCTTAAGGAGAAGTACGCCAAAAGTAAGGAAAAAGCACGCGAATTCGCCCAAAAGATCGAAATGACCACGGTTGAGGATGTCGTCCTACAGACAGAGATGGATTTGATCAACATAGTTTTCATCCTCACCCTTGACCGTTCCCGGATGCAGCGAAGGGAGCTAACTCCTTCAAAGGTGGTCTCCGCAATCAAGGGAGCGCTGAAGGTGGATGCATCGATCGATGGTTATAAACTACGTATAAAACCTACGACCCAGAGCTTGTCTGAGTTGCGTAGGCTCGCTTCAAGAATAAGGGCACTGCCTCTCCACGGCGTTAAGGGAATCAACCGGGTGGTCGTGAAGATGGAGGACAATGAATATGTCGTTTATACTGAGGGCTCCAACTTCTCTGAAATCTTGGCAATGTCAGAGGTGGACCAGACAAGGACTTCGACCAATAACGTCCACGAAATCGAGGCGGTTCTGGGCGTGGAGGCGGCACGCAACGCTATAATTAATGAGGCGAGAAAAACGCTTGATGAGCAAGGACTCGATGTGGATGTGAGGCACATCATGCTGGCCGCCGATATGATGACCGCATCGGGCGCGGTGAAACAGATGGGCAGGCACGGAGTCAGCGGTGGAAAGGCCAGCGTACTCGCGCGGGCCTCATTCGAGATCACGACTAAGCACCTTTTAGACGCGTGCGTCCACGGCGAGAGCGACAGGCTCGACGGCATAATCGAAAATGTCATCGCGGGGCAACCAATTCCGTTAGGAACTGGTTCAGTGGAGCTAGCGATGCGGAGGGAAGGAGAAAGTGGACGTAAGTAAGGAGATACGTCAAGCGGTTGACACCGGCAAGGTTATCTTGGGCACAGATAAATCTCGTAAGGTTCTTAAGCTTGGGCAAGCAAAATTGGTAATCGTGGCATCGAACTGTCAATCGGAAGTTTTGGATGATATCAAACGTTATTCAGGGTTAACAAATACTCCCATTCACATTTTCGCCGGGGGCAGCGCGGAGCTAGGTCTAGCCTGCGGCAAGCCATTTTTGGTAGGCGTGCTTGCAGTCCTAGAGCCGGGAGGTTCGAACATTCTTAGCTTGGGGGAAACTAAATGAGCATCAAACTCAGTGCCGATGAAATGCGCTACATCGCCCTCTTCGAAGGCTTGACGGGAGCGAGGGTTCACGATTGTATAATCCACGAAAATGGGGCTAGGCTCACCTTCGTTGTGAATACGGGGGATATTGGTTTTGTCATAGGAAAAGGTGGAAATAAGATCAGAAAAACAAAGCGGGTAATCGGGAAAAGCGTCGATGTCGTCGAATACTCCGCAGACCCGTTAAAGTTCGTGAAAAATATATTGATGCCTGCAAGGGTCAGGGAAGTCAACATCGTCGAACGTGAAGGCAAGAAAATTGCGTTAATAAAAATCGAAGAACAAGACCGAGGAATAGCCATCGGTCGAGGAGGCAGAAAAATCCAGTGCGCAAAGAAACTTGCTCTCCGCCATCATGGGATTCAGGATATCTCACTTGTTTGATTTTTAAGGTTGGAAAGGAAAGTATTCTTTTAGGTGGGTAATATGAGCAAAGGTTCCAGAGGAGAATTTGCAGCTCGGAAGCTGGGTTCCAAACGGCAGAAGTTTAGATGGAAGAGCGCCCAATACAAGCGGCGGGTGCTCAGGCTGGATGAAAAAGCTGACCCCCTTGAAGGGTCGCCTCAGGGCAAGGGAATAGTCCTCGAAAAGGTTGGGGTCGAAGCTAAACAGCCAAACTCAGCGATTAGGAAATGCGTTCGCGTTCAGCTCATAAAGAATAGTCGCCAAGTCACAGCTTTCGCTCCTAGAGATGGCGCAATTGGGTTTATCGATGAACACGATGAGGTCGTCATCGAGGGGATAGGGGGTGCAAAGGGTGGTTCGTACGGTGATATTCCTGGCGTTCGCTACAAGGTGATCAAAGTGAATGACGTTTCGCTGAATGAGCTCGTGGAGGGGCGCAAGGAGAAGCCAGCGCGGTGATTGAGTGGCGTTCAAGTACTTCGACAAGTGGTCAGTCGATGGTATTACGATAGAGGATCCTGGGCTGAAGCAGTACATTCGGCTGGAGCCAGGTATGGTTCTGCATGGCGGTGGAAGACATTCCCGTAAACAATTTGGAAAAGCGGGTGCGCCGATTGTCGAGCGGTTGATAAATAAAATTATGCGCTCAGGGCCGGGCGTGAGAAAGCTTGGAGGCAAGGCGATCCGTGGCGCCAAAGCCTGCGGTAAAAAATACAAGGAATATAACATCGTGCGTAAGTCATTTGAGATTGTCGAAAAGCAGACGAATAATAATCCTATTCAAGTTTTGATCGACGCTATACAGAATTCGGCTCCACGCGAGGAGACAACCCGGATAAGCTACGGGGGGATAACCTACTACGTCGCTGTCGACTCCTCCCCCCAGCGGAGGCTCGACATCGCACTCAAGAATCTCGCGGCCGGAAGCTTCGCAGCTTCTTTCTCAAACAAAAAATCGATCGAGGAGTGCCTTGCCGAGGAACTCATAATGGCCGCTAACAACGACATGAAAAGTTTCGCCGTGGCGCGCAAAGGGGAGACTGAGCGAATAGCAAAGGGAGCAAGATAACGCAAGGCTTTTAAAATGCACACGCAAATGGGAATTAGCTAGAGGAGGAGATATGAATGGTGAAACCTCACTTGAACCTGATAACAATCGGACATGTGGATCACGGTAAGTCCACGTTGGTAGGTAGAACCTTTTATGAAAAGGGATTGGTGAAAGAGGAAGATTTAAGGAAGTTCGAGGCGATGGGCGACAGAGGTAAGACCTTCAAGTTCGCTTGGGTGATGGACGCCCTTAAGGAGGAGCGAGAGCGGGGACTTACCATCGACCTTGCGCACAAAAAGTTCGAAACGGACAAGTACTACTTCACTATCATCGACGCCCCAGGGCACCGGGACTTCGTTAAGAACATGATTACTGGTGCAAGCCAAGCTGACGCAGCGGTGCTCGTGGTCGCAGCTGATGACGGGATTATGCCTCAAACACGGGAGCACGCGGCGCTTGCCTTTACCCTTGGGGTTGGACAACTGGTGGTTATTATAAATAAGATGGATCTCGTGGGATACAAAGAGGATGTGTTTAACAAGCTCAAAGATGAGATTATCGACCTGCTGAAAACGGTTGGCTTCAAGAACCCAGAAAAATTCACGTTCGTTCCCACTTCGGCATTCCATGGGGATAACGTGACTAAACCTAGCGACAAGATGAAGTGGTACACAGGTTCCGTCTTTTATGCCTCGCTGGATGCATTCTCTGTACCTTCGAAACCTGTCGACAAGCCGCTTCGTCTGCCAGTGCAGGACGTATACTCCATTACTGGGGTTGGAACCGTGCCTGTGGGGAGGGTTGAAACGGGAGTGCTGAAAACTGGCGATACCCTCGTTTTCGAGCCTGCGGGAGTGAGCGCGGAGGTGAAATCGATCGAGATGCACCATGAGACAATTCCGCAGGCCGAGCCCGGCGACAACATAGGCTTTAACGTTCGGGGGATCGAGAAGACCGCGATAAGGCGGGGGGATGTTGCGGGGCACCCGAAGTCGCCTCCAACCGTGGTTAAGGAGTTCACCGCACGAATTGCTGTGCTGCAACATCCAACGGCGTTAGCTGCCGGCTATACTCCGGTTTTCCACGCCCACACGGCGCAGATAGCTTGCACCATATCGGAAATTACTCAGAAGCTTGACCCGAAGACCGGTGAAGTGGTTCAGGAGAAGCCGGAATTCATAAAGAAGGGAGACATGGCAACAGTTAAGATAACGCCTACAAAGCCCATGGTAATCGAGAAGGCTGCTGACCTCCCACAACTGAGTCGCTTCGCTGTACGCGACATGGGCATGACTATCGCAGCAGGTGTTTGCATCGACCTGACACCCGCGAAATAGTCCCAACTCTTTTATTATCCCCTTCCCTCTAGGTAGGGTGAGGGGTATCATTGCAAAAGGCGCGCATAAGGCTCTCGAGCACAGAGCCAAAGAAGCTCGACGAGGTCTGCAAGCAGATTGCCGGTATAGCGGAGCGGGTCGGCATCAAGATCTCGGGACCTATTCCCCTCCCCACGCGCAGGATAGTGGTGCCCACGAGAAAATCGCCCGATGGTGAGGGAACGGCGACATGGGACCGGTGGGAGCTGCGCGTGCACAAGCGCTTAATTGACATGCAGGCAGACGAGCGAGTGATGCGACAGATCATGCGCATCCAGGTGCCTGAAGAGGTCGCGATTGAGATCGAACTCAAGACCTAATTTTCAACTATTTTTTAGTGCCGACGACTAGCACTATGCCCCTCCATGGGAACGTGCTTATATTTGAAAGATATTTGCTGAAAGTATTGGGTATATCCTGCTCTGGGTCCCCGATGGATGCTTTCACATCCCAGTAAGAACTTTTTCCGGAGGCTGCTTCAGACGCTTTTGATAGGAAGGCTTTTTCAAAGATGCATTGAAGGTGTACATCCTGCTCAGCGAGTACAAACGTGCTTAACAGAAGCATTTCTGCGATGACGAGTTTCTTACCTTTCTTTAGGACTCGAGTCATCTCCTTCGCAGCTCTATCTCCATCTATTGCATGGTGGAATCCATGGGCGAGAATCACGGCGTCGAAGTATTCGTCTCTAAACTTGGTGCACGTCCTCTCTATGACATCGGTTTTGAAGGTTTCAAGGCCCTCCAGCAGATAGTCGGCCATTTTGATTTCACCTTTTTTCCCTATTCGCGTTCTGACCGCTTCGACGTGACCCGAGGCCGTTAGGTCTTCCCCCAAGAGTAGAACCCTGTCCCCTTTCTTGAGTTCTGCTTCACGATACATTAAATCCATGAAGACCTTGGCTCTTGACCAGCAAAGGGGCAGCATACCTCCAACGACCATTAGGTTTGCTTTGATTTGTTCTTTTTCATCGTGGGGATCGATGCCAAGCTTTTTTTTCAACCAGTCACTTTCTTCCTTTCCAATATATTCCCAAACGCTCTTCTCCTTAGACATAACAACACATTTTTGATTTAACAGAGAGAATAAAAGTATTTTGTTTTTTTATGAGATTTTTATACTATTTTTATACTACAGAGGTTTCGATTCATATAAAATTAAAATTTCTTGCTCTTTCGCAAGGCGCGCATAAGGTTTAGGGGGTTGATTTTATATTTTCGCTCAAGTCAGAAAAGGAAAGGGAAATAATAAATATAAAGAAAAAGAAAAAACATTGATAAAATTGGAAATACATAAAAGCGTTTGTCGGATTTGCCATGGAGGTTGTGGGGTCCTTGTACACGTTTCAGATGGCAAAGTGACGAAAATTGAAGGTGATAAAGAAAATCCTATTAATAAAGGGAGATTGTGTGCAAAAGGTCTTGCCTCACTAGAGTTGCTCTATCACCCGGATCGTCTTAAGCATCCTCTCAAGAAGGTGAAGGAAGGAACGTGGGACCGAATCTCGTGGGACGAGGCTTTAAGTATTATATCCGATGAACTCGCCCGCATTAGAAAACAGTACGGGCCAGAATCGGTAGCTGTATTCCAAGGAACTGGAAGGCACCATTATCTATTCGTCCCGAGGTTCGCCCACGCATTTGGAACTCCAAATTGGAGTGAACCTGGGTTAGCGCAGTGTTTCTTCCCCCGTCTTACGGTCGCCACGATCACCTTCGGAGAATACCTCGTTAATGACTATTATAATAAAGATGTAAATCCCAAATGCATACTCGTTTGGGGCCATAATCCAATAATAACTGGCCCTGATGGTGAGCTTCCATGGCCGTTTCTTGAGGCGCTGGATAAGGGAAGTAAGCTTATCGTCATAGACCCACGTCTTACAATCACAGCACAAAGGGCAGATATATGGATACAATTGAGGCCTGGAACTGACTGTGCATTGGCTTTAGCTATGTTGAATGTTATTATACAAGAGGAGTTATACGATAAAGATTTCGTGGAAAAATGGGTATATGGTTTTGATAGATTAGTCGAGCATGTTAAGAAATTCACTCCGGAATGGGCAGAAGAAATAACGTGGATTGAAAAACAAAAAATAAAGGAAACGGCGAGAGAGTTCGCAGAAAATAAACCAGCTTGCGTTGAGTGGGGAGTAGCAATCGAGCATACACCTAACTCCATTCAGACGCTCCGAGCTGTGATGCTCCTACCGGCAATAACGGGAAATATAGATATACCAGGCGGGTTAAAATTTGGCAGAAGAATTTGGTCCAATATTCCAACATTAGAAAATACATTGCCTGAAGAAACAAAAAGAAAGAGATTGGGTTATGACAGATTTAAACTCCTAAGTTCTGAACATGCTATCCTTCCATCGGGCCATATACCATCCATACTCAGAGCCATGAGAACAGGCAAACCTTACCCTATCAAAGGGCTCCTCCTTTTTGGGAACAACGGATTAGTGAGTTTTGCAAATTCTAGGGAAGTTTATGATTCATTAAAAAAACTTGAGTTTATTGCTGCTGCAGATCTCTTTATGACTCCAACTGCCGAACTTGCTGATGTAGTCCTTCCAGCGGCCAGCTGGCTTGAGGTGGATGCGGTTATGGGGCTTCCTTATAACGCTGAGAGATTTCTTTGTGCGCAGAAAAAAATTGTCAGAATTGGAGAATGCAAGCAAGATGAGGAAATATTGATTGAATTAGCCAGAAAACTGAACTTAAAGGTTGGCACCGAAGCTCTCGAAGAGGTTTACGATCGTCAATTGATTCCTGCCGGGTGCACATGGAAAGAATTGAAGGAAAAAAACTTTGTCCTTCTTCCCACGGAATATAAAAAGTACGAAAAGGAAGGATTTAAAACACCTTCGGGAAAAGTCGAGGTCTATTCGAACAAGCTCGAGCAATTAGGTTATTATCCCCTGCCAACCTATAAGGAACCTCCAGAAAGCCCAATAAGCACGCCAGAGATCGCCAAAAAATATCCGTTAATTTTAATCACCGGAGGAAGAACTACTGTATTTTTTCATTCCGAATTGAGGCAAATCAAATCACTAAGGAAAGTTCATCCCGATCCCTTAGTTGAAATACATCCAAAAACGGCAGAAGAGCGAGGGATCAAGGATGGTGAATGGGTTTTTATAGAAAATGTTAGGGGTAAAATCAAGCAGAAAGCTAAACTGACAGAGGGGATTCATCCAAAAGTTGTGAATTGTGAACATGCTTGGTGGTTCCCGGAAAAAGGTCGGCCTGAATATGGGGTATGGGAGTCAAATGTTAATTTGCTGACAAGCAATAAACCTCCTTACGATCCGGCTATGGGAACTTATCAATTAAGAGCATTACTCTGTGAGGTTTATCCTGCTGGGTAGGCTTTTTCGCTAATCCTCGATTTGCTCAGGTGTTATCGGTAAATACTGTTTGCGTTGGAATAGTTATCGCTCAGGTTAAAGCTGCCGTGATTATCAATTTCTTTATTTCAAAACCTTAGATAAATCTTTATCATCACATTCACCAGATTCTTCTGGTGCCGGGGTAGCCAAGCCAGGTAAGGCGCACGCCTTGAGAGCGTGTGGCCCTTTGGGCCTCAAGGGTTCGAATCCCTTCCCCGGCGCTTCTATTTTTATTAAAAAAAGAAGAGAGGAGTTTATTGTTTAAGATTCCTTCAGATAAAACCCGTATAATCTCTGTTTTTAAAATTTCTTGTTGAATTTATGGAAGAGTACAGATAGTAATGCAAGGTGCACAGCAAATCC
>CAYFPZ010000055.1:0-9363 GCA_964345105.1 Hadarchaeota archaeon (SeqCode)
GGTCAGCACAAAGTTCCGCCACTCAGCTTGGTGACCATGAAGATCACCGCGGAGGTTTCGAGCCAAGTTGAAAACGCGACCCTTATCGATTACTTCCCAAGCTCTTGGACCGTGGCCGACGCGAAGGGCGGGATCGTCAGCAGCTACGATGAAAATTATGACAAGATAGAGTGGAATGTTGGCGCGGTCAGCGATTCAGTTTCTAGATTTTATGTGGTCAAATCTCCACAACGAACCTTACCGTCGACGAAATATTACTTACACTCCGAGCTGACCTACGAGGGAGAGAGCGCAACCAGCGACGATTGGATGGTGATCGTTGCGGACCCGTATGATTACGACGTGACATACACATTTCCTGATTATGCAACTGCTAATGATGGAAGTTGGACTTATACTGCCTCAGATGGTAGAAATGGTCTTCAAAACGAAGGCGGCTCTGCTGGATATTGGACTTGGGACCAAAATACTACTCCTTCATCTGATGTTGGCCCACTACACGGGGTTGATGATGATCCGGAAGGTTATGTATTTACTGAAGCATCGAGCCCCACGGCAGTGGATGATACTTTCGTAATGACGCTCACAAATGCCCTTAATGCAGCAACATATGACTTAAACATATCTTTTTATCATAGTATGGACTTCGATGGCGACCCCGGGGAACTATATCTCGAAGTTTGGGATGGCGACTCTTGGGAGGAAGAGTTTTTTAACAACTCCCCCAACAACAACGCTGATTGGTTCCAAGAAATTATGGACCTTTCGGATTATTACAATTCTGATTTTAAAGTTCGTTTCCGCACAGTGGTAAAAGGCACGGCATGGCATAACGATTGTGGGATAGATAATGTTAGGATATATGGAAATTGCCGAACCATTCTACCACAAAAACCTGTGCTTGTCTTACCCTTGAATGGTTTAGTAACTTCGGACAACACTCCAACATTTGTGTGGGTAAATGGTCCTGACGCGGATAATCATCGAATAGAAGTTGATAATGATTCTGACTTTAGTTCTGTTATAGATAATGTGACTGTTTTTGGCAATACATGGACAAAGCTTTCCCCCGGATATGCTGAGGACAACTACTACTGGCGTGTTTGGGCTGTTAATGAATATGGAGAAAACTGCTCGGAGAACACGTGGATATTCGAGGTAGTTTTCCTCCCGCCAAGCAAGCCTCAAATTTACTTGCCCTCAGATGGAGCTTTTACAAATGATAGCACTCCAACTTTCGAGTGGACTAATGGCACAGACGCAGATAATCATCATTTACTCGTTGATGCGAGCCCACCTGATTGGTCTGGTTGCGCGATAGATACTTGGATAACGATGCCAGATAATACACATACTCCAACAACAGTTTTAGCGGACGACAACTATTCTTGGAAAGTGATTGCGGTAAATCCCTATGGTGAAAACGAATCTGCCGATATTTGGACTTTTGTTGTTGATACTGATGCGCCTGATGCTCCAACTCTACTATCACCATCGGATGGGACAAAGACAAACGTAGCAAGCCAAACATTCGATTGGTCGGACGTAACTGACCCGAGTGGGATAACTTATGAAATATGGATAGATAATGATTCAGATTTTTCATCGCCGGAGAACCTCGAAAACATATCGAACAGTCAATATGACACAACCTTAGCAGATGAGAATTACTTTTGGCGTGTAAAAGTTTATGATGGTGTAGCTTACGAGAACGAGTCAGAAACTTGGACAATCTTGATAGATACGGTAGCACCATCAGCTCCAACTCTCGAGTTACCCGCGGATGGCGCGATAACCAGCGACCGTACTCCAACTTTCGACTGGTCGGATATAAGTGATGCCGAGAACTACGACCTAATAGTAGATGACGACGCGGGCTTCCCGTCGCCAGAGATTCAGGAAACAATCTCCGTCAGCACCTATACTCCAACGACCGAACTCGCAGATGAAAACTACTTCTGGAAGGTAATAGTTCGAGACATCGTGGGGAATGAGAACGAATCCGACGTTTGGACTTTTATTGTTGACACCGCGTCCTCCTACACCTACGTTGCAACCTACGACAACGTCAAGGGTACGGTTGAGAACTTCGACAACCAAAAACAAGAGGGTAACGGATATTCGATGCTACATGAAGGGGTAAGCGAAGGCGAAGAAGGCGAAAAGAACATATCTGTTGCACAACTTGTCTGCAATGCAGGAAGTCCTGATGCCCAAGATATGGCTTGGAACACTTGGCTAATCAACCGAAACTTCATTAGTAGTGTTACCTATTTGAGTGCAATTGATGTAACTAAAGAGCAACTCGAAACTTACGATGTCGTATTCATGTGTTATTCGGTTGTTGGAGAGCCCAACGTGGCGACAGCTGTGAAGCCCGCCAACGTCGGTGTTATGTTTGTAAACAGAAGGGCTTACAATACCATGAAATTTGGAACAGAACATGATTATGCAGACGATCAAACACAAGTCACTATTGTTGATAATTCGCACTACATAACTTCACCTTATCCCGAGGATGATGTCACTTACACAGCCTCAGATGCCGAGTCTTATATTTCAGGCTGGTCGGGAGACATCCAATGTTTGGGAAAGATTCCTGATCAAGATACACAAGCATCCATATTAGTACTCGATAAAGGCAAACAGCATGTCGATGGTTCAATAGCTCCCGAACGTAGGGTGTTTTCAGGTTTAGGTTATTACGGTCCCGCTAACATGAATGGAAACGGTGACAACCTCGACGAAAGAGCCCTCAGATGGGTTATCCGAGCATACAGCCTGAGCATCTACGAGAACATTGAAAACGTGCCATCGGGCGATAACCATTATCTTGAGATATTATACAAGCTCAATAACATAAAAGACAACTTCAGGGTTCAAGTTTGGAATGGAACAAGCTGGGAAAATCGGGGCAAAATCCTCGATTCAACTAGCTGGGAATTCTGGAGCTATAAGTTGCTTGATAACGAGTTTACTGGTGATGGTGATGATGTCCAAATCAGATTCGTTGATGTCGAAAATGGATCGGTGAAGCCTAACGCGATATTGAAAGACTACCTGCGCGTGCGAACCGTTCTATTGGTCGCGCCCCAGTGGCAAGTTATTGAAACATGGACCGGAACCGTTCAAGCTCCAGTCAGATGGAATCTGATCGAATCTTGGACCGGAACTGTTCAGGCTCCTGCTGCATGGCAAGTTATTGAAACATGGACAGGTACCGTGAGTGCGCCCGCCGAGTGGCAACTCATCGAGTCTTGGACTGGAACCGTTGAGGCATCTGCTGAATGGCAGGTGATTGAAAGTTGGACGGGTATAGTGCAAGCTCCAGTTGGGTGGAAGCTGGTCGAGACGTGGACAGGGACAGTTCAGACTCCTGCTGTATGGCAAGTAATCGAAACTTGGACGGGAACGGTCAACGCTCCAGCCCAATGGAACCTTATCGAGGCTTGGATCGGGACCGTCGAAGCCTTTGCAGAGTGGCGGCTAGTTGAAACTTGGGCTGGCACAGTCGAAGCTCCAGTCGCATGGCAACTCATCGAGACTTGGACTGGTACGGTCAGCGCGCCTGCTGAATGGCAGGTGATTGAAACTTTGACTGGAACCGTTGAGACCTTGGCGATGTGGCAGGTCATTGAGATCTGGGCTGGAACCGTTAGCGCTCCAGCCGCATGGCAAGCTATCGAGACTTGGACCGGAACCGTCGAAGCCCCTCTAGCTTGGAAGCTAATCGAAACTTGGGTCTGCACAGTCGAAGTCGTTGGGAAGCCAAACTCGAGCATCGGCGCGATATCACCCTACTGGCAGACGAGCGCACCCTACGCGGTCACGGCAACCGCTTCAGATACAGATGGGATCGTAGTTACTGTAACGCTCTGGTACCGCTACTCTGCGGGAGGTTTGGACTGGAGCGCTTGGGCTACTTTCGGCGTCGACAACGAAAGCCCATGGGTTTGGTCATTCACCGCGCCCGAAGACGACGGGTACTACGAATTCTACTCTGTGGCCAAGGACAATGATAACAACGAGGAACTTGCTCCAGCCGTGGCGGATGTGCAATATGGCGTTGATAGGGTGGCACCCACGATTACCTCGTTGGTAATCAACGACAACGCGGGCTCGACTTCCTCGGTGGACGTGACCATTAGCATCGATGCATCGGATGCGACATCTGGTTTGGCTGAGATGCGGTTCAGCTTGAACAACGTCGAGTGGTCTGACTGGGGGAAATTTACCGCGAACAAATCTTACATCCTTCCAACGGGCGACGGTCTCAAAACTGTCTACGTTCAGGTTAAGGATAAAGCAGGGTTGCTCTCGACGGTTGCAAGCGACTCGATTACCCTCAAGACCGTTGCGCCGCCCGCACCCCTTCCGCCAGTGGTCGTTCCGCCTTTCCCCTCACCCACAGTACCCACACCACCCTTCGTGCCACCGATATTCTACACGCTACTGGCGATATTCTCAGTCGGCATAAGCGGCCTCATGTTATACCGCGCCCTGACGTGGCGCATAAAACCGTTCGTGCCGCTCGAATCCCTGAAGCGAGTGGTACCCGCGAGACCTGCCGTAAACCTAGCGCGCCTGAAAGCAATCTGGCGTATTAAGCCCGCGATATCCCTCAAGCGCATGATGCCCGCTCCGATAACCCTGGCCCCAGATTTGCCCACCGGTCCATTTAAGCCCATACCAGTCGTCACTCGCCCGCCCGTGGTTGGACCTAGGCTGGTCGTACCGAAAGCAATGACACCCGCTGAAATTCTCGAGCGCCTGAAGCGCGGCCCCCGACCATCGAAGCCCGGGATCTCGCTCAAGCGCCTGAAGCGGGAAGTGTTCAAGAAAAAGAAGCGTAGGGGGCTGTAGGGCAATGAGCACGATTGAACTCTGGGTGAGCTCAATCGGAAGCGTGTTTTCCCCCTCGGCACTAATCTTGCACAAATTAAACCAACTCGGAGAAGTTTGGGCTGGCTTCTTTTTGATTATCTGTGTCATTTACAGCCTGTTCAGACCATCCAAACGGAAAATAGGTGACTCGCGATGAGAGAGGAGATATTGGACCGCCTCAAAAAACTTAAGGAGCTGGTCGGAGAGATCCCAGACGGTTTCCTAGAGGACGTATGTGATCTCGGCATCTGGCATAAGACCTACAGAGGTGTACATGCTAAAGCTACTGAGAAAACTACACGTCGAGCTTCTCATTGAAAAACTTAACAGCATTGAATCCCCGAGGGAAAGAATCAAACTTTTTTTGACATCTAATCTAGGTTATTGGAGTGAAAATAGTACTTTATTTAAATAGGTCTTTACTCATAATTGAATGGGAAATAGGGGTTGAAAAAACCACACCCAAAAGTTAGATTTTTCAGTGAGACAGTGCGAAAAACCCCAATCCCAATGATTGGATTGTGTCTGAATGAGATTGAAGCGGGGCTTAATCTTAGGCGTTTTCTCGGCAAAAGGTGGTGTTGGTAAAACAACGACCGTGGCCAACCTAGGTGCGGCGCTGGCCCAGAAGCTCAAGAACCGCGTCATCATCGTCGAAACCAACATGACTGCCTCGAACTTGGGGCTGCACCTTGGCATCCTCGACCCGCCCGTGGTAATTCAGGATGTCGTCTTTGGCAAA
Source organism: Hadarchaeota archaeon (SeqCode) (assembly GCA_964345105.1). Lineage (GTDB taxonomy): Archaea > Hadarchaeota > Hadarchaeia > Hadarchaeales > Hadarchaeaceae > DG-33. Next base: position 5,627 of record CAYFPZ010000055.1, read on the forward strand.
ATCAATATAAGTGAAGCAATCATGGCCAACGACTACGGATTTCACATTATCCCGGGCTCTGTTGCATTTACGAGCGAGCTAGGCTCAATCGACCTCCGCGGCATCCTGGATGAGCTTACAAAAAGATACGATATAATAATACTCGACTCGGCCCCTGGTTTCGGCCTTGAGGTCTTTGCGGCAATTAAGACGTGCGATGAACTCCTGATTGTATGCCAGCCCCGGGTGCCAGCGATCGCGGGAACGCTCCAGACCTTCCGGGCCGCCGACCGCCTTAAAATCCCGGTGTTTGGGGTGGTTCTAAATCGGGTCACTGGGAAGCACTTCGAGATTCCGACCTCAGATATCAAGCGGACGTTGGGCTGGCCTACTATGATAGTGATTCCGGAAGACGACATGGTAGAGGAGGCAGTGACCCGCGGGATTCCTGTCGTCCTTCACGCCCCGAAATCACCGGCGGCGATTGAGTATCGAAAGCTCGCGCAGGCAATCTTATCCCATCTGAGGGCTCGCAAGCGCATCGCTCCTCGTCGAAAGCGCAAGGCCAAAAAGGGGTAGAAAGGAAATAAAATCAAATCGTCGGCTCGAGCGAGTTAGGAACAGAGCTATTTGCGGGCCTGAAATTATGGCCAGTTGAATCGTAGATTGTTTAAAGATGGGAAAGAACACAAAATAATGAAGCCGCCGTAGCTCAGTTGGAAGAGCAATCGCCTTGTAAGCGATAGGTCGTGGGATCGTGACCCACCGGCGGCTCCACCTTAAGTCTTGTCGCACTAGTAATGTTGGGGCATAAGATGGGCGAAGGGTACGTTGGACAGATATTCAATTCGATTCAGGGGGAGGGGCTCTATGTTGGTAGGCGACAGGTCTTCGTGAGGCTGGCTGGTTGTTCACTCAACTGTAATTTTTGCGATACAGAGAAATTCAGAAATTTTTTCCCCAAAGAGTGCAAAGTTGAAACTAAACCCAGCTCGATGAAATTTAAACGCGTTAGGAACCCGATGACCCACGAAGAGGTGTTCCTGCATGTCAAGCGTTTGGCAACCCCAGACATCCACAGCATCTCGCTGACCGGTGGTGAACCCCTTCTGGCGGGGAATTTTCTTGTCGATGTCGCCCGCGCGTGCAGACGAGCTGGTTTCGCCAACTATCTAGATACGAACGGCGAGAGCAGTGAGGCGATGGCGAAAGTTATCTGCTACATCGACTTCGCCGCAATCGATATCAAGCTCCCCGAGCACCGAGCTGTGCCGCGCAGAAGCTGGCGTAGTTTGTTTGAGAAGGAGTTGGATTGTGTTAAACTCGCACTCGAGAGAGGTGTGGAAATTTTTGTGAAGATAGTAGTGCTACCTTCTACCAAACCAAAAACTATTACACTCGTGTGCAAACACCTCATGCAGATCGCCCAGATACCCATCGTCATCCAGCCGGTGACGCCCGCGCGAAAGGTTCGCAGCGCCCCATCGATGACACATGTTTATCGCCTCGCTCAAGCCGCCGCCCGTTTAGGTGTCAAGCAGATAGCGATAATACCACAAGTGCACAAATTGATAAAGGTGCTCTGATGCTGATCGAGTTCACGAAGGGTTTGGGTTTCTCGTCCTCACACTTTATTATAGGGCACAAGAAATGCGAACATCTGCATGGGCACAACTGGCGCGTTGGGGTGACCGTCGAGGGCGAACCGGACGAGCGGGGTCTTGTTGTAGATTTTTTAGAACTCGAGAGTTTTTTAAAAAGTTTGTGTGATAGTTACGATCATCGTGTGCTGCTACCCGAGAACAACCGCTCTCTCAAACGCCTTTTGGAGGGAGAAAGTACCCGCATTTCTGTGCACGGCCGTGAGTTCGAGTTCCCCAGCGAAGATGTAGTCTGGCTTCCCGTCGTTAACACCACCGTGGAGGAGTTTGCAAGAGTTATTGCTGATGAGATGTTGAGGAATTTGCTGCCCTACCCGAATGTGCATCAAATAACCGTTTGGGTCGAGGAGTCGCCTGGGCAGAGCGCAACGGAAAAGCGGCAAGTGAAAGAATAGCCTCAACCTTTTTATATCTCGGCTTCCAAGTGCATCGAATATTATGCAAATCAAACGCTTTGAACAGGAGGACGCGTGCAAGTACGAGTGCTGGGACGACTACCAGTGCTCGGTGATGGCGAGCGCGGTCGTCCGGAAGCATGGCAAGCAGGCCTACTTGCAGGACATCAACGTCAGCTCGAGCTATAGAGGGCAGGGCATAGGGACAGGACTGCTCAAGCAAATACTGACCGACTTCGAGGGTACTCTAATCGTGGCGAGCGTCTTCGAGGCACGCGTCCCTTGGTACGAGCGTCACGGGTTCAGGCTCATGGGTAGTGAAGGAAATTTAGTCAGAATTGAGAAATCCCCATAACGCTTATCTTTCTAAAATCGAGTTCTGTTTGGGGTCGTGGGGTAGCCTGGTCTATCCTGCTGGCTTAAGGGTTGTTTAAGCGATCCTGCCAAATGGGGCGTTAGACCAGCGCAAAAAAGCCAGTGACTCGAGTTCAAATCTCGGCGACCCCACCTACATTTAGCATCGAATCTTAGGTAGAAATGGCAAAATTTCATTTGGTGGCTGATGGAATCTTACAAAGAACGTTCGTATTTTTTAGTGGTTGAGTTTCTATTTTGCTCGGCGTCTTCGTCTTTCTTTGTTTTTATCAGGCCTATAGTTATCTTCGACCTTTCGACTACTTGCTTCGCTAAGACATTCTGAACCTTGTTTTCCCGGAACTTCTTCCTGCTTGAGCCATGTGGGTAAAGCCCATATGCCACTAGTCATCATTTTTTGAATCTGAGAGTCTATGACTTTTCTCCGGTACTCGTCATGCTTCATCGGAACACGTTTCAGCCATAGGTTCTTCGGATATAGCGGCTTCCCGTATATCAACCTACAGATTTCTGTCCTCAAGTCCTTCATCCAATTCATCAAGGGCGACCTTGCCCTGAAGTCACGAAGAGCCTCAATATCGATTACACCCGCGCAATATGATGAACCAGCCCCATAGTCATGCCGTGATATGATACGACCCTTAAAATCCACTATCATAGACTTACCTCCGAAGGTGTCGATGGGTGCTTCAGCCTCTTGGGTAACGTAGTAGGTGCCGGTGTTCGGCGCAACGATATAGCAGTTATTATCTAATGCTCTTGCCCTATTTTGGATCTCCCAAGCCTCATTGCCCACATGGGGCTCGGGGTATGCTGGTCTGCAAACCACTTCTGCTCCATTCATCGCCAATCCCCTCACCATCTCAGGGTATGATCCTTCGTTCGCCAAGCAGCACCCAATTCTACCGATATCGGTATCTGCTACTGGGAAGAAGGCGTCAAGCCGCTTACCACGGGTCTTGATCCACTCATCCCAGACATCGTGGGGGCAGACCGAGTGTTCGACTGGAAAGAGTGGGCAATTTTTATAGTGTTTTAGAATAGTCCTTCCTTTTGGGCCAATGAGGAATGCTATGTTAAAGAACCGATCTGGAAAGTCTGGCTCTCTCGACTTGGCGGTTGCGACTACGTATGAATCATACTGCTTTGCTATTTCTCCTAGAATGTCAGTCTCTTCACCTGGTATGTCTATCGCTATCTCTCTTGCATATTCGACGTGATCCATGTCAAAAATCTCATCCGTGAAGCCTTGTAGGGATCCCTCAGGTATTACGATCAGACGAATAGGTAGGTCAAGACTACTTAGCCAAGACGCAGCCGCGCATAG
>CAYFPZ010000056.1:0-12793 GCA_964345105.1 Hadarchaeota archaeon (SeqCode)
ATAACCACACCCGTAGGTTCAGGATTCCGCAGCGTCAATGTAGCTCTGAGGAAGGCGCTCGATTTGTACGCATGCCTGAGACCTTGTAAGTGGTATCCGGGGGTGCGCTCAAAGTATGCCAACATCGACCTCGTAGTCGTTAGGGAGAACACTGAAGACCTCTACGCGGGGATAGAATTTGCCGAGGGACTCTCAGAAACGGAGGAATTTACCGAGTTTGTGAAAGAAAAGAAAAAAGCAGAAATAAGGCATGACGCGGGGATAAGTTTAAAACCGATTTCTCGCTTTGCTTCCGAGCGGATCGTGCGTTTCGCTTTCACCTACGCACGTAAAAATGGGCGTAAAAAAGTTACAGCCGTGCACAAAGCTAACATAATGAAATATTCGGATGGCATTTTTCTGGAGGCTGCTCGTAAGGTAGCGCAGGAGTTCCCCGAGATAGCATTTGAGGATCGGATTGTTGACAACATGTGTATGCAGCTCGTGCAGAAGCCTACATTATACGATGTGATAGTGGCACCAAATTTGTACGGAGATATAATTTCTGATCTTTGTGCTGGCTTGGTTGGTGGGCTGGGCGTTGCACCCGGAGGGAACATCGGTGATAAAATAGCTGTTTTTGAACCGACGCATGGTAGCGCCCCTAAATATGCTGGGCTAAACAAGGTGAATCCTACGGCCGCGATTCTTTCAGGGGTAATGATGTTGCGCTATTTGGGAGAAGAAAGTGCTGCGCAAAAACTGGAAAGCGCAGTAGCCAAGGTAATCGCTGAGGGTAAGTACGTAACCTACGACATGAAGGAGGACCCCAATGATTCATCAGCCGTAGGTACGAGGGAGATGGCTGAGGCGATATCAGAAGCGGTAAAAAGCAAGTCCTGAAAGACGATTGACGATTCGTTCTAGATAGTGAGGAGCAACCTCATGAACTCCTCTCCAGCGATGAACCCCAGCGAGCCCATTTTAGCTGAAGATTCGTCAAATCTGAGTTTATCCCCACTTAAGTTAGGCGCATAAATCGCGAATGGAACGGGGTCAGGGACGTGCATTTGGACTTTGATGGGAGTCGGATGATCTGGCAATATAGCTATTTTACATTCCCCTGCCCCATCCAAAATTCTGCCCACCAATCTCTTGTCCAAATCTTCTATGGTCTTTATTTTCATCTCTAAATTCCCCACATGTCCAGCCTCGTCCGGTGCCTCCACATGTACGTAAACGAAGTCGTTGCTCTCGAGTGCCTTTAGAGCATACTCCGCTTTTCCTTCGTAATTTGTATCATAATACCCAGTTGCGCCGGGCACGTTGACGATTTTCATTCCGGTGTAAACCCCGATGCCTTTTATCAAGGGGACCGCAGAAATCATCGCTGCACTGAGTCCATATTTTTCTTTCATTTTCTCCAGCTTTGGCTTTTTTCCATTGCTCCATAACCAAATCATATTTGCTGGGTTTTTTCTCTGTTTAACCCTCGCGATATTTACTGGATGTTTCGAGAGAACATCCTTGGAATCCATCATGAACTGGTTAAGCTTCTGCGCTATTTCGCTATTCCGGGGTTTTATCAAATAATCTGAAATGAGTTCTCCAACGATGTCATGTGGGGGGGTAGTTTGGATTTTCGGGTTGCAGTTTCGCATAACAAATAGATGCCTATAGCTAATCCCTGTGTAAAATTCCCCAATTTCTAATTTTTTCATTTCTTCGATTAATTCTCTGGCTTCCTCGGTAGAAATGTGTCCAGAAGAATAATCGAAAACCTTTCCGTCTTTCTCGGTGATTAAATTACACCTAAAAGCGGTATCCTCGTCCCCTAGCTCAACCCCCATACTGCCCGCTTCTAAAGGTCCTCTCCCAGTGTAATACTTCCTAGGGTCGTAGCCCAAAATGGAGAGATTCGCCACATCTGAACCTGGAACCATGCCATCAGGGACTGTTTTTAAAATTCCCATTTTTCCTTTGAATGCGATAGAGTCCATGTTCGGCTTGTTGGCGACCTCTAAAGGTGTCTTACCATCCAGCTTCTTGAGTGGATAGTCTGCCATCCCGTCCCCGATTATAACGACGTATTTCACTCTTCTCCCCCTGTAACTTTCCGTTATTCTAACTCTCTACTGTCTTTTCAAGTTTTCCTTTGGCTAATGCTCACAATCGAACGCTCAAACCAATAGGCTGAGCACCATAATGGAAAAGAATATCACAAATATCAGAAGCGAAAGCTGGGTTGGCCGCCACTTGCGCTTGAAAGCGAACTTAACGTCATCATACACCGCTCTAATATCCCTTTTCATTGCTCCTAGACCCCACATAAAGATAAAGAGGTAGAAGGAAGCAATAATCACTAGAAAAGTTATGGCCAGCGGTAGTGCTCCAATAAATGCCGCCATAAATGAGGGTGAAATGTAGGCCTCGATAGGTGCCGCGAGAAATATCAAAAATGCTCCGAATGATGCGAGCACAAGAAAATCAACCAACAGTTCCTTGACTTTGCCTTCATATTTCCGGATTTTCCGCTTTTCACTTTTTGAAAGTTCCCTCGACCACCTTTTCCCCTTTCTCGCTGGCGTCATTATGTGCCCCATACCTTTCCAGAAGTTCCAAGCTACTCGCAGGGTGATTGCTACAACAATGAAAATCCCTGTAAGTTCAAGCACGCCGTGAAGGAAGAGGCCTGACAAAAATATCAAAAATACTTCCGCGCCGTAAGCGTGGTACCAATATGAGAGGTTCATGCCGATCGTGTATTCGTTGAACATCATTGAATGAAAGCCGAAGTAAGATGGAATTCCAACTATGTAGAAACCTACTATCCTCAAGTTGTTTGACCAATAAAACTTCGTTAGCATCCACTCATCCATCTGCGAGACGGTCTCAATTGCGTTCTCATACTCCTGCACATCTGGTCGCTCTAGAAACTCAGATGACTTGTACGCAAAAATGTGGTATCCCGTGCTCAGTGTCATCACGAGCAAACTCAAGGCGATGACGAGAGATATCGCTGAGGAACTCCGCTTGAAAGCCTCGAGCGTTCTTCTAAATATACTCATCTAAAACACCCTAAGGAGACCCCGGACTAAGGCGATACCAACCTGCCACTCAGACATACGAATCATTCATCTGGCTCGGATTGGTCATAAACTTTCTCGGGTTTGAACTTTTGCTTGAGCACCCGCACAAGCTTGCCCTGCTTGAGCTTGCGGTAAAAGCATGAGTAATAACCCTTGTGGCATGCAGCGCCTACCTGTTCGACATCGAAAATCAAGGCATCACCATCGCAATCGATCCATACGTCACGAACTCGTTGGTAATGCTTTGATTGCTCACCCTTCAGCCATAGTTTTCGCCTCGAGCGGCTCCAGTAGTGCATCAAGCCTGTCGTCAGAGTTTTCAACACTGCTTGCTTGTTCTGTTGCGCTACCATGAGAACTTGTTTTGTTCGAAAATCTCGTGCCACAGCTGTGACAAAGCCATCCTTAAACTTGAGGACTTTTACAATTGCTCGCGCTCTAGCTGGATTTAACTTCAAAACTATCACCTTCGCCTTCGCCTAAGCTCTTCCATGACTTCGTCTAGCCGAATCCCCTTCGCCGCTAGAAGTACCATTAAGTGAAATACTACATCGGCCGCCTCATGTATTGTATCCGCTTTTTCATCACCCTTCGCCGCAACGCTGAGTTCACCAGCTTCTTCCTCAAACTTACCGATTACTTCCGCCTCACCCTTTGCCAGCAGGCCCGACACGTAGGAGCCCCGTCTCGGTTTTTCCCGACGGTCTTCGATCACGTTGAAAACTTCATCCAAAATTTCGGTTCCCATTTTCACCCTTCCTTCAACCTCTTCTTGATGCTTTGAGCGTGTCCCGGGAGGCCTTCCACTTCTGCGAGCCTTTCAGCAACCGCAGCTATCCGTTTCAGCCCACGTTTCGTGAGCTCCTGCACCGTAGGCAGTCTGACGAAGTCTAACACTGAAAGGCCCGAGCGCCTGAGGGCTGCACTACCTGTGGGAAGGATGTGGTTAGGCCCCACCGCAAAGTCACCCGCTGCTACTGGCGAGTAAGGCCCGATAAAAATTGCGCCCGCGTTTCTTATCCGTTTCAGGATTTGTTTTGGGCGCTTTACCATTAGCTCGAGGTGCTCAGGCGCATAGTCGTTAGAGAATTCTATTGCCTGTTGAAGATTCACCGTTACTATTGCTCGCCCATACTTGCTGAGGGCTCGTCGCGCAATTTCCGCCCGCGGATTTTTTTCAAACATTTTCTCAAGCGACTTGCAAACCCTTGACGCGAGCTCCAAAGATGTCGTTACTAGCACGGCCGCCGCCGCTGAATCATGCTCAGCCTGCGCTAGCATGTCCGCCGCGATGTACGCTGGGTTGGCTGAAGCATCTGCGATGATTAAAACCTCGCTTGGGCCTGCGGCAAAATCTACGTCGACATTTGGCGCAACCACTTGCTTAGCTGCCACCACGTAGATGTTGCCCGGTCCAACTATCTTATCGACCTTTGGAATCGTCGTAGTGCCGTATGCCATCGCTGCTATCGCCTGAGCGCCGCCAACCTTGAAGACTTCACCTATACCCGCGACATCAGCAGCTACTAGCACGGCCGCGTTGACTCTACCATCTTTCTTGGGAGGTGTACATGCGATTATTTGCTCGACCCCAGCAATTCGCGCAGGGATTGCAGCCATGAGCGCGCTTGAAGGGTAGCTTGCCAACCCACCCGGGATATAAATGCCTGCCCTCGTCAAAGGGCGCACGAGTTGCCCGGCCCTAATCCCTGGCTGGAGCTTTGTTGACCACTCACGTGGAAGCTGCCTGCGGTGAAATTTCTCGATCGCCGCCGCAGCGCGTTTAATCGTCTTTACTGTTTTTGCATCGACTTGCTTGTAAGCGGCATCTATCTCTTTTTCACTAACAGGAAGCTGCTTTCGGTCAAGTTTGGCACCGTCGAAGTTCTTAGTGTATTTGAGGAGGGCTTTATCACCCTGCTCCCGCACATCGGCCACGATTTTGGTCGCTTTAAGCATGACCGAGGAAACATCGAGTTCAGAGCGCTTGAGTAGTTTCCTACGTTCCGCTCGCGAGCATTCCCGAAGACGAACGATTTTCAACATCATCATAACCCCGATTATATCCTTACCGCCACTCCACGCTCTCGCAGGTAGCGTTTGACTTGTTCGACGGTGTAGACGCCGAAGTGAAAGATGCTTGCGGCTAACGCAGCATCTGCTTGAGCGGTGGTTAATACATTGTAGATATCCTCAAGTTTGCCTGCACCGCCAGAAGCGATAACCGGTATGTTGACAGCTTCGACTATCGCTCGTGTTCCATCGAGGTCGTAGCCTTCTCGCGTGCCATCGGTATTGATCCCTGTGTAAAGGATTTCGCCCGCGCCAAGTGACTCGACTTGCTTTGCCCACTCAATCATATCAATGCCTGTAGGTTTCGTCCCGCCACTAACGTAAACCTCCCACTTTTCTTTCCCGACGCATTTTCCATCGATTGCATTAACTACGCTTTTCTTTTCGAATTCTCGCGAAAGTTTTTGTAGGAGATTTGGATTTCTGACTGCGGCGGTATTTACGGATACTTTGCTTGCACCTGCGTCCAAGATTGCCCTAGCATCTTCAACGCTTCGTATTCCTCCTCCCACTACTAGGGGAATCGAAATTTGCTCAGCCACCCTTCGAACCGCTTCGATCAACGTTGGTTTGCCTTCGGGAGTTGCGGCGATGTCGAGAAAAACGAGCTCATCCGCGCCTTGTTCCTCATAACGTTTTGCAAACTCCGCGGGGTCACCCACGTCTTTTATGTTTTTGAAGTTTACACCCTTGACGAGTTTACCCCATCTTGTGTCGAGGCAGGGTAGGATCCTTTTGTACACTAGATGGCCCCCTTCGTGCTTGGTACTCCTTTTGCGCGAGGTCGCTTGCTCACGGCTTTCGCTATCGCTACTCCAAGCGCCTTGAAAATGGCTTCCGCTTTGTGGTGGTCGTTCTTGCCGCGCAGAACCTTCACGTGCAGGTTAAACTTTCCATTCGTCGCAAGTGCTTGGAGCATGTGCTCGATCATATCGCTGTTTAAATCGTCAAGTCTCCGCTTTGCAAATTTCGCCTCGATGTCTGGAAAAGCTCGGCCGCTGAGGTCGACCGCAGCGAGTACTAAAGCGTCGTCCATTGGCACAATTGCATCGCCCATCCGCTCAATGCCCACCTTCTTACCGAGGGCCAGCTCGATGGCCTCGCCTAGAGCGATCATCGCATCTTCGGCAATGTGGTGCTTGAAATCTCCTCGTGCACGAAGCTTGAGGTCGAAACAGCCGTGTTTAGCAAAGCTCGCGAGTAGGTGGTTGAGAAATTTTATTTCTGTATTGACGTTTGCCTTGCCTGATCCATCGAGGTTTAGCTCGACCTCGATCTGCGTCTCCTTCGTTTTCCGTCTGACCTTGCCCACCCTCATTGGCTCACCTCCATCGCCTGCTTTAATGTGAACTTGCCCTCGTATAATGCCATCCCGACCACCAAACCTGCTGCACCAGCATCTTTGGCTAGAATCACGTCTTCGAGCGAGGACACACCACCCGCCACAAACACCGGTATTTTGACGGTCCTTATGAGCTCTCGGATAACTTGAGCATCAATGCCCGTCATTCTTCCTTCGACATCAACGTTCGTGAAAAGAAAGGCACCAACTCCCATGCGCTCGAACTCTCGCGCTAGGTCGAGCATTGATTTTTCTGTCTGCTTCTGCCAGCCCTCGATCGCCACCTTGCCAGAGCGGGAGTCTAGGGCCACCATGACCCGGCTGCCGCTCGCGAGCCCAACGAGTTCTCGCACCAATTCTGGGTTCTTCACCGCGGCGGTGCCCAATATCACGCGGCTCGCACCGATGCCTAGGAGTTCGCAAGCGCGCTCGCTGGTTCGAATCCCCCCTCCCACTTGGACACCAACCCGAACGTTCGCCAGCACCTCCGCCACACGTTTGAAGTTATCGCCCACGCCCATCGCCGCATCTAGGTCGATCACATGTAAGTAGCTTGCACCCCCAGCAACCCACCGCTGTGCTTGTTTAACTGGATCGTCGTACACCCGCTCGGTCTCCGGCTTACCTCCGACTAGTTGCACACATCGCCCTCGTCTAATATCGACGCTCGGTATCACGAGCAACTTTTACACCCCCGTAAATTTTCACGGCAGCACTCGTTCGATCGGTAGGACGAGGATATCTCTAGCCCCTGCTTTTTTGGCACGCTTCACGATATTGTAGACTTCGGCTTCATCAACCACAGCTTGAATCGCCAGCATCGCTTCTGCAGCCTCGACACGAGAGACAGTTGGTCCCGCCATTCCCGGCATTACCTGCTTGATTTCTTCAAGCTTGTCTTCAGGCATGTTCATCAATACTAATTTCTTCCCTCTTGCCTTGACCACGCTACTCAGCGCTGTAACGATGTCGTCGATTTTAGCTTTCTTCTCCTTCAAACTTTGGCGGTTAGCTATCAACCGTGCTGAACTCTCTAGGATTGTATCGATAATCTTCAGCCCATGTGCACGCAGAGTCGTGCCAGTACTTGTTATGTCAACGATTAAGTCCGCCAATCCTATTAATGGCGATATTTCAGCAGCTCCCGTGACGTCGACGAGTTCAACCTTAATTCCTTTTTTTGCAAAATACTGTTTGGCTATCTTTGGAAATTCAGTTGCTACCCTTACTCCTGTTTTTATATCGCGCACTGATTTGATGCCAGTTTTCTCACTCGATGCCACCACCATGCGGGTGAAACCATAAGCTAAGTCCAGCAATTCGACAATATCGCCAGCACTCTCGCACACTAAGTCGTAGCCAGTGATACCTAAGTCAGTCGATTCTCTAGCAACGAAATCTGGGATGTCTTCAGCTCGCACGAATACCAGCTCAATCTCTGGGTCGTTTGTTTTAGCGAAGAGCTGACGTCCGTCTCTACCAATTACCCCAATTCCCGCATCTTGGAGTAACTTGACGGTCGTTTCTTCTAAGTGTCCTTTTGGCACGGCAATTTTCACATTCATTTTCTCCCTCCTTTAAATTTTTTCAGCGTTTGTATGAGTTTCTCATTTTGCGGTCGGGTGCCGATGGTTATTCTAACCCAACTCACTCCAACCCCTCGAAAATTAGAGAGGTCCCGTATTAGGATTTTACGTTTAGCTAGAAATTCACATATCTGGGATGCATCTGTTTTTAAAGGTGATACATTAACCATGAGGAAGTTAGCATCCGATGGCAACACGCGCATCCCAAGGTTTGATAACTCACAGCGCAAATAGGCGCGCTCCTTCCGCACTTCGGTGACTACTTTACGCAGATATCCCCCATCGCGCAGCGCCTCTACCGCCGCGGCTTGTGCTAGAGTGTTTATGCTAAATGGTGCACGAATCTTCTCGAGTATTTCTATCAATTTTGGTTCCCCTACAGCATACCCGACGCGCAGGCCAGCGAGTCCAAACGCTTTAGAAAATGTTCGCAGCACCAGTAGATTCTCTTTTTTCGGGGCTTGTTTTGCTATAGAATAACCAGCAAACTCAACGTATGCCTCGTCCACAACAACCAATTTTCCCATCTCGAGCAGCTCATTTAACCCTTGAATGCTTATGCTGTTCCCAGTAGGATTATTTGGTCTGCCCATGAAAGCCAATTTTACGGATCCCATCTCGCGTGCAAGTTCTGCAGTTCGCCATTCGAAATTTGGTAGTTCAATGAACTTTGGTCTCACGCCATTTATACGACAAGCAATTTCATACATGCTGAAAGTCGGCGTGGGGATTAATGCCTCATCCCCGGGGTCGACGAAAGCTTTACAAATTAAATCGAAGATCTCATCTGAACCATTTCCAACCGCCACACATTCCCGCTCAACGCCGATGTAGCGGCTTATCGCCAGCTTAAGCTTTGAAGCCCGAGGGTCTGGATACGATCCGATACGTGTTGATGATTTTTCAAGTGCCAAGAGTACGCGTGGCGAAGGTCCGTAAGGACTCTCGTTGGAGGCGAGGTTAATAGCCTTTCCCACCTCGATGGCATATTTTCGGGCAAACGGATAAGAAATCCGCGAGCTTAGCATCTCTTTGACTCGTTTCGAGATCATATTTTACACCCCATAGAGCCGCTCGAGCGCCCTTTTTGCGTTAGGAAACTTCCCCATAGATTTCCCTGCTTAAACTAACGTATTTTCGTATATAAATTTTACTCATTAAAGATAAAAGGAAAAATTATTTCCAAATGGACCGAAATATTTAAATATTATCTACTAGATATTCTATACCGAAACTCTGTAGAGGCTGGAAAGTGAAAATTATGGAACTCGACAAAATCGATCGAAAGTTGCTCAACCTATTACAGGAAGATGCGAAAGCATCATACGCCAAGCTTGCCAAGATATTGGGCATTAGTTCCTCAGGTATCCACAAGCGCGTCAAAAAGCTCGTTGATGCAGGCATGATTCGAAAATTCGTGGCAGTGGTCGACCCGCAGATAGTAGGCAAGAAGCTCAAAGCTTTCATGGGCATCTCAACCTCCCCCGGCACCTGTGGAGGGGTAATAGCCCAGCTGAACCAGCGCCCCGAGGTGCTTGAGATTCACGAGGTTGCCGGAGAACATGACCTCTTCGTGAAATTGGTTACTGACGACACCCTTAAGCTGAACGAAATCCTGCACGAGATCGACAAGATCCCGGGAGTGAGTAGTACTCGAACTCTTATTGTACTCAAGACGGAGAAGGAAACGGGTTTGATTCAGCTTTGACAAAACCGCAAGGTTGAAGTAAAAAAATGGAGCTTTAGCTACCAAACTCGCGTGCAATCTGCTCAAGCGTAGTTATGAATCGTTCGATTTCCTGCTCCAGATTGTAATAGTGCAACGATGCGCGCACGATTCCATCAACGCCTAGGTGGCGCATGGCCGGCTGAGCGCATTGATGCCCCGAACGAACCGCTATCTGAGCGAGCTCGTCCAGCATCGATGCAACTTCATGATGGTCTAAACCGTTGATGTTGAAACTCACGACGCATCCCCGTTGCTCGATGTTGTGGGGACCGTAAACCTCGATGTGCTCGATATCCGCAATCTTCAGCATTTGCTCGGTCAGCTTCCGCTCGCGTTCGGAAATTTGCTCGATACCTATTTCAAGCACGTACTCGCACGCACGGCCTAGTCCAATGATGCCCGGGATGTTAGGGGTCCCGGCGTCGAAAATTTGGGGCGGTTTGACTAAATCGTATTTGTGTTTCTCAACCTGCTTGACGACGCCCCCTCCAACCAAGAGTGGTTCGAACTCAGCTAGAAGATCTTCGCGAGAGTAGAGGAAGCCGGTGCCTTGAGGCCCCAGTAGCCCTTTGTGCCCAGGTGCGACTAGGAAATCACACCCTAACTTTCGAACATCGAGAGGCATGTGCCCAACCAATTGGGCGGCATCGACAAGGGAAAGTACATCAAGTTCTCGGGCAAGCTTGCAGATCTCCTCCACCGGCTGAATGCTCCCGACCACATTTGAAACGTGATGGGTAGTCACAATGCGAGTTTTGTCATCGATTGCCGCCTCAATTGCAGCTGGGTCGATCAAGCATTCGCGCGATACAGGGACAAGTTCGAGTTTGACTCCCTGACGTTCGAGGCGCTGCCAGGGGAGTAGATTCGAATGGTGCTCGAGCACCGTTGTCACAACCTTGTCCCCTTTTCGCAGCTTAAGACCTTGAGCGACGATGTTTATTGCCTCAGTCGTGTTCTTTGTGTAAGCGATTTCTTCGGGCTTTGCGTTAATCACCTTAGCTATTTTCTCGCGGGTTGTTTCAAATTCCACGGTTGCCCGCTTGGCTGCGCGGTATAATCCTCTCCCAATGTTTGCGCTGTACTCGCAGAAGTACTCGAGCATCGCATCGAGAACGGGTTTGGGTGTAGGTGTTGTCGCAGCATTGTCCAAATAGATGATACCCGTGCGCAGGAAAGGGATCTCCGCCCGAACTTCCTCAACGCTTTTTGTCATGTATGCGCCTCTTAGCTGGTTCTACATGCACGACTACTGAGGTTAAGTCGGCTATTCGTTTTTTTAAATTGCGCTCGACTTTTGTCGCTACTTCGTGCGCTTTATCGACTTTCATCTTTGGGTCGACGTAGATGTGCACATCTGCAAATATTCGGGACCCTACCCTGCGGGCACGGCATCGGTGGCACCCCAGCACTCCTGGTACACTAGTAGTAATCCGATTTATTTCGGCCAAGACTTTCGGACTTGGGCTAGCTTCCATTAGAATATTCAACGCATTACGCCCAATGCCGAGCCCCCATCGAAGAATGATTGCCGATATCACCAATGCGACCACGGGGTCCGCCCACGCGTAGCCTAATCTCACTCCCACCAGCCCAACTATGATCGCTGCTGAGGAAACGGAGTCGGTAAGCGTGTGGTAGCCATCCGCGACGAGTGATAGGCTGTTGACTCGCTTGCCTGTGCGAATTTTGTATCTCGCTAAGGAGCTGAAAATCACTAGGGTCAGACCAGCTATCAAGAAGAGTTCGGGAGTTGCATTGACGACCAACCCCAGGTGAATTTTTTCTATTGCCAAATATGCCACTCGCGCGCCAGCGAAGATGAGAACCGCTGCCAACAGGACTGAGGCGAGGGTTTCAGCCTGAGCATGCCCATAAGGATGATTTCGGTCGGGGGGACGCCTGGAAACGCGCAGTCCAGCGAAGACACCTACTGAGGTAGCTGTATCGGAGAGTGCATCTATGCCAGCGGCGATAAAAGCAAGGCTCCCGAAGAGGACAGCTGCCCAGAGCTCGATAGCCCCAATCACTGTGGTCATGATCACTGAAACTAACGCTGCCCGCTCGGCTGGATTTTTCAGCATGTTATCGTCCATAAAATGTGACTAATGGCGCCTAAAGGGTTAACGATGCCGGTTCGCCTGTAAGCGAGAATTACAACAATCGAGTCAAATTGATTACTTGAACGTTGCCAACGCCCGGCAGGCTCGCGAGTTTCTGCTCGAGAGGATCAGTCCCACCAGCCGCGTCCGGAATGACAGCGACAACCCGAAGCGCTTCGAGTCCAAAGGCAACCGGCTCGCGGGAGATTGAGTGGACCTTAACGTGCTCCTTTATCGCGGCCTCAAGGTTATCTAGATTAACTTCCGGGTTCTCCGGCATCAACCTAAGAGTGACGGCTACCTCGCCCATTCAAACACCTCATGGCCCCGTGAAGCCGCAGCTTGGGCAGCGGTAGGGATTGCTTAAGCGCCGACATTTCGAGCAGCGCCATATTTCGACGGAGCCGCAGCTGGGGCATGGAAAACGCGTTGCCCGCTCACCCTGGGCTATCTCCCGATTGCATGAGGTACATACCGCTACCATATTGAACCCCATCCATTTTTGTCGAACCAGTTTTAACGCTTTCGCTTGCCGCCGTTGCACGGCGTTTTATTTGAACACCCACGTATGTCTAAGTGGGCCCGTAGTCTAGCCTGGATAGTGCGCCAAGCACCCGGAGAGGACACAAGCCTGCGGAGCTTGCGGCTCGGGTTCAAATCCCGACGGGCCCGCCATCCAGCTAGAGCGATTCCTCTTCCGCCTCAATTATGCACGCGCAATTACTGCGCCCGAAGCGGAATTTCTGGATTAGGTTTGGACTCGCAGATTTCGAGGAATTCTGCACGCAAAAAATTATAAGGCTCCGCGCCTTGTGGAAATGGGAGAGTGAGTGACGGGTAAGTCAAAATTTAAAAGTTTTTGCACGCTTGCTCTCTGCCTAGCGTTCCTAGCA
>CAYFPZ010000057.1:0-15410 GCA_964345105.1 Hadarchaeota archaeon (SeqCode)
CGCAGCAGGGAGAAATCCTCTGGCCGACCCACACTCTAGCGGATAATCTTGACGCTATCGACAAAACTAGGATAGAACAAGTCACGTTTTTCGGGATTGAGCTCGTCCGCCGATTGGCTGGTTTAACAATAACTTATGAGTTACTTCTACTATCAGCCGCATTTGTGGTAATGAGCGCGGGGGCGGCGGTCCTCTCGATCGCAACGGGTTCATTCATGCGGTACAAACGAGGTTGGAGCTGGTTCCGGGCTGCGTGTGTCTTCTCACTTCTCACCGCTGCGGTCGTGGTTGCTGCCTACCTCTGGCTTCTGGCTTAGGTAGTGCTTTAATGATAAGCAAGATAAATCTGAAAAGGGGCAGCGGTGTTTGGTGAAATCTTTGAGGAGGAGCTTGGCCGTGAGTCGGTTTTTCGCGATGCGAGCAAGCTCTTACCCGACTACGTGCCCTCCGTCCTAGTGCACCGCGATGATGAGTTCCGCTATCTTACACGAGTTTTCAAGCCAGTCATCGAAGACCGAGCGAGCCAACGCGTGCTAATCACGGGAAGTGTGGGCGTGGGGAAGACCGCGCTTGCTCGGAGGTTTGGTGAGGAGCTCAAGCCCGCAGCCAAGGGACGAGGACTAAACCTAAGCTATCTTCACGTCAACTGCCGTAAGGACAGAACACCTTACGCGGTGCTGACGAAGCTCGTTCAGCACTACAACCCCCGTTGGCCCGCCCGCGGGTTGGGTCCAGAGAAGCTCCTCGACATGGTAGTAGATTACCTTAACAAACACGACGCCTACCTCACACTAACCTTAGACGAGTTAGATTTCTTTGCCCAGCTCAACGGGCCCGACCTACTTTATTCACTCACCCGTGCGGCCGAGGAGTCGGGGACGCCCAACCGCATAAGCATCGTGGCAATCTCGCGCGACAAAAATTTCCTGCGCTCGCTCGACACTGCAACCCAAAGCACCTTCATGCATAACGTGCTGGCGCTTGATCGCTACACGGCCCCCCAGCTTGTGGATATTCTCAATAATAGGATACGCGAGGCGTTCAAGGTGGGCACAGTCAACGAGGATACAGTGGCGCTCATCGCCGACATAGCCGCGCGGTGGGGCGACGCTCGACTCGCGCTCGAACTCCTCTGGCGTGCCGGGATGACTGCGGATGGGGAGGACGCTGGTGAGGTGATGCCCGAGCATGCGCGCCGAGCTAAGGCTGAGGTTTACCCTGAAGTCAAGCGGGAGGTGATTCGTGATCTTCAACTTCATGAGAAACTATTTCTGCTAGCTGTAGCGCGGAAGTTAAAGATTTCGAAGCGGGCCTACGCGCTGACGGGTGAGGCTGAAAAAAGTTATCGCGTCGTCTGTGAGGAGTACGACGAGGAGCCCCGAAAGCACACCCAGATTTGGGAGTACCTCAATCGGATGGAAGGTTTGGGCTTAGTAGATCTTCAACCTTCGGGCGAGAGGCATCGTGGGAAGAGCCAGCGGATAAGCGTTCCCGACATCCCGGTGGTGACGCTTGAGCGAGAACTCGAACGGTTGCTGAAAACAAGCAGTAAAAGGTAAATGCGGGGGAACTTCAATTTCTTTGGGGTCGTGGGGTAGCCTGGTCTATCCTTCTGGCTTAAGGTTATCAAACAAGTGGCCTGCCAATCGGGGCTTAGACCATAGGCGGAAGAGCCAGGGACTCGAGTTCAAATCTCGACGACCCCACCACTACTTTTTTTGAGTTTCTTTGAGGTTCTTCTGCGCTTCTTCGAGGAAGACGACTTCAGACGGATCAGCCACCATAGCGCGAGCACGAGCAAGGCAGTGATAAACAGGTAAATTACGCCCTTCCAGATTTCACCCCCAGGTACCGGGCCCCAGCTTCCGAAACAGTAGAGTTTGCCCTCGCTCGTCCCAATGAAAACCTTTCCATAGGCGACGGCTGGTGAAGCCCTCCCTACTTTTCCTATGTGGTGTCTCCAGATCAAGGTTCCATCAAGCGCGTTGAGCGAGTAGAGGTAGCCGTTCTGTGAGGTGATGAAAACTTTGTTATCCGCGACCGCTGGAGAGGACTGCACACGGTCACCAGCAGGGTAGTTCCAAATTACGCGATTTTCTACGTTATTGCGGGCGTCGAGGGCGTAGACGTAGCCATCGCTCGACCCGAAGTAAACCACATTGGCAGCGACGGCGGGCGAGAACTCAATCTGGTCGCTCGCCTCAAACTCCCACCGGTCCTCACCGGTCGCCACGTCCAGCACGTAGAGATGCCAGTCGTTTGAGCCAATGTAAACACATCCCCCAGCGATTGCTGGTGGTGAGATTATCGGGTAGTTTTCGAGCATCCCTAGTCCCACCACTTGGCGTTTCCAGACCTCGGCCCCATCGCTCGTGCGTAGTGCGTATATAAACCCATCCCACGTGCTGATGAAGACCATATCGTTGGCAACTGCTGGTGAGGAGTTGATTTTACTCCCGAGGTTATTTCCCCACAGAAGCTGCCCGCTTGTGGCATTAATGGCGTAAGCATAGTTATCAGCGGAAGTCACGTAGACGACGTCATCGATGACTGCGGGTGCCGAGTATATCGCACCGTCCGTCGGGTAACTCCATAGATTTTCACCAGTGGCCGCATCGAGACAATAAAATATGCCGAGAGAGCCTGCGTATATACGCCCATCTGCAAAGGTAGGCGATGCTACTTCAACCTCAGCTTTAAAGTTCCATACCTCCTTTCCGTTAATCACGTTAATCGCGCGAATGTACCCATCTTCAGACCCAATGAAAACTTTATCATCTGCAACCGTTGGTGAGGAAAAGCTTCCAGTACTGTTGAAAGTCCATGCTATTTGGTTGGTTTCTGGAGCCGAAGAAATCGAGTGGCCGGTGCGCTGGGCATCATGTCCTAAGGTGGGCCATTCCTGGGCAAGAGCGCCAGAGGCAGTTAAGCATAATAGGAGCGCAAAGGCGGCGATGGCTTTCATGGAACTCCTAACAACCTAAGGTCGCTGGTTAAATATGGATGAGGGGTGTAATGAATTGTTGTTGAAACTTAATTGATTAATTTAATCCTTGGTCTTGGTGATTATTCCCCTAGCTGCAAGCAAACCAGTCGCGGCAGCGTTGACAATGCCCCGTGAGAGTCCAGCCCCATCACCAGCGACAAAGAGGTTGGGAACGTTTGTTTCCATATTTTCGTTGACAGTAATCCGCATAGCATAAAACTTCACTTCTGGAGCGTAAAGCAACGTCGAATCTGAAGCTACTCCAGGGACGACTTTGTCCAAGCGATCGAGTCCTTCGGTCAAGTCCCCCACAATTCGCCCCGGCAAAGCCATCGAGATATCGCCGGGAGTCACGCTTTGGAGAGTTGGTACCACATGCCCTCTTTTAATTCGCTCCAAAGTCGACCGCCTCCCCGAGCGCAAATCACCCAAGCGTTGGAGCAACGGACGTCCACCACCTATAGTTGTCGCGAGGTAAGCGATCGACTGTCCATAGGCTGTGGTATCGGTGACCGGCTGCGTGAGCTCGATGTGTACGAGAAGTGCGAAGTTGGTGTTTTGCGATTTCTTCGCGCGAAGGGATTGCCCATTTACGCCAACATGGTCGTCGTAGCGCTCCTCCATGACCCAACCCCTTGAGTTAGTGCAGAATGTGCGGACGAAATCATCGAAAGTTTTTGTGCGGATGTGAAATTTCGGGTCGCGGTTCACCTTGACGACAGGCTCATAGACAACCGCCGGCACCTCCACACGTACCCCGACATCAATGGGACCGTGGGTAAGCTTTACCCCTAGATTCCGTGCCTGTTCTGCAAACCAATCAGCCCCCGCCCGCCCCGGGGCAGCGAGAATGTACTTCGCGTGAATTCGCTTCCCCTTGATGACGATCTCACCTTTTCCGATTTGCTCGACTTTTGAGTTGAGCATGAACTTTACGCCCTGCTTTTCAAGTGTGTCCCTGAAAGAGTTGGTGATATCAGGTAGGTACTCACTGCCTATGTGGCGCTGGAGGATTGGGATGAATCGAACGCCAGCTGCAGCTGCACGCCTCGTGAGCTCTTCTACTTCCTTAGAACTCGTGCCGTATACTTTCTTAGGGGCACCATGCTTGACAAAGAGGTCATCCACTTCCTTGACGAGTTTTTCGGCTTTCGGGACACTTTTCGTGAGCTTGCTGAGATCCCCACCTATATCGTGGCGAAGGTTGAGGATACCGCTCGACATGCCTCCTGCACCGCCTAGGCCGCACATAATGTGGCATGGCATGCAACTTATGCACGTTCCAGTTTCAACAGCAGGGCAAATGCGCTTCCCGATTTCCCACCCCCAATCAACGACAGTCACGGAAAGTTTCGAATTTTTTGATAACTCGTACGCTGCGAAAAGCCCCGCAGGACCTGCCCCGATAATGAGCACATCTACCGTGGAATTCCCCCGAAGCTTAATGTCGCACCAATATAAAAACTTTTAGAGATGACACATTTTCACTTTCTCAAATCACGCACTTCGCCCAAAAAAGTGCCGTCCAACAAGTAAGCCTCAGCTTTTTCAAGTTTTACGGCACCGGCTTTGAACATCGGCCCAATCAATTCTTTGGGTATCCTTCGATTAACTGCGGCACCTCCCACAAGTTCGTTGAACGCAGGCATAACGAGTAGCTCTGGTAATTCGCCTTTGATCTGCCCTTTAACCTTTTTCGGAAACTTCGATGCATCTAGTTTAGCCCGGAGCCAAATAGGCTCGATCGTTCGCCCCCCGATTTCGTCACGGAACTCGACCGCAGGGTGGTTATGCGCTGCCACGAGCAGTTTTGTGTTGAGCAACTCGGGCGAAGGCCAAGTGTGGCCGTGCATCAACCCTATACGGCGGCGTTTACCGAGTACGATACCTTTGGCACCATGAATTATGACGTCTTTAGGTATCATGCCATCTAGCCCGCCGTCGTGGTTCCCGCGGATGACCTCGACGTAAACTAGCTTCTTTAGTTCCTCGAAAAATCCGGGGAGTTCGCGCCATTCCTGCCAGCTAGCAATGGGAACGTTGTGTTTCACGTCCCCAAGGAAAATCAAGCGGTCGGGCTTTCGCCGCTCGATGAGTTTCAAGAGTCTCTCTTTGACCTTAGGAATCTGACTGGGCAGCGAAATACCCTTGCTCGCGAGCTCTCCTTCTAGGCCTAGGTGAAGGTCGGCAACTACTAGCGTGCGCTCGCGCCCGATGCTCACGACTAACGCTGAAGTCCCATAAATCGGCACAGCGGTCATTACAATCACAAATGGGTTTAGACGGGATTAGATAAAGTTTAAGAGGTTAGGTTCTCGAGCCGGGGTTATCTCCGTGTTCAATTTGGCTTTAATAGCGCCAAGTGCCTCATCAGAGATATCCTAAGAGAACCAGCAGCCCGTAAATGAATATTCCAGCTCCAGCCAACCTTATCAGCCACTTCGCCATGCCTGCGAAAATAAACAGAATAAAGCCAAGAATGACGAGGATAACTGGTTCCAATTGGTGCAAGAAGTTTAGTATATCTCCAACTATGCCCTCCAACATACGTTCACCCCTTCGAGTTTTCTTTAAAGCTGCATGCGTAAATAGATGTTTGTTCGATTCACTTTGTATTTCAAGAAGCTGGGATTTATTGTTCATTGACATTCGAGCTACTTAATTTTTAAGATTACACTTTAAACCTCAGCAATGCAGCGATGCCTCCAAGTGCCCGTAACTGTTTACCCGCATCGTGCTCGGTGCTGACAATGATTACTTGCCCTCGCGTCCTTCGTACCTGCTCCAGCACTCCCTCGACGCCAGCTCGATTCCGTCGAAGCATCTCATCCGCGACCAGCAGGTTCTCGACAGCGCCGAGCGATGCAGCTCGCTTGACATCTACCTCACCATAGGTGGCGGGCCCCCCTTTCGCGATTTCCATCATCAACCGCTCGACCAGCGATGTCTCAAATGAAACACGGTTCTCGCGTGATACCCGCTCGACCAGCCCGCGACGCACAATCTCGTAGAGTCCGGCTCTGCCCCCCGAACTGACGTTATCATGTCTTACTTTCGAGATTAGTTCTGGATATTTCTCACGCAGAAACTTTACGAATGCATCCTTGGTGAATCCCGGACCAGCAACTATGGCAGCTCGAACGCTCTCTCGCGAGATGATGTCGTTCATCGCCGCAGCAAGCTTATGGAAGAATTTTCGTTCGTCCGCTTCCCGCTCGACCGCGTATCGCTTGCCCGCTCTCGCTCGAGAAATCATGCCCATCTCATCGAGCCCATACTGTCGAACTAACGCGAGCTCTGCTGAAACATCGTCGAGTGCTACGAGTAGGACACGTGGACGGCGACTAGCTCGAACGGCCTCTTTAATGCGATCGAGGTGGTCTGGTCGCCAAGTTTTTGTAATGGCAAGTGCAGATCCAAGCTCCAAGCTGAAGGAGTGATGTTTTCCGATATTGGGCCCCCTCAGGATTGTGCCCAGCAGGCGGAGACGGTTTACATGTTTGTGAAACTCGACACCTTCGACGCGAATAGATAACGTTACGCGCCGCTTCTTGAGCCGTTCCGGCCTGAGCTTGTCTTCAACCTCCTGCTCCCGGCGCCAAGTTTGAGCAGTCGCGATGTCGTTGGGTTCGACTAGTTGCTGGAGGTGCCAGAGATCGTCAAGCGTCTCAACTACGAGCTTGATTTTTCCATGCTTCAAATCTTTGTGGACCACCCGCATTTGCGAACCCCAAATATCTTGGTAAGACATGCGTTACCTGCCGCGGAATTCCCGGAAGGAGCGGCTTATGCTGTCGTTCCAGAAATAAGGCAATCTGTAACGCACGAGCCCTTCAAACTCATCGGAGTATACATAGAAATGGCTGACGCAGTCATCTATCTTTTTAAACGTTTTGTCGGCGGCGGAGAATATGTCCTGCAAAGCCTTTCGCTCAAACCTTGCCTGAAGCAGTGATGGTTCCTTAAGCAGAAGTACATCTGCCAAGCGAAGCACGTTGATCTCGATCAGGGCCGAGCTTTGAGTTATGAGCACCATTGACAGGTTCTTATGGCGTGCAATCGCCATGAGCTTGGTAATCATTTTGTTAATTGAAGTCATCGCTTCGCGCGAGAAAAATAAAATCGCGGCTTCGTCGATGAGTACAACAGAATCATTTGGAATGTCCTCGATGCGGCTCGTCTTGTGGATCCATCGCGGCAACTTCGCGGCACCATATCCAATTCCGTAACACTTCCGCCGAGCAAAGTGGTTAAACCAAGTTAGGAACTGCATTCCGAGCGCAGTTTTTCCACCCCCGCGTTTTCCAACTATGAGCATGATTAAGCCGTATTTATGAAGCGCTCGTTCGAAATTTGTGTAAGACCCCTTCCGCTCTTCAACGACTTCAAATGGCTCAAATTTTGGCGGGGGTTTCGGCGGCCCTACCCCCATAGCATCTCGGATTCGATCGAACAACCCCATTTTTCACACACCTCAAGCTTCACTCAAGCCGTCGAATATTATTCTAGTTTCTGTTCACAAGCCTTTGGCGTTACCATTCTATATCCAAATGATTTTATCCGTGGTTGCTTAAAACATAACTGAGGTGCCCCTTTGGTGGCCCAACGGACCATTCGAATTCGGGACCTAAATCCCTCCGATATGCAAGCGATTTTGAGCATAGAGTACAAGTGCTTTAAGGATCCCTACCCGTTAAGCCTGCTCAACCACCTATACAAGATGCACCCCGATGGATTTCTCTTGGCCGAAGCTGATGATAAAGTGGTGGGCTACGTGATTGGGGTAATCCGATGGGAAATGGCGGGCCACATTTTAGCCATCGGTGTTGACCCACCCTACCGAAAGCAGAACATCGGCTCAGCCCTCATGAAACAAATCATTGGCCGCCTCCGCACGAAGGGGGTGAAACTCGTGCGGCTAGAGGTGCGAAAGAGCAACGTTGGGGCGCAGCGGTTCTACCTAAAGCTCGGCTTTCGGCAGCGGGGGGAGATCCCCTACTATTACGAGGACGGCGAAACGGCCGTGGTAATGGACTACAGAGTCAAGGGCTAGCTATCCTTGGTACCTCAACTTTCGAAGATTCTCCACTGTTAGGACGCGCAAGTTTGTTGGTGTCACTTCGACGCGCGAGCGCATTCCGACAACGTATTGCACGCCTCGTTCGGCTGCCATGTCCGCCAGCTCTTGGGTTACGACACCATCGAACACAACGGCTTTAACGTCCGAGACCTTGGGCAGTAGTTCCTTTAGCTCCCTCACTTGAATCTCTTCGATCTGATTGAGTTTTTCGTCAAGTAGCTGTGCCCTCAGGGTGCCGCGCAGCCTGCCGATAACACCCTTCAGTTTTTGTAGCTCTTGGGTATCCTCTTTAGCGGAAGGCGCTACCTCTGCTGCGGGCCTCCCTCGAAACTCAGCCAGCGCGTTCTCGAGAGGCACCTTGTTTTGCAACGCCTTGATTATTTCCTTTCGCGTAAGATCCTCCACGCTACTGTTCTGGGGCGGCCTCGCGACGAAGTCGATGTCGGCAACTTGGAGCAGCTCCTTCAGGATTAGATCCCCACCCCTATCGCTGTCAAGAAAAGCCGTCACTGTCTTGTCCTTGCTCAGGTCAATCACTGCCTTGGGTATGCTAGTTCCCTCGATGGCGATGACGTTTTGGATGCCCGCGCGAAGCAAGTTTAACACATCAGCGCGCCCCTCGACGATTATCACCGCATCGGAACCACGCACCCCCGGGCCTGCGGGTAAACCCCCGTATTCGGTAATATCCTCAAGGCGCACGGACTCCTTGACCCTCTCGGCTATCTCTTGGGTCTCGGGAGCGGCCTTCTCGACGAACTCGAGGATTTCCTTTGCACGCTCCACGATGAACCTCCGTTTGGCGTCGCGCACGTCCTCGATTCGTTCGACCTTTATCGTCGCCTCGCAGGGCCCCACCCGAGAGATGGTTTCAAGCGCGGCGGCGATGATCGACGTTTCGACCCGGTCAAGGCTCGAGGGTATCATTATCGTGCCTGACGATTTTCCGTGGTTTGAACTGATGTTTACCTTGAGGCGCCCTATCCTGCCGGTCTTGAGCAGCTCGCGTAAGTCTAGCTCGTCTCCCAGCAGACCCTCAGTTTGTCCAAAAACTGCGCCCACTACATCGGGGCGCTCCACCACGCCGCTCGTCTCTATTTTGGCGTGGACAAGATACTTGGTCGTACCAATATCCTCTCGCATAACGGAAACCTCCTTTTTTCCGATTCGCTTAGCTACTACTTCTCGCAGTGTTTTTCCTTCCAAGGGCACCACGCCCTCGAAAGCCAGAATGAGCCTGATGGTGATTCTGGCTTGATTTGATGATCAATTTCAATTCTGTCTCCCCGCCTTAAAAGGCTGTGGCTCAGACCTTTGTTATATTTATAACAAGGGATAAGGTTCGGGAAAACCCAAAAAGTTAAATTTAAATTTCTTTAATCTTGTTGTTCAATTCGTTTGCCTACGCTCAATTATTCTTCTCAAGAAGGCCAAGGCAACTATCAGTCCGAGCCAGAAAATCAAGTCGAGTTGAAGTCCCGCAACATCGACGCTCCATGGTGCTTCTGGAGGCCCGATTATGGTGCTCAGCGTATTGGTTCCCCACTTGAAAGGAAGGCCATAATCCACATGCACAAAATCAGGCCAATCGTACCTGAAACCCCAAGTCATTGCGAAAAATGCCGCCGCTGTTATCACTACTATCAATCCAACCCAGAACATGTTTTTGTTCATCGTATCTCCATACATTATTTAATTGAAGACCATAAAATCAGCTTTTCTGTATATCTCGTCAAGTCTATACGAAATGAGGTGGATGGGGGGTTAAGAAAGGAACGGACTGCTCACAATAAACCTTACGCTCCCGCCTTCTTTGGCCGCCTGACCTTCATCCCGATCGCGCCGAGAATCTTAAATAGTTTGTTATAAACCGGGATAAAATACCGCATTATATTTATAACAAAAAAGAGAAACGTGAAAAACTAACGTGCCAAAATTTAGGTGGACTGGATTTGATAATCGAAATTGTCACCATGGGCGAGATCCCGCTCAAGCTGCCGAGAGACCTAGCATACAAACTCGAAAAAATCTACGCCAAACTTGTCGATGGCTGCCTCGTGGGTGCCTCGCTTGGGATACCGTCTGCCGCCTATAACGCGCGGCGCAACCAATACGACGCCAACCTCATCCTCGATCGGTTGCTTCACCGAATAACCGGTGAAAACCGGGTGCTCGGGTTGTTCAGCGTCGACCTCTACACATCTTCTTGCAACCTCAACTTTATCTTCGGTCAAGCTCAGTGCCCGGGCAGGGTAGCTCTAATCTCGCTCCACCGTCTCAAGTCAGAATATTATGACGAGAAACCAGACTACAAACTACTACTGGAACGTGCGACGAAGGAAGCTGTCCACGAACTCGGGCACACCTTCGGACTAGGTCACTGCCTCAACCTAAAATGTGTGATGTCTTTCTCGAACTCTATCTTCGACGTGGACAAAAAATCATCAGCATTTTGTAGGATTTGTAAGAAAAAACTTCACCTCTAGACCATCCCCGCTTTTATGAAGCTCTCGCCAAGATTCACATTTTTCATCATCGGACCTGTAAAGAAAGGCAAATTAAGAAACATATCTCACTGTTGGCTTTCCATCTGTTGTCACGTTCAATCCTAATTTTCTCAACCCTGACTCATCACCATTGCTCAGAACGTGGGTTACGTGCATTTCGCACCCCTTGAGCTTCCCGAGCATTTTTACCCCAACCGCTGCTGTAGGATTTGTAGCCGCACTAATAGCCAAGGATATTATAGTTTCCCCCACATTCAAACTTTCCGATTTCGCGCCTAGGACTCCCTTCTTAAGATCAGTTATTTTTTCAAGGACGTTTGATGACAACAGGTGAATTTCATCAGGAATGTTTGCCAGTGTTTTTATGGCATTTAATATAGCTGCAGACTCCGCATGCAAAAGTGGTGAGTTTTTCCCTGTAACAATTTTGCCATCCGGCAGTTCGATTGCTGCACCACAGAATACCCCTTTGTGCCCCTTTCCAACTCTTTCCGCCTCTAAAGCAGCATTTCTTGCAGGCGAAACAATTCCCCTATCTTCAACTTTCAACCCAATTTTTTTCATCAGCGCCCCGACTCTTTCGACGGTCTCTTTTGTTTCAATACCTCTCAAAAAGCCTCTTTTGTACTGGAAGTAACGTCTTATTATTTCTTGTTTCGCCGCCGCCGAAACGACCGCGTCATCGAGTATTCCTTCCTTCGCCTTATTAACTCCCATACCCGTTGGGGAGCGATATTTACGTACGAAGTCTCTTTCTCCTAATATCCTCCTAAGGATTTTTTCCATTATCTCAAAATTTTCTATATCGCGGTTGTAGCTGGCCGCCGTTACTCCATAAGCCTTCAGATGATACGGATCGACGATAACTTTATCACCCAAATCAGCTGTTGCCGCTTCGTAAGCTACATTCACG
Organism: Hadarchaeota archaeon (SeqCode); assembly: GCA_964345105.1. GTDB lineage: Archaea > Hadarchaeota > Hadarchaeia > Hadarchaeales > Hadarchaeaceae > DG-33. The sequence continues at coordinate 11,487 of CAYFPZ010000057.1, forward strand.
GGGTGCTCCGGCGGTAAGTTCCATATCGGGAAAGTTTCAAATTTCGCAAAACCGGAATTTACGCCTTTTTTGCGATCGTGATAGAGCTGAGATAGACAAAAGGACATTTTTCCAGAACCGCCACCAGGACTTGTGGCCACGATTAGAGGTTTTTTTATTTCTAGGTAGGGTTGGGCACCGAATCCCTTATCGGACACGACGAAATCTATATCTCTTGGGTACCCGTTCATCTCGTTCTGCACATAAACTTTGATGTCTAAATTTTCTAATTGCTGCTTGAGTTGTCTTGCAGCTTGCTCGCCTTCGAAGCGGGTAATTACAACTGCAAAAATATCTATATTTTTTTCATGCAGCTCGCTAATGTCCTTCAGAGTTTGTTGATCGTAAGTCAGTGATAGATCATACCTTACTTTTCCTTTTTGGAGGTCTTTTGCCGAAACACAATAAATCATTTCTAAGTTCTTTTTCAGCTTCTGAAACATCTTTATTTTGGTGTCCGGCTCGTAACCTGGTAAAACCCTTGCAGCGTGAGAATCATAACATAATTTCCCACCAAATTCTAGGTAAAGCTTCTCGTCAAACTCTTTAATTTTGTCTAACAGCGCTCGGGTTTGCGCAGCCAAATATTTTTTTGTACTAAAACCTTTAAGTAGCATAATTAATCATCAAACACAACAATTTAAGTTTTTTTGTATTTATTAATCTCCGATTAGTAGCCGCTACAGCATTTGTGCGGCGCTCACCATCACGTACATTAACAATCACTTTTTACACCTTCGTGAACTCATTAAATAACATGGGGCAAATGTTATGGCGCACATCGACCTGAGAGTAAATCTCGGAACACTCCGTCTGAGAAACCCAACCTTGCTGGCGGCTGGCATTTTAGGGCTAACTGGAGCTTCCCTCAAACGAGTTTGGGATGCGGGAGCGGGAGCGGTTGTCACCAAAAGCGTGAGTCTAAAACCTGTTGAAGGATACCCCGGGCCAAGGGTGGTTCAAGTTCGTGGAGGTTTACTGAATGCCATGGGACTATCGAGCCCCGGGATCAAAACCATCCTCGAAGAAATTAAGATTGCCAAGAAGGGTGGGGCAACAGTCATATGTAGTGTCTTTGGAGAAAATGAAAAGGAATTCTTTGATGTTGTGAAAGAGATAGGGAAAGTCGACATTGACGCGGTAGAATTGAACCTTTCATGCCCCCATTTTGAGACCCTTCTAACCATGGGACAAGATCCCAAACTCACGAAAAAAATTGTCATGGAAGTTAAGAAAAAAACCAAGGTTCCTGTTTGGGTAAAACTTCCTGGAAACACACACATTCCTAACCTAATGGAAGTTGCAAAATCAGCTGAAGTTGCAGGAGCCGATGCCATCACCATAAGCAACACCATTCCGGCCATGGTGTTAGATCTAGAAGCAGAGCGGGCTGTTCTAGGGCATGAAGTTGGAGGATTTTCAGGCCCGGCAATTAAGCCCATTTCGATGAGGCTGGTCTACGAGATTTTTAAAACCGTAAAAATTCCGATAATCGGCTCTGGCGGCATTATAACTCCGGAAGATGCAATAGAATACCTAGTTGCAGGAGCCTCCGCAGTTCAAATCGGAACTGGAATAATGTATCGAGGACTGGAAATCTTTAATGAGGTTTGCGCTGGGATTCAATCATTCATGGAGAAAAAAGGGCTTAAAGAGGTCAGTGAAATCACGGGATTGGCGCACTCAACCTGAATTTACAAAATAATATTGGTTGATTAAAGGTTAATTTCTGTATGCACTAAAGTTAGGCAAATATCAAAAACTAAACCAAGCCTGCTGGTGCGGTCGGAAGAAACTACAGAGCTTTCGTCTAGATGATTAACGCCGAAAAAGCTTCAGCTTCTGCGCGGAGATCTCGAAAGTCCCGCACTTCTGGCAGTATGCCTCAGCCTGCTTGCTCTCCAAGTCTATTGCTACCGTATGCGCAGGCTTACCACAGTAGGGGCAACGCACCGGCCCGTGAAGCAGTTTTGAAATTCTCCTAGCATCCATTGTCTATCTCCTGATTTTTCCCTCTGCATCTGCTGGGCAGTTGATGAATAACCTCAACCAAAAGCTTGCGCCTTCGGGAAACCATACCCGCAGATTGCGCGGGTAGATGGCAACCAAATTCCCTCGTGCCACTTATAACTCCCACATCCTCTCGTCCAAGTTGTGGCGGGCCCGGCGGTCGCACGCAAAAATACCCGGGACCAGGCCCCGCCGCGCTCGGGGAGTATGAGGGAATTACAAACCCGCCCCTGCCACATATTTGCTCACAACGCGGTTAATTACGCCGCCATTGGCCTTTCGCCACTTCCTCTGCGCCTGCTGGTGAGGCCGGATGGATAACCTCACCCAAAAGCTTGCGCTTTCAGGAAACCACACCAGCAGACAAATTCAATCGATTTTTTTATTGGTAAATGTCTTTTTTTAAAAAAGATTTTACTTAATATTAGCTGACTAAAGGTTAATTTTTGTTTACGTAACTAAAATTGGGTGAAAATCAAAAACTAAACCGCCTTGTTCGTCATATTTTAGCAAAAACTACTAAAAAGGAGTTTGATTAGGCTGCTCAAAAGTTTTTGGGAACCCACATGATGTTTGTTAGGGTACTCTTTCGGTCCCCCATTTTTGATAGTACCGCCGCTGTTTCTGACCCAGCCCATGTTAAACTATAATTCTTGTCTTGATCCTGCTCAATCATCCCGCACTCCTTGAGTTTTCGGAGGTGGAAGCTCAGCTTGGGCGAATCCGTTATTCCGATTTCTTTCCCGATTGCGGTGAAGCTTGATTTTTTTTGACTATCTAACAATAGGATGATTTTCCTCCGCATGGGACTCGAAGTTGCTTCAAAAATCAACCTAACAGGTAAATCTGAGATAAAACTCTGCAGCTTCTCTAGCTCCCCCTTTTCCATTTTTCCCGGGTCCGCAGAAAGGATTAAGATGGTGTTTCGCGAGCGAATTTTTTCATTCAAGTACTGTAGAAATCCTTTGACGGCTTCCCATGAGTTTTGCTCAATTAGGAAATCCAGATCGCAGATCAGCACCGGGACGTTTTTATTTTTTGAAGTAAAATTCTCTATAATTGATTTTAGCTCATCTAGCTTCTTCGGATTTACGCAGACTTCAGCGCCCTCTGCTTTTTCTGTAACCCACACGTTCTCCACATTTTTCAAACCGTGCTTTTTGTTGATGGATTTAGGTTCTTCCCCAGAAATGCACAAGCCCTTCACCCCCTTCCGTAAAAAGCTTTTGAAAAACTCGAAACAATTCTTCAGCTTTAGTACATCAGAAGGAGTAATCACTCGGTGCGTTTTTTCAAACTTTATCTCCTCCAATATTTCGAGAATGCTGGTCTTGACATCGTCGAGCTTGAAGGGCTTGCGGACGTAATCGAAAGCGCCCACCTTCATGGCTTCGACCGCGGTATCGACCGTTGCGAACGCAGTTATCATGACGATGTATGTCGAGGGGCTCATCCGCTTTATCTCCTTGAGCGCCTCAATGCCATCCATCTCCGGCATTCTGATGTCCAAAAATACGATATCGGCCCCTTCCCTCCTCAGTTTATCTAAACACTCGCGGCCAGAATGGGCACCGATGGCTTCGTATCCTCTATTCTTCAGCAAAGTTTTTAGTCCATCCACCACGGTTAAGTCATCGTCGACTATCATTATCTTCCCAATTGTGACCTCACCTGCGTTCGAGCTTGACGTTTATATCCCGCTTTATAATTGGTACCTCCCTTTTTTAAATTGATTTTACTTGGGGTAGTAAATCCAACGTGAGCGATCCCTTAAAAAGTTAAAGCCTAGTACTCATGTTTAGCACGATCAAGCTAACGATTCTCCTTTAATCCCCAAAGACCGCCTATGCTGTTTGGGATAGCATTAACTTATTA
>CAYFPZ010000058.1:0-4832 GCA_964345105.1 Hadarchaeota archaeon (SeqCode)
CCACGCGTTATCAAAATTTCAAAAACACCCTCGCGACTTTGTTGAAATGGGGGGTAGTGCCTATCGTGAACGAGAACGACTGCGTAGAGGTCGAGGAAATAAGGCTTGGCGATAATGACACCCTCTCGGCGCACGTGGCAGTGGGGTCCGGGGCCGATCTTCTCATAATACTTTCAGATGTAGGAGGACTTTACAGAGGCTATTCCAAGAAGGGAAAGCGGGGAGATCTCATCCGAACCGTCAAGCGGGTTACGCGAGAGGTCGAGCGGCTTGCGAGCAGAAATTTCCGTGGCTTTGGCGGCATGCGCACAAAGATTAGAGCTGCCAAAATTGTGACAAAAGCAGGAATACCTGTGGTGATAGCTAATGGCGAGAAGAAAAACGTGCTTGAGCGAGTGATGGCGGGTGAAGAAATAGGTACGCTCTTTCTGTCTGAGAGGAGGAAAAAATGAACTCAGTCATCTCAAAAGCGATGGCTGTTCGCAGAGCATCGCTCGAACTCGCAAACATTACAACCAATAAAAAAAATACGGCACTTCTAAAAATCGCGTCCGCTATTTCTAAACACAAAAAAGCATTATTGAAGGCAAATGCTGAGGATGTTGAAAATGCTGAGCGCCTCTTAGCACGGGGGAAACTCTCCAAAGCCTTCGTCCAGAGGCTCAAGCTTAGTGATTACAAGTTGCGCGACATTGCTGAGATGGTGCAAAGCGTCGCGAGGCTTGAAGATCCTGTTGGAAAAACACTTTACGCGATGGAACTCGACCGCGGCCTAGAATTGTACAAAGTTTCATGCTCGATTGGAGTGATCGGCGCAATATTCGAGGCTAGGCCTGATGTGCTACCCCAACTGTCAGCTCTGTGCCTCAAGTCGGGGAATGCTGTAATCTTAAAAGGAGGTAAAGAAGCAAAGCGTTCGAATGAAGCTTTTTTTGAACTCATCCGCAGTGCTACTGAACGAACTGGAATCCCACGCGAATGGGTCCAGCTCATTGAGGCGAGACAAGAAGTACGGGAGCTGCTCAAACTTGATGAGCATATAGACTTACTAGTCCCGCGGGGAAGCAAGGAGTTCGTGAAGTACATCCAAGCCAACACTAGTATACCTGTGCTCGGCCACACTGAGGGAGTATGCCACATCTACGTCGACAAGGAAGCAAACTTGGAGCAGGCCTTAAAGGTATGTTATGATTCTAAGGTTCAGTATCCTGCCGTGTGTAACGCTGTTGAAACGCTCTTAGTGCATCGTGGGATAGCCAAGCGTTTTCTTCCACCATTAGCTAGACGATATAAAGAGGCAGAGGTCGAAATCAGAGGATGTGAGCGAACGAGGAAAATTCTGCATGACATCAAGAAAGCGACAGAAAAGGATTGGAAAACGGAGTATCTCGATTTGATAATCTCAATTAAAATTGTGGGCAGTGCCGATGAGGCGATTGGCCACATTAATACATACGGTTCCAAACACACCGATGCGATAATTACCAAAAACAGAAAAACTGCGCTCAAGTTCCTGACCGGAGTCGATTCTTCAAGCGTAATGCTCAACGCATCTACACGGTTCAGTGACGGATATCGTTACGGACTGGGGGCAGAGGTTGGGATAGCTACAGGTAAGATTCACGCGCGGGGGCCTGTTGGACTGGATGGATTGACTACCTCAAAATATTATTTGCTGGGTAGGGGACAAACAGTCGCCACCTACCTCGGCCCAACTGCGAAACCGTTTACCCATCGAAAGCTCTCGAAGCGCTGGAGCGACATCGCGCGACTCAAAAAGCAATAATCGGTGTTATTATGAAATTCAAAAAAGTAGTCGTCGGCGGGACATTTGACTACCTGCACGATGGGCACAAGGCGATTTTGGCCAAGGCATTCGAGGCGGGGGAACGCGTGCTCATAGGCATCTGCTCAGACGAGATGCAACTTCTACTCCAAAAGGACTCAGCTGGCATTCAGCCGCTCGGTATGCGAAAGCAGGCGCTGGAGGCTCTGCTGCGCACTAATAGATGGCTCGAGCGGGCTGATATAGTGGTTATTTCTGACGCGTTTGGCCCCACGGTGGGGGACCCTGATCTTGAGGCGATAGTGGTGAGCCCCGAAACCCGAGCGCGCGCTGAAGAGCTGAACAAGCTCAGGAGGTCGCGTGGGCTGCTGCCACTGGAAATCATCGAGATTCCATTTGTGCTAGCCGAAGACGGAAAGCCAATCTCGTCGATAAGAGTCCGATATGATGAAATTGACGTTCATGGTAAATTATTGAAAAATTTTCAGGTGGCCTAAGAGACAAGTGTTTAAATTAAGCAAATCTTGTTTAATCAAAGGTGAGCTAAATGCACCCCTCACATGACATCAAAGGCACAAAGGGGAAGGAACTTGAAAAGCGGAAGATAGTTCTTTGCATAACGGGAAGCGTGGCAGCCGTTAAATGCCCAGAACTTGCCAGAGAACTCATGCGTCATGGTGCCGATGTGCGGACATGCATGACGTCCAGTGCGACAGGTCTGATAACCCCCCAACTCATGCACTGGGCGACTGGCAACGAAGTTGTTACCGAGATAACCGGCAAGATCGAGCACATCGAGCTGGCGCAGTGGGCCGACCTAGTGTTAGTTGCACCAGCTACAGCAAACACATTGGGAAAGGTGGCGCACGCGATCGACGACACACCTGTGACCTCGGTGGTCTCCGTAGCTTTGGGTCTGGAGAAGCCCATCGTCGCGGTTCCGGCGATGCACGAATCAATGTACCAGCACAAGCTGTTTCAGGAGAATTTGGCGAAGCTCCGTTCGGCGGGCGTGCACCTGCTCGAGCCCAAGATCGAGGAAGGGAAAGCAAAATTGGCGAGCGTTGACGAGATCGTGCAATCCGTCATCGAACTCTTTGCCCATCGCGACATGGAGGGTATGCGAGTGCTCGTTACCGCGGGTCCAACAGTTGAACCAATAGATCCCATCAAATTCATTACCAACCGAAGTTCGGGCAAGATGGGCGTGGCAGTGGCCCGAGTTGCGGCATCTCGGGGTGCGGAGGTTGTGCTGATTTATGGCCCGGGGACTGAGGCACCACCCTCGAAAGTAAAAGTTGTGCATGTTCAGACCACCCGAGAAATGTGTGAGACCTTCAAGCGTGAGCTAAAATCACCTCCCGATATCCTCATTTCCACTGCGGCCGCACAGGATTTCGCAATCGAGCAACCAGCCGAGCAAAAACTTAGGCATTTTGAGCCGCCAACACTCAAGCTGGTGCCAGCGCCCCGTGTGCTAGATGATGCACGAAAACTCGCGCCAAATGCCTTTATAGTGGGGTTCAAGGCGGAGTTTAACGTGAGTGATGAGGAGCTTCTAACGGCGGCTAAGGAAAAGCTGGGTGAGGGACTCGACATGGTCGTAGCAAATGATGTGGCAAGGCCGGGAGCCGGGTTTGGCTCTGAGACCAACGAAGTCATAATCATAACGTCCTCTGGTTCTAAAGTGATGCGCGCGACGAAGGTTGAAATAGCTAAGGCAATCCTAGATGCTGCGATGGCGAGGCTTCGAGGGCGTGATTAATGCGAAAGGCATCGGCTTTCGTGCCAGCGCATATTTCAGGTTTTTTTCAGGTGTGCGAGGCGAGCGATCCAAAGCAAATGGGCTCGCGTAATTGTGGCCCTTGCCTTGATATCGGCGTGCTCACCGAGGTCAAAATTGAACCAGCCACTCGAACTAGCGTAAACGTGCGTATAAACAATAAGCGAACACCAGCAGTAAAGACGACTTTGGCGGCCATTGAGACGCTCTTGGGCGTTGTGCGTGAACCACTTGAGGTCAAAGTAGCCCACTCATGCCAAGTGCCGATAGGTGCGGGATATGGAGCGAGTGGTGCTGGAACATTCGGCGCCGTTCTGGCACTCTCTAAAGTTTTGGGTTTGTGCTTGTCGCGAGAGAGGCTTGCGGAGATAGCACATGTCGCTGAAGTGACCTGTCACACGGGGCTTGGTGACGTGGGTGCGCAAGCACTCGGCGGGTTGGTAATCGGGCTGGAACCAGGTGCCCCCCCACATGGCAAGTGGAAGCAAATTCACCTCCCGAAAGATGTAAAGGTGGTTTGCGGCACCTTTACCGGGCTGCCGACTGCGGAACTTTTGCGCGAGGAGGAATTTCGTGAGCGTTCGAAGCGGCTCGGTGGTTTAGCTATGAAAAAATTGTTAGAAAAGCCTAATCTCCAAAATTTTATGAAAGTGTCGCGTGAATTTGCAGAAGGGCTCGAGCTTTTAAACGATGAACTTCGTGCGTTGATTGAAGCTGTTTCAAGAACGGGTGCAATTGGAGTGAGCCAAGTGATGCTAGGGAAAGCAGCATTTGCACTGGTGAGGGAGAAGAAGCTTGAACAGGTAACTCGAACATTTCTTGAGTTTCTCGAGCCCGGCGCTGTTATCGTTGCAAGTGTGAACCGAAAAGGCGCTGGATTGCTCGGTTAAAATCTATCCTCATGCACGATCTTGCTCAGCGGCATGTGCTGCGGCGGGCTAGGTTTCTCAGCTGGTTTGCCGATTGGCACAATGGCGAGGGGCCTCACACCCGCAGGGGCTTTGATTACCTCCGCAACAGCATTTTCATCAAATGCTCCCACCCAGCACGTCGCGTAACCAAGTGCATAAGCTGCTAGAGTTATGTTTTGTGTTGCCGCGGCTGTATCTTGAATGCAATAAAGTTCCTCGCCCCTCCTACCGTAACGTTGAGAGGTGCGGGCGACATTCGCGCACACAACAACGGCTACTGGCGCCTCAGCGATGAAAGTCTGCCCGAGCGCTGCGCGCGCCAACCGCTCTTTTTGGGCTTGGTCTTTCACAA
>CAYFPZ010000059.1:0-8081 GCA_964345105.1 Hadarchaeota archaeon (SeqCode)
GGATAACTCAACCTGGGAGAGTGTCGGTCCGTCGTTGAGACTATCTCACGCGGGGCAAAACTGAAGACACCCAGTCGGGCATCCGAATGTTGGGGGTTCAAATCCCCCTCCCCGCACCAGAATTCCTTTTAGCGGAAGCATTTGCTGAGCCACACTGCTTTGTCATGGCCCCCGAAAATAGCGAGGAGATGCAGGCAAAAATTCTCGGCACAGCGATTAAGTAGACGATAAAACGATGATCTGATGAATTTTGAAACCTCAGAAATGAACCTTTGGAATGGTGCGGCCGGCGGGATTCGACCCCGCGCAGAAGGCTTTTCCCGAGCCCTCATGGGAAGCCTGAGTCCTAACCAGGCTGGACCACGGCCGCACAATTAAGTGTCAATCCAGCTCTAATTAAATTTTTAATTTCTGTCGAGCGAGAAGCCGAAGTTTGCCGAGTGTCAGGATTGATGCTAATAAGCTAAGAAGAGGTTCTAGGAGAAAATCCTAGAGCCGCTCCCGCGCGACCCGGGTGAGCTCGGTCTTCGTCAGCAGCCCCACCAGCTCTCCCTCGAGGTTCAGCACGGGGAGGATGGAGAATCTCCGCTCGAGCATGAGACGCGAAACTTCGGGGAGCCTAGCATCCGTTCGCGTCGTCGTGGCCGGCTGGGTCATGATATCCTCTACTAACAAATTTCTGATGCGCTCGCTTTTGTGCTGATTTGAAACGGCCCCCTGAAAAGCTGCGAGCTTCATTGCCACGTCTCGCACCGTTACGACACCGACGAGCTTTCCACCCTCCATGACCGGCAAGCCAATCAAATCCTCATCGAGCAGCAGCCGGCGCGCGTGAACGACCCGATCCCCCAGCGAGACGGTTGTCGGGCTGGCTTGCATCACCTGTCCCACATAAACATCTTCGTACTCCGAGCAAACCTTCGCGAAGTCCAGCTTGGTCACGATGCCCGCGAGGTGCTCCCCCTCGACTACTGGAAGTCCACTTATGTCGTGGTCGAGCATGATCTCGGCAGCCCGCTTCACCATTACTTCTGGGGCCACGGTGATCGGGTTAAGGGTCATCACATTCGAGACGTGTATCCGTTCGGGGGACAAGCGGTAAGCTGTGCTCGACCCCATCTCACGGGCGATGTCCTTCTCGGTAATCATGCCTACGATTTTTCCCGCCTGAAGCGCTACGAGGCGGGAGATTTCGTTCCTTTGCATCAGATCGATCGCGTTCGCTAAAGGCTGATCCTTGTCAAGCGTCACGACGGGCGAGCTCATGATTTGGCTAACACGCATTTAGACACCTCAAATCAACAACTCCAGCAGGTCATGCTCAGTTATTATCCCCTTGAGTTCATCTCGTTCGATTACAGGCACGCAGCCGCACCCGCGCTCACGCATGAGCCCCGCGGCTTCCCCAAGGTCGGTCTCGGGCGCCACGGTCAGCACATCGCGAGTCATTATCTCTTCAACACCTACAGACATCGCTTCGTCTACGCGTTGCGAGAGCATGTGCTCGAACACCTTGCTCGTTCCGAAGTAACGCAAGATGTCGACGCTCGTGACAATTCCGACAAGTTCTCTTTCGCGCACCACGGGTAGGCGCCGAACTCCTCTGGAAATCATCCTTCTGGCCGCTTCACGAATTTGAAGTTCGGGCTCAGCGGTAATCACATGGCGGGTCATGTGGTAGCTCACGGGGGTCCCGGTCTTGGTCGGTACATAGGTTATGAAATCGCGCTCCGAGACGATGCCAGCAATTTGCTCGCGCTCGTCAAGGATGGGTATTCCCCCAACACCGGTTTGGAGGAGGAGCTTCACGGCATCAATCATAGACATGTCGGTGGTGCCGTGAATTACCCGCTCAGACATAATCGTTCGCACGGGCTCGTTAGCTGCGGCGAAGAAATTGCCCTTTAACTTCTCCTCCACAATTTTGAATTTTTCGCCTCCGCCCAAGAAATCAATGATGTCGCGCGTGCGGATGATGCCCATGAGTTTCTTGGTACCGGGGCTCGCCACAGGTAACCTCCGCACGCCCTGCTCGACCATGAGCTCAGCTGCATTCTTTATCCGCATTGTTGGGGGAACTGTTACTACTGGTTTTCGCGCGAGAGGCATGATGCTCCCTTCCTCGCGATGACGTCTCGACTTGAAGGCCAACGGTCCACGTTTAATGGACTTATAATGGGGAAATCTCCGCACCCTATCACCCACATGCCACTCTTACAATATCTGAACGACTCACAATTCCTACGAGGTTGCCCTCATCAACGACCGGGAGCCTACCAACGTTGCGTTTGAGCATGACTTCAATGGCTTCGGCGAGCGACACCTTTGGCGAAACGGTTATCGCGGGAGTGCGCATGAGGCTTCGCACCTTGGTAAGCGGACGCCCACCCTTTGCCGATTCCTCCGCCAATCGAATCTCTCCGGAGCGAATGATGTCCGAGCGGGTTACCATACCTATGACCTCGAGCTTGTGTTTTTGCTTATCGTAGCGCGTTACGGGCACCCCCGAATAGCGGTTTTGCTCCATGATGCCCCAGACGCGGGATATCTCGTCATCCCGTTCGCAAGTTACGACCTTCTTGGCCATGATGTCTCCGACCGTAAGCTTCGACTTCATCCCCTCCACAATTTTGAGGATGTCATCCAACTTGATGAGTCCGATCACAGTTTTATCGCTGTAGCTCTGGACCACCGGCACGTTCGATATCTCAAGCTTGACCATGTCTTTGGCAATCTTAGCTAGATCGCTGGCAGGAGTTGCGATGAGCCTGGGGGGAAACATGAGCCCTGCGACGGGGATGTTGGAGCGGGTCGAGGTGATGCGAATGATTTGTTGAGCAGTGATGATCCCCTCGAGCCTCCCCCCATCGATGACGGGAAGGGCTCGAAAGCCGCTCGAGCGCATGACCGCCCGAGCTCTGGTGACTAGGTCTCGCGAGCTAACAAAAATGGAGCAGGGCTGCATCACATCGCTAATGCTGACCCGCATGAGCAGGTCACGGCACACCATTCCACCATCTACCCGCCCATAGTGTCGCGGCAGTTCTCACAAACCCACATACCGTTTACTTCGGAGAGGGCAGTTGTAACCTCGCCGCAGACCTCGCAGACGCTCTGCCCGACCTCCTCGCGCTCTAACATCACTGAGTGTGAAACTACTTCTGTGAGTTCGGGAGAAATCGCGGTGATATCGCTTGCTGTAAGAATACCTATGAGGATTCCGTGTTCGACCACCGGCAAACGTCGAATCTTGCTGTGAGCCATCGTTCGCGCGGCATCGGTTATGTCCACGTTTGGACCAATCGTCATTACCGGGCTCGACATGATCTTGCCAACCTTGACTTTGCTAGGCTTCAAATCCAAGCTTACAACTTTCATTAACAGGTCCCGTTCTGTCAAAATTCCGACCGGCTTCTTTTTCTTCACAATGATGATACTTCCCACTCCGCGCTCGGCCATGAGTTTCGCTGCCCGGTTAACCGTAGTGTTTGGGCCTGCAGTGAGAACCTTGTCAGCCATCGCGTCTCTGACTGAGGCAACGCGCTTCATGAACACACCGTTTTTCAATATAGATTATGGTATTTAAAAACTTACAACACCAAACTTCACTGGGTTTAACTTGGTCGAGGAGTGGAAGCGTGCAGCGGCCGAGGCGGCGGCGAAGCTTGTAAAGGGGCATATGCTCGTCGGCCTAGGCTCGGGCACGACGGTCGCGCAAGTAGTTCGAGCCCTAGCGAAGTCAAGGCCCAAGGCGGTCTTCGTCCCAAGCTCCTCCTCCACCCAGAGGCTTGCGAATGAGTTGGGATTAAAACTAAGTTCGCTCGATGTCCACGAAAAACTCGATCTCGTGATAGATGGGGCCGATGAAGTCGACCCAAATTTCAACCTTATCAAAGGAGGAGGTGGGGCTCACACCCGCGAGAAAATCGTCGCGAGCGCGGCGCAACAAGTTGTCATCGTTGCGGATCGAACAAAATTGGTCCGACGCTTGGGTGAGCACATGCCCGTGCCGGTCGAGGTGTTGCCGTTCGCGCGCGATTACACGATAAAACATCTGGCGAATCTCGGCGGAGAGCCTAAGCTGAGAGTTACTCCGGCGGGAACACCTTTTGTGACTGATAATGGTAATTACATCGTAGATGTGAAGTTTGCGCGAATAGCTAAACCAGATCAGCTCGAGGCGGCAATCAACCGCGTGCCGGGTGTTGTTGAAAACGGGATTTTTGTGAAAGCTGCAGATCTTGTGTTAGTTGGGTATGAAAAAGGCTGTGCAAAGCTGCGATTGAAGAAAGATTTTCTGAAGTTTGCGCAAAACGTCAAAGCTTAAGAATTTGAGGCATAAATTGATTAATGCCGGAGTAGCTCAGGTGGTCCGAGCGCGAGACTCATAACCTTACACGTGGTTGTGAGTGCTGATTCACGAGATGATGTGAGAAATCTCGAGGTCGGGGTTCAACTCCCCGCTCCGGCACCACTACTCAGCAACAGCTTCAAAAACTGTGCCAAGGATTGATGACACTAAATAATTTATATATGGTTGACCCCAAGTTTGCGAAGGTGATAGTTTGTTGAAGACACCAGTCGTAATCGTGAACTTCAAAACTTACTCCCAATCGGTGGGCGAGCGAGCTGTGGAACTTGCCAAGACAATCGCCGAGGTGGCCGAGGAGGAGGGGATAAATATCGCGGTCGCCCCCCAGAACCTCGACCTTTATAGGGTTGCGAGTCAGGTTGACATACCAGTCCTCGCGCAGCACGTTGACCCCATTACCCAAGGTGCCCACACGGGATGGTTGTTAGCAGAGACGGTGAAGGCAACAGGGGCCATTGGTTCGTTGATCAATCACTCGGAGCACCAGATTCAGTCTGAGGAAATCGAGCAGGTAGTAAAGCGCCTGCGAGAGTTAGAGTTAACTAGCGTGGTTTGTGCGAAGGACCCAGAAGTTTGTAAGAAGGTCGCGGCGTTCAAGCCCGACATGGTTGCGGTCGAGCCTCCAGAGTTGATAGGGACCGGGCGGGCGGTGTCAAAAGTCAAGCCCGAGGTAGTGAGCGACGCGGTAAAGCTGGTGCACGAGGTCAACCCGGATGTTCGAGTGCTCTGTGGTGCCGGGATAACGAGCGGCGAAGACACGCGAATCGCGCTGGAGCTGGGTGCCGAGGGCGTGCTCCTTGCGTCGAGCGTGGTGAAGGCTACCGACCCCCGAGCGGCGATGTTAGATGTCGCGAAAGGAATAACTTGAAGTGAACGAACACTAGGTAGTGGCATGAGGGAGTTCTCGCGAGTAGAGATAATTCTCATCGCCGCATCATTTGCGCTTGCGAGCTTGGCGATTTGGTATCTCTGGCTCGAGCCCGTTTGGAAAGCTTTGTCCTTGCCACGTCTACATCACTGGATTTACGGTGCCATCTGCGTGGGAGTGGGCATAGGGCTTAATTCGAGGACTCGGCGCAAACGGGTAAGTTATTTTTTGGTGGTGGTGGGCGTAATCTGGTTCGTGGACGATTTGCAGGATTTCGGAGTTTTCTTTTAGAACGGAAAGTCAGGAGCTCTTCCGCGCCAGTGCTTTCAGGGCTTCGATGGGCTTTCCTTTGAGCTTCGTTTCCAGTTCCAACAGGAATCGATCAGCGAAACTTCCCCCGAGTTGCCAGAGGTCGACGTAGATTTGAGCAATCGTAGCCGCACCGTCCTTATTCGTCCGCGTTAAGTGGGAATCAGGCATCAACACAAAAACGTTTTTCCGTTCAGCGGGGCTTTCTGGGAACCTTCGTCGTACCTCATCGGGATTAGCGTAGACGAATACCTCTTCGTAATGGGTTGGAGTCTTCCTGAATCTCCGCCGGTAGCCGGAAAATGCTGTGAAGACAGTACCTTTGGGCATCTCATCCTCAATCTTGAACACCGAATTGGGCGAGTATGTCGAGTAGGAGATATCGCTGGCGAGGTTGCGAGTGCAGGCCCAGTAGATGAGAACCTTCTCTGGATCCACAACCCTGAACCCGAGGGGCTTCTTCTTTATTGTGTGGAACTGGTTGAGCTTGGCTACAACGCGGTTCACGGTATCCATAGAAAGCTTACACGCCTGCGCAAGCGATTTCTGGCTCATAAATGATTCATTCTGCTCATAAACTCGATAAAGAATCTCTCGCAGAACACGATTAATCTTCTTCACATATTAAAAAGTGTCGAACTTTCTTATTAAAAGTAACGAGTGTATAACGAATTCTGAACTTTATTATTAAAGGTTTCGGAAAAACCCGATATATTTATCTCAAACAGGCTGATAATCATAGTAGTAGCAAAATTAGCAAAAATATTTATGCACGTTTTCAAAAATAATGTTTGTATGAAGTGTTCTCGATGTGGATATGAGTGGGAGTCAAAGGTCCCGCAACCAAAGGAATGCCCGCGTTGTAAGGGAAGATTGGATTACCGGCCTGTTGAAACATCCAGAATAAGAACGGGAAAAAAGGAAATTGAAAAAAAGATGGCCCGTTTTAAACTTCCTTGGGCAGCTGCAGCAATTATAATAGTGATAGTAGTGGGACTAGGGACATGGGCGCTTTTGGAGCAAGCATCCGCAGGAGTCGCCACCATAACAGCAGCAGCAGGGCAGGGGATTGTCTTCGCTGGAGGAATACCCGCAGGCACATCCTCGGGAATAGAGAACGTGTACATAATAGCGCACGGCACCTACACTAAAACGGAAAACTTGTCCGGCAACTCGAATATTCTTGGTGTCATCGAAGCCAATACAGGATCTGTGAACATTGCCTACGAAACATCCTTCGATATCGTCGTCGCCGTCAAGGTGGGAACTGATAACATGGCCTACGTCAACTTAGATAACATGAATGTGTCGTTGGCTGTCGGTGGGTCATTTTCCATCAGCGAAGAAAACACTGCGGACAAAAACTTATTCGAAAACAGTGGATACGGTACTGCTACTGGTTGGATCCGCGTGAATGCCGTATGGGACAACAATGGCAACGGTTACACGCTGCCAGCTGGCGGGAGTATTGCCCTAGACCCCATAAAGCTGTGGGGCTGGAAGTAAAGACCTAGTTCCTAACCTTTTTTAGTTTTGGGCGGTGAAACGTGGTGGACAAGAAGACAATGGCAATCTTCACGCTTCTCGTTCTGGTTACGATCACGGGAATCGGATGGTTAAGCTCTGCGTTGAAACCTGAACGCGTGAGTTCCCTCCCCGAAGGAATAGACAATTGGGTCGAGCTATTCAATGGATATGAGGCTTACCTCGACAGAAGAATCTCTTACTCCACTGTTAGCGGAACCAGCATGGAGCCAACGTTCGAGGAAAACGATAAGGTCCTTTGGGTTGAAGTCGATTCGGCAGAACTCAAAGTTGGCAACATTATCATTTACGATCACCCGACTAAACCTGGGGACGACCTCATCGCTCACAGGATAATCAAAATAATGAAAAATGGAGAATATCGATTTGAAACCAAGGGGGACAATCGATTGGAATCGGACGCGGAAACTGCTATCAGTGCTTATTTTGTATCGGAGGATGACATCAAGGGTCTCGTAATCGGCGTGATCTACGCGGCTGAATGAGTTCTGCAGCTAATTCTGAGTAAAAAAGTAAGCATCATACATCTCTTAGAGAACCAAATCTAAATTTTGTCATCTCTAATTGCTGATGTAGTTCTTTGACCATTTTAGTTCATTGTTGGATAATTTATTTTTTTAAAAAGGTTTCTAAAAAATCCGACATGGGTTAGTATGGGCGGACGAGCAGTTTATTTTTTGAAGGTTTCGGGGTCGACCGTAATGGCTGGATTAGCTTTCTCACATTAAACGTGCCAAAAACCGAGATTGAAGTGTAATATGGCAAAAAATTGGTGACCCAACCAATGGAAAAGCCTATTCAGGCCATAGGAAGGCAGCTCCTTTCTAACGATAGAGTTAGTCAAACTGACTTATGTCTAGCCACGGGGCTCCCTTCTTGGAAAATTTCGCGATTGTTCAAGCGATTGGAGATTTTGGGTTTCATCGAGGTCGAGAAGGAACCTCGTTTCAGCCGGGGAAGGCCTCGGAAGCTTGGCAAGCTCACAGC
>CAYFPZ010000060.1:0-28688 GCA_964345105.1 Hadarchaeota archaeon (SeqCode)
TTCAGTGGGGTTTTCCTAATGGCAGGGGTAATCTGCGCCCCACTGTTGGCACTTTCGGTTGCCATGAGAAAATGACTCGATCTTCAAAAAACAAAAAAAGAAAAAGAAGGGGAGTATGCATTTCTCCCCGCTATTTACACCCAGTTTACCATGTTGTCTACCATTGCCTAAGTCAGACGGTCTGCTGTGTCGTCCCAATTCTCATTTTCCATGGCGCCAGTGATGATGTAGCTCGTGCCGGCCACTCCGTGGTCTTTGAACATCGGGTACACGTTGTCGTAGTCGGTCCACCAGCAGTCATCGAAGGTGAAGACCACCATTGCCTTGCCTTCCTGTGCAGTGCTCCAGTAGTCGTACGCCTCCGCTATCGTCACGATCTCCAATAAGCCGGCGTTCTGTTTTTCAAGAGCGTAGTCCAAAGTTTGGTGAAGCTTTTCTGGCGTGCAGCCGTAGATGGTGGGTTTTGCTTTCACATCGTGCGTCAATATGACCAATAGCGCATTATCCGCCACACAGTCGTCTATCCATCCTTTAATCTTGCTCCATGGAGTGGGGCGTTTTAATTGCGCACCTTTCAGCGTATACCAGTCTGTTATGGGATAGGTACTCATAAAGCCCCATACCACTCTACCACTGAGTCGGTACTCCGCAACTATATTGTCGACCGTGTCGTCATGATTTCCGCCTGGATACGCGAGGTGGTCTGGAGTGTCGTAACCGTGTGCTGTGAATGCGGCGTTCACAGCCTCCATCTCCGCGCGGATTTCATCTTCGGATATTCGAGTTAAATTTGGGTGGGTGTGCGTGTGACACTGGAAATCCCAGCTTAGAGTCTGGGCGGATGTTGGCCCTACAGCCACGAACGCGCCCACAAGTCCCACTGCAATCACTGCGGTGAAAACTAGCCCTAACAACTTTTTCATACTTTTCAGCCTCCTTTACGCACTATTTTACGTTTTAATGTTTTAAATACGTTTTCTTTTTAGACAAAATTAGGAAAAAACGCCAAAAATCGTCTTAATAACATGTTTTTCAAACTTAAAAATTAAGTAAAAAAGGAATTGGAATGAAAATTGTAAAAGTTTTAATTCTAATTGTCGGATTTAACGCATCAACTAAGCACCTTCAAGCACGCAACCGTCAAGAGTAAATTAAAAAAATAACAATAATCTATCTACTGCAGTGAGATGAACAAACATGTTAAAATCCGACCGATGGATACGCGAGATGGCTCTCAAGCACCGAATGATCGAACCTTTCGTCGACCACCAAGTTCGAGAAGGCGTCATTTCCTACGGTCTTTCAAGTTATGGCTACGACATGCGCCTAGCGGACGAGTTCAAAATTTATGAACCTAAAGGAGAAAGCGGGCTCAATCCAAAGAATTTCGGCCCAAGCCTGTTCAGGGATTTCAAGGGTAAAACGTGCGAGATTCCTCCAAATTCTTTTGTACTCGGAAGATCGGTTGAGTATTTCAGAATCCCTAGGAAAGTCCTAGCCCTGTGCTTTGGGAAATCCACTTATGCCCGGTGCGGGGTGGTGGTCAACGTCACCCCTCTAGAGGCTGAATGGGAGGGATTCGTCACGATAGAGATCGCCAACTTGGGTCCGAGACCCGCAAAAGTTTACGCGAACGAGGGAATCGCGCAGGTAATCTTTTTGGAGAGCGATGAAGAATGTTTGTCTAGCTATAAAGACAAAAAAGGCATTTATCAAAAACAAAAGGAAATAACTTTACCTAAAGTTTTAAAGTGATTGATATACCCAAAAGCTCTTTGAATACTTCAAAAGCCCGTCCTTTTTATGAAGTTATTTTTTCGTAACTTACCAAACGGCCTCAAGCGTAACTTATCACGATGCTCCTTATCACGTCCGCGACATCCTCGCAACGATCCGCAACGTTCTCCATCCTATCTATTGTTTCCTTTAACATCACGCAAAATCCAGCCGTCTTCGATCGATTAATCCAAGCGACGAGTTTCGGCACAAGTTGATTCATTCGGAATTCGTCGATTCTCTCCTCTATCATCTCCGCTTCGTTTGCTAGATCCATAGCCTCGTGTGGGTTTTGGGTTAACATCCTCAGCGCGTTGCTCACAGACTCTACTATGTCGATGAGGCTATCAGACATTGTCTTTAGCCCCTCCTTCAGGTCCTTATTGATTTTTCCTATCGGGATAAGCCTCAACCTCCTCGTCGCCGCTTCCGCATTCGTCGCGATATCGTCAGCGGTTAGAATGAGTCTTATAATCTCCTCTCGATTTATCGGATGAAAAATTCCCTTGGAGAGCTTCTCGATAACCTTTCTCTTGATTTCGTCCGCTTCCTTTTCTCTATCAGCGACTTCATTGAAAGCACTCTTCATCTTTGTCGCGTCCGATTCGCAAAACGCGTAGACTGTCTTTTTTAACCCAATGATAGTCGCAATGAGTTTGTTCATGTGCTCCTCACAAAGCTTGATGATTTCCTTTTCCTTTTCTTTCCCCAGCCAGATGAGCGAACTCCTTGATTTCAATCTTATACCTCCAAGAGATATTGAAACTGTTCTATTTAAAATACGCCATCTATCACGTTGCTATAAAAATGTTGAACAGCCCGAATAATACCGCGCTCAAGATAACTACGACGGGGATTGTTAGCCCCCATGTCAAGAGAATTTTTCCAATCGTGCGCTTGTTCACTCCCCTAAAACCCATTGAAGCTATACCAACGCCTATGATTGCCCCTATGCTTGCATGAGTAGTGGAAATCGGTATCCCGAACCCTATGAGGTAGTATGGAATAACCGTGAAAAGAAAGATTACGAATGCATTTGAGTACTCACTTGCAAGTCCGGTCAGCGGATCAAGACGCGTAACCCTGAAGCTCGCAGTTCTGATTACACGGTAACCCCAAGTAAGACCGCCTGCTGCCATGCCAATGCTTCCGAGTAAGGCGAGTATTATCATCACTTCCATTGTTGGTGCCCCCGATATTGCCATGGTGGGGGTTACGAAGGCTCCGGTGGCATTGGCCATATCGTTCGCCCCAAACGCGAAAGCAGAAAAACATAGGGCGACGAGGAGAAGACCGGACATAAGTTTCACATTTCCAGTACTATCTGTGCGATTACCGCTTTGGGGGCCCTGATATTTTTTATGAAGCCAAAATGTACCAATGATCCCGAGTATTATCGCGCTCAGGAGAGTTATACTGAAAGATTCAAACTGCGGAAATTCAAGAACTTTTTGACAAATGGTAAGCGTGATGGCAAAACCCAAAGCGAAGAGAACTAGATAGCTTAAGATTAAATCCGTTTGTCGCTTCCTAGGCTTTCTGAAGTATGCGCGGAAGGTGTAGAAGAAGCCAAACGCTACAAGAATGGCGAGAATCGGTGAAACCAACAAGCTGCCAAAAATTATGGAAATTTTATCCCAGTTCACCAATTGAGGAGATGCGATGAGTCCAAAACCCAGAACTCCTCCAATGATAGCGTGAGTAGTAGACGTTGGCATACCTATCCATGTGCAAAGAGCGACGAAGATACCCGCTGCAAGTATCGCAGCGAAACTTCCCATAATCATCACTCCCTCGGGCAGCGCCTCCTTAGGGATGATACCTCGATCAATCGTTTTCATCACGAATGGACCGAGAATGACTCCACCAAGTGCGGCAAATATCACAAAGATGATAATAGCTTTTTTCATCGAGATGATGCCTGCGCCCACTGCACAGTCAGTAGGATTGGCGGCGTCGTTTGCCCCGAGGTTCCACGCCATCAGGAGGCAGAGGAGAATGCCGACAGTGTAAACGAGGAGTATAATCATTGGCGGTCTCCCATCCCTTTTCATGCTGTAGGAAAAACAATATATACCTCACTTTTCATCAACATTTCAGGAAGTTAACGGTGCCTAGAAATTCTTTGGTAAGCGTTAATAGTTGAGGCGAATAAATAAAAGAGGAAATTACCAAAAGGTGTTTAAATTCCCACCTAGTCGTGCTGAGGTTAGAAAGTTCCAGCGGGCTGTTGATGAAGTAATTTCATTCCTCAAGCCGAGGCTGGGCGGTGATACCCGCGTCAAGATCGTCTCCCACGCAGATGCCGACGGGATAGCCGCAGCAGCGATTATGGCCAGATGTCTTTACACATACAACGTTCCCCTCAACGTTGAGTTAATACGTCCGTTAAAGCCAGAAGAAATAGCCCAGCTCGGGAAGGGGAACCACGATTTCTTCATATTTTTCGACCAAGGGAGCAGTCAGATCGAAGCGATTCACAAGTTCATCCTCGGTAGGAAACGCGATGTCGTAGTAATCGACCACCATCCCGGGGAATTCCCGGAGCACCCCAACTTAGCTTATTTAAACCCCCACACATGCGGGCTTAACGGCGCGAAAGACGTGAGTACTAGCGGCGCGGTTTACTCCGTCGTCGAGCAACTAGACCGAAGCTTCAGACCTCTTGTTGGGCTCGCGATTGTGGGGGCAATTGGTGACCGCCAAGAGCTCTCCTCGGGTTTCACCGGCATCAATGATATCTTAGTGAAGCGGGCGATCGACTTAGGCTTTCTGCGCGTGGGCGAGGGGCTTAGGCTGATTGGGCGCACCTTGAATCAGGTGGTAGAGTGTTTAAGGTTAATGACGAGGCCCTACATCCCTTCTCTCTCAGGGAACCCGTCTGCCTGCCGCTCCCTCGTCGACGCACTTGGGCTCTCGCCCTCTAGCACCTTGGTCGAACTCGGCTTAGATGCGGAGCGAAAACTGCGGGATGCAATCCCAGCCCGAGTCGGCTCTCCTGCGGCTGATGAGGGATTCTCCCCCACACTCTGGGGGACGGTCTACACTCTAGCCACGGAAGACTTGGTCGGCCCACGTGACCTCGGGGAATACGCAGCGATGCTTGACGCCTGTGCCAATCTCCGCAAACCCGAGTTCGGCTTCGCCATGGCGGTGGGCGATCAATCTGCACAGGCTGAGGCGCTCGCCCTACTAAACAGCCACCAAGAGCAAATGCTGAAGGTGCTGGAATGGCTCGTCTCCCACTTTGACTCCTTCAAGCTCACGCCGCGATTGAGGTACATGTACTTCGGCAGTGAGGTGGATTCGACCATGGGGGGTGAGGCGCTCGCGCTCGCGATAGAGTCCGGGCTCGTCACCACAGACCGCCCGATTCTAGGGATCACGGAAGTTAGCGCGGAGGAGCTCAAGATCTCCGCCCGAAGTACCCCTAGACTAGCGATGCAGGGTGTAGATGTCGGACGGACTCTGGCTGAAGCTGCGAAAGCGGTAGGAGGAAATGGCGGAGGTCACGATGTCTCGGCCGCGGCTCGGATACCACGGGAAAGGATGGACGAATTTATCGTCAAGGTCGACCAAACGCTCTCGGGAGGCAGTGAATGAACTACGGAGGATGCTTATGCGAATGCGCGCGAAAGTGAGATGCACCTATGGAAGCGTGGGTATTTCGAATGCGATAGCAATTGCACTAAGGCCGGACAGCCATCAAGCCCCAAAAGGTATTCAGGTGGCGACAGAGGCCCGAGGCAAGCAGGTGGTCAGCATGATAGAGCTTGACGGCAAAATTGAGACACTATTGGCAACGCTCGACGACTTGCTAGCGTGTACATCAACTGCTGAAAGCGTGATTCAAGGCGGAAGCTTTTCATAGGCGTGAATTTTATGGAAATTAGGAGATTGGTTGCGATTCAAGCTTAAAGCGAAATGTACTTTTAGCCGCAACGCCAAGCAAGCGGAAGTCGACATAAAAGCGGCGATAGCCGGAGCTAGGCCGCTCCTATTGAAGGGCGCTCCGAAAGGTAAAGAGGCTGAGGCTGCGAGTGTTGTTAAATGGCGCGTCGTCGGCAAGAAGTTGGAGCTTGAGATTGAATCGGGCCGTTATGTTCGCGCGCATGATGCTTTATTCAGGCTCGTCAAGCTCTTGGGTGAGGAGCTGGGTAAAAAGCACAAGCTCGGTCTCCGTGCAGTGGGGGCGCAGGAGTACCGCATCGTCTTACCTTTCGCTGAACTTTCAGAAGAGGCGAAGCGTGAACTAGATGGCCTGCCGTGTAAGGTAGAAGTTGAAAAGCAGGCTGTGATTCTGATTTTGCGTGAGTTAAGCGAGGCAGATTTGCGCGGGCGCGTCGTGGACAGGCTCGTTTCGATGGTAGAGGACATTCTCGCTCGCGTGCCGGCTCGAGTAGTTGCACCAAAAATCATCAAAAAGGGAAAATCCGTCAAGCATCTCTTCAAGGAGGATCCCTTTAAAGTGGCGAAGCGACTGGGCTGGATATCCGAGTTCCCAGGACGTGGGCAGTGGATTTATGCCGCCCCCTACACTAAGCTGCTCCGAGCACTCGAGGACATCATCATCGAGCGGGTCGCCGTGCCACTAGGTTTCGAGGAGGCGATGTTTCCAAAGCTCATCCCGCTGGAGGTCATGCAGCGAATGCCGGGCTACCTTGATGGGGTGCCCGAGGGAATGTATTATGTTTGCCCTCCACCACGTGAGCCTGAGGCTTTTACAGATTTTAAGCAAAAGCTGAAGTTGACAAAGCAGGTGGCCGTGGAGGAACTAGATAAAGCGCTAAAGGCTCCCGCTTATGTGCTCGCTCCTGCGCAGTGCGAACCATTCTATGAGATTTTCAGTCGTCGTCGCATCCGACTCGAAAACCTGCCAGCTAAGCTCTTCGATCGCAGCGGGTGGACCTATCGATGGGAGGGAGGAGGCGTAGAGGGCTTCGTGCGAACCCAAGAGTTTAGGCGGATTGAGTTCGTCTTCCTCGGTGAGCCGAGTGATACTGTTAAGATTCGAGATAAAGTATTGGACAAAAGTTTGGGACTTGTGGATGAGCTGGGGCTCGAGTGGCAGCTCTCGGTCGCGACCCCCTTCTACATGCGCGAGGGCGGCATCGAAGCCGACGTGAGCGACTCGAGAAAGGTAGCGACTTACGACCTCGAGGTGGCGCTGCCTTACAAGAGGGATTGGCTGGAGCTGGGTTCCTACAACGTGCACCGCGCGAAGTTCGTGGAAACTTTTAAGATAAAGGAAGCTAAGGGACAAGAGATTTGGACGGGCTGCTGCGGCTTCGGCACCACGCGATGGGTAGCAGGCTTTCTCGCACAGCATGGGTTCGATCCCTCGCGATGGCCGAAACTCGTGCGAAAGCGAACCGAGCCGTTGCCGCAAGCCTCGAAGATGGTTGAGTAAATGGCAGAAGAGAAGAAACGGGTCGTGAAGAAGTCTTGGCGGGAGAAAGGGTGGTACGACATCATCGCTCCTCCCATGTTCGGCAACGCAAAGATAGGTGAAACTCTCGCCTCCGACTCGAGTCAGCTTATCGGGCGGATATTCGAGACTACACTGGGTGACCTCATCGAGGATTTCTCGAAGTCTCACATCAAACTATACTTCCAAGTGAAGGGTGTCGAGGAGGGCCGCGCACTCACCAGTTTCATAAGTCACGACATGGCTCGCGATTACATCCGGAGCCAGATCCGCAGGCGGGCGACACGCATCAGTGACATTTCAACTGTGACGACACAAGACGGCTACGGGCTTAGAGTTAGCTCGATTATAACAACACTCCGTCGTGTCCAGAGCTCGCAGCTCGAAGCAATACGCAGGGACATGCGGAAGGTTGTTCAAGACCGCGCTAGTGAGCGAACATTCGACCAATTCGTGCAGGAAGTCGTGTTGGGGAAGCTCTCTGCCGACCTCTATAAGGAAGCAAAGAAATACTGTCCGGTTAAGCGAGTCGAGGTTTGGAAGACGAAAGTTTTGGCCGGGCCATCGTAGTAGTCGATTTTCATGCGCAAGCTCTTCGGTACCTCTGGCGTTCGAGGCGTGGTGGGAAACCAACTTACTCCTGAGCTTGCGCTCGATCTCGGTTTAGCGCTTGCAACATATCTCAGGGGCGAGGGTAGCGTTGCCCTCGGCAAAGATCCCCGCACCTCCAGCGACATGATTGAGAGCTGCTTAACATCGGGGCTGCTTTCGGGGGGTTGTGATGTTATAAAATTAGGTGTAGTCCCAACTCCTGCCGTGAGCTTCGCGGTGCGGCAGTTTAGAGCTAAAGCTGGTGTTATGATCACCGCTTCGCACAACCCGCCCGAGTACAACGGGATTAAGTTCTGGGGCAGCGATGGGATGGCTTACACCCCTGAACAGGAAGAAGCGATCGAACGAATTTACTTCGGCAAGCAAATGAAACCTGCCGCTTGGAACCGAATAGGAAAAGTCGAGACGGTTAATGTTCTGCCGGACTACATCGACGAGATTGTAGGCACCGTTAAGCTAAAGCGGAGCTACAAAGTCGTGGTCGACTGCGGCAATGGGGCGGGCTCAGTGGTAACGCCTTACTTGCTTCGAAAGCTGGGTTGCAAAGTAGTGACGTTGAACTCGCAACTAGACGGCTTCTTCCCTGGTCGCGGGCTCGAGCCCTCACCTGAGAATCTGGGGGAGCTCTGCAGCGTGGTGAAATCAATTGGCGCCGATCTCGGCATCGCGCACGATGGTGATGCAGATCGAGCCGCCGCTGTCGACGAGCTTGGGAGGGTTGCGCAGCCTGACAAGCTCTTAGGGTTAATTTCGGCCCACCAGATCAGACGAAAGGGGGAAGTTGTAGTAACGACCGTTGATGCTTCGAGCGTCGTTGATGATTGCGTTACTGAGCGAGGGGGTAAGGTAGTGCGCACGCGTGTTGGCGACGTCAGCGTGGCGGCAGCAATTAAAAAACAAGAAGCAGTCTTCGGCGGGGAGCCCAGCAACACTTGGATTTTTCCCAGCGTTCACCTTGCGCCAGACGGGCCTCTTGCAACGATTAAAATTTTGGAATTACTCGATTCAACTGGTAAGAAACTTTCCGAATTGCTTGATATGCTACCAGAGTATCCGACCTTGAGGAAAAAGATGGGATGTCCGAACGAGAAAAAGGCGTATGTGATGAAAAAATTCAAGACTCACGCAAAGCGAGGGTTTCTGGACGTCAAGAGAATTCTTACCATCGATGGTGTCAGGCTCGAGTTCGAAAGCGGTTGGGTACTCGTCAGGCCTTCAGGAACCGAGCCATACATTCGCGTGACCGTGGAAGGAAAGACCTCGAAGCTAGCGAAGGAAATCTCTAAAAAGGCGGTAAAAATATTGAGTGGCATCGTGCGAGACTAACTTTTAACTTTTTTATCACTAAGCTCTCACGTAAACAAGATCATTTTACTACTATGCACGGTCCTGAAAAAGTTTCGCAAAACCACGATGGAAAATGCACGGCCGTGAACTATTGCTGATAAGTAACTTTACCATGTTTTTATTAGCCTGACATCAACTAACATTTGGGATGAACGGTGAAAGCGGTCGTTCTTGCAGCGGGGCTCGGAACTAGAATGCGCCCGCTCACGTTCACGAAGCCAAAATTCCTGCTTCCTGTGGCTGGAAAGCCCGCTCTCGACCACGTGCTCTTGCTCCTGAAAAAAGCCGGCATCAACGAAATCACCATGGTTGTAGGTTACGGACGAGAGCAAATAGTCGAGCGCTATGGCGATGGCTCAGAGCTTGGAGTGAAACTCAAGTACTTACATCAAAAGAAGTTGCTCGGCACAGCGAACGCCGTTTCGCTTGCTAAGGATTTCGTGAGCGGAGAGAGTTTTATCGTGATGAATGGCGACACCCTGATTGACCAAGAGTCGCTCAATGCTCTCCTGAAACGCTACGAAAAAAAGAAGGCAAGCAAAAATTTTGGCGGGGTCATGGCAATAATCGAGGTCGATGAACCCGAGCAGTTCGGGATAGTTTTTCTGAAAGGGGAAAAAGTCAGCGAAATAGTTGAGAAACCGAAGCGGGTCAAGAGCAGGTTGGCGAACGCGGGCATATACATTTTCAATTCCACAATTTTTGACGTGATCAAGAAAACTAAGAAATCCAAGCGAGGAGAGTACGAGCTAACAGCCTCGATGCAAATTTTAATCAACAGTGGCAAAGCGATCCACACCTCACCACTCAATTTATGGGCCGACATTGGCAGGCCATGGGATTTGCTGGTGGCGAACGATTACTTCTTGCGAGGGCAGCACGGTGAAATACACGGCGAGGTTGAGAGGGGCGCTTATATCGAAGACAACGTTTACATCGGAGAGGGCTCGCGAATTCGCTCGGGCTCCTACATCTTGGGGCCAACCTACATCGGCAAGGATTGCGACATCGGGCCAAATTGTTTCATAAGGCCGTGCACGAGTATAGGCGACAAAGTAAGGATTGGCAACGCAGTCGAGGTAAAGAACAGTATCGTCATGGATTATACACACATCGGGCACCTCTCGTACGCGGGTGACAGCGTTATCGGGAGTCATTGCAACCTCGGAGCAGGAACAACCATCGCGAATTTGCGTTTGGACGAGAAGCCTATTAAAATGAAAGTCGGCGGTAAAGTGGTTAGCAGCGGTAGACGGAAGCTGGGAACGATAATCGCCGACAATGTCAAAACCGGCATCAACTGTACGATAAACGTTGGCGTGAAAATCGGTCCGGATTCTGCTGTTGGACCAGGAGTGGTCGTTTACAAGGATGTTCCGCCAAATATGATGATATACGCAAAACCTATCGTGAAGAAGAGGGAGTGGAAACCCAAATAGGTCTTAATATGAGCAAACGCACACGCAAAGAATTCCGGAGGAAATATCCGAATTTAGCTGGAGAGTTAGGCGGGGCCGGAACAGTCAAAATTCAAGCTGTTCGAACGAGTGTGAAAGAGGCTGAGAAAGCATCACACAGCTTGCATGGTTATGAGCCAACCGCCATAGATTTCATCCGACGCTGCGAAAACGATGCCCAAGCGCTTGAGATAATAAATTTTCTTGAGAAGAACGGAAAAATCGAGCCTAATTATGCACGGCATTTGCGCGCCCAGTTGGCTGAGCGTGGACTACAGAGCTTCGGCAAGCGAAGGAAGTCCGGCTGCTACTGGTGTAGCGAGTAGGGTTAGGCATGCTTGAATTGGGACTCGTAGGTAAACCAAATACAGGTAAGACCACCTTTTTCAACGCCGCAACGCTTGCGGATGCTCCAGTGGCAGGTTACCCCTTTACAACAATTGATGCTAATGTTGGCGTCACCTACGTGCGAAGCCCGTGCCCCTGCCGCGAGTTTAAGGTGACTTGTACCCCCCAAAATTCGAAGTGCGTTGATGGGGTTCGGTACGTGCCTATCCGGATAATCGATGTCGCTGGCTTGGTAGAGGGGGCCTACATGGGGCGGGGCTTGGGCAATCGCTTCCTCGACAATCTTCGGATGGCAGCCGCATTAGTCCACATTATCGACGCGGCCGGAGCAACCGACGCTGAGGGCAAACCCTGCCCACCAAGTACCCACGATCCCGTTCAAGATATAGATTTCCTCGAAGTTGAAATCGCGGCATGGTTGCGGAGCCTGCTCGTGAAAGATTGGCCGAAGTTCGCGCGCAGGGCGAAGTACGAGGAGCTCGACTTGGTTAAGGAGATAGCCGGGCGCCTAAGCGGGCTAGGGATAAAAGAAAATCACGTTGTTCAAGCATTTCGGCAGGCAGGCGTGGATCGTTCGAACCCAGAAAAATGGACGGATGATGATTTGCTCCGATTCGTGGCAGAAGTTCGAAAGGCGAGTAAGCCCATTTTGATCGCCGCGAACAAAGCCGATATGCCGGAGACCGAGCTGAATATCGAGCGTTTGCGCCAGAGGGGGTACATCGTGGTCCCAACTTGCTCGGAGGCCGAACTCATTCTGCGACGCGGGAGCGAGAAGGGGCTTATAAGCTACGAGCCAGGCGGCGACGATTTCGAGGTTCTCAAACCGGAGGAGCTAAACGAGCAGCAAAAAAAGGCGCTTGAAATGACCCGTGCGCTGTTAAAAAAGCGGGGCTCAACGGGCGTCCAACAGGTGGTAGATAAGGCAATATATGAACTGCTAAATCTAATCGTAGTTTACCCCGTCGACGATGAGCACAAACTCACGGACAAGAAGGGCAACGTGCTTCCTGATACATACCTCGTTCCGAAAGGTACGACGGCCCGCGAGTTTGCCTACATGATCCACACCGACCTCGGGGAGTCTTTCATTCACGCGATAGACGCTCGTTCGAAGCGAAGGCTGGGTGAGGATTACGAACTCAAGGAGAGGGATGTAATCAGGATAGTCGCGGCTAAGGGAAGGTGAGTTGTTGAAAGTCGTCCTCATTAATCCAAACACCGGAAGAGTCGAACGTATAGAGAACGAGGCGGCGTGGCCCCCGCTGGGCTTGCTCTACCTAGGAGCGATGCTAAAAAAATCCGAACACGAAGTCAAAGTCATCGATAACGCACGAATCCAGCTGCCGGTCGAGAAAATCGTCGAGCGGGCCAAACGGGAGAATCCGGGAGTGCTTGGAGTGAGTACTCTCACTCCGACCTTCAAGCAGGGCATAAAAATAGCGCACGCTATAAAGGCTGAACTCCCAGATTTAAAAATAATTTTTGGCAACTATCACGCTACTTTTACCTATAAGAGACTACTAACGAAGTACCCCTTCGTTGACTACGTCGTGCTAGGCGAGGGCGAGCAAATCTTTTTGGAACTCGTCAACGCTCTGGAGAGAAACGATGAAATAAAGAAAATAGAAGGAATAGCTTTCAAGCACAACGGCGGAGTGGTCAAGACGCCGCCGAGACCATTCATCCAAAATCTCGACGAACTCCCCCTCCCTGACCGAACGCTTTTGGAGCAGGAGTATCACTCCGAAGTGATTGGGATGCTAGGGAGTAGCGGAAAGTTCAGCACCGTGCTGACCTCGCGGGGTTGTCCCTACAACTGCAGATACTGCGCTTGCTCGGCCTTCTCCTTGCGAAAGGTCAGGTTCAGGTCCCCAGAAGCTGTTGTAGCTGAGATGGAGATGCTGCAGGGGGAGGGTTACGAGGAAGTTGGATTCGTTGATGACAATTTGCTCTTGGACCGAAATAGAATGGAAAAAATTTGTGACATGTTGAAGGAAAAGGGAATCAAGCTCACCCTTTGGGCAGAGGGGAGGGTTGACCAAGCATCACGCGAGGTGCTGCGCAAGTTCGCGCGCGTTGGCTGCAAGACGATTTATTTCGGAGTGGAGAGTGGTAACCAGAAAGTCTTGAACTATTACGGGAAAAATATCTCGCCGGAACTCAGCCGAAAAGCCATGCGTAACTGTAAGGAAGCGGGCATCGAGAACATCATAGGCTCCTTTATCGTGGGCGCCCCAATCGAAACTAGGGAAGATGTCAAGCGGACCTTAGATTTCGCTCTAAACTTGAAAGGCATGGACTTCCCGCAAATGAATGTCCTAATGCTCTCGCCAGGAATGGACCTATGGGACACAGCGGTGCGCGAGGGCTACCTTAATGAAGAGAAGTATTGGGAAGACGCAGTTACCGCGATCAACGTTTTTCCATCCCATTTGAAAGAAGCGGAACTCTGCGGGATGATCGACCGCTTCTACGCGGAGTTCATCAAGCGACCGACGTTCTGGATTCCGCAAATCCTAAAGACTGTGCGAAGCAAGTACCGTATGAAGATTCTTTTGGCTAACCTCAAGGCCCGAACTAGTTTAAGGACGACCATCCGACAACTCACTGGAGGATGAAGCAACCTGCGCAGATATAAGTAAGTTTCGCTTAATTTCTTCGAGCAATAGGGGAATTGGCATGGCAAAAATCTTAGTTACGGACCCCATCCACGAAGATGGTCTTAAGGCGCTGCGTGAGTTCGCGGAAGTTGAGGTGGCCAAGGGCCTGAAACCAGCCGATCTACTCGAGAAAGTTAAGGGTTATGATGTTCTAGTGGTGCGAAGCGCGACTAAGGTAACTAAAGATGTAATCGATGCGGGTAAACAGCTCAAGATAATCGCCCGGGCAGGGGTAGGGCTTGACAACATAGATGTCAAAGCCGCCGAAAAGCGAAGGATCAAGGTACTCAACTCTCCAGAAGCCCCAACCATAGCAGTCGCTGAGCTCGTGCTCGGACACATGTTGTCATTTGCGAGGCATCTCCCGCACGCGGACTTGAGCACGAAAGCTGGAAGATGGGAGAAGTCTCAACTCATGGGTACCGAATTAAGGGGTAAAACGCTTGGCATAGTGGGCACGGGGAAGATAGGTAGGGAGGTGGGCTACAGGGCAAAGGCATTTACGATGGAGTTGCTACTGTATGACATTATCAAAAACCAGGAGTTTGCCGAACGGACGGGAGCAAGGTACGTCGATTTAAACACTTTATTTCAAGAATCGGATTTCGTGACCCTACATGTACCACTGATGCCTGAGACCAGAAATATGATTGGAAAAAGTGAACTCGAACTCATGAAACCGACCGCAGTGTTGATAAACACCTCGCGTGGTGGAATCGTTGATGAAGCGGCGTTGATTGAAGCGTTGAAGAACAAAAAAATTGCAGGGGCCTGCTTGGATGTCTACGGGCAGGAGCCGCCCAGTGATAGCCCACTACTCAAGCTTCCAAACGTCGTGCTCACACCACACCTTGGAGCTTCAACGCGCGAAGCGCAGCGAGATGCAGCGATGATTATAGTCCAAAAGATAAGAGATGCACTTCAGTAGGATGTCATAATGTACAGGTACTTGAGAAATGAATCGGCAGAATTGGGTAGGCTTATGCGCAGCCGAATGCGCGAGTGGCGGCGTGGCCCAGCGATAGTGCGTGTCGAGCACCCAACTAGGCTAGATCGAGCTCGTGCGCTTGGGTATAAGGCGAAGCAAGGTGTCATCGTCGTTCGAGCCCGGGTTCGAAAGGGAGGTAGACGCAAGGTGCGACCATGGCGTGGACGCCGACCAAAGCGCATGGGTGTTCGTAAGCTCGTTCCCAAGAAGAGCATCCAACTGATTGCGGAGGAGCGAGCAGCCCGGAAGTACCCTAATTTAGAGGTTCTGAACTCCTATCCGCTTGGCCACGACGGCACCCATGATTATTTTGAAGTTATCATGCTCGACCCGAACCACCCTGCGATCCTGAGCGATCCCCAGCTCAGTTGGGTAGCTGAGAAAGAGCATCGTGGGCGAGTTTACAGAGGTTTGACGAGAGCCGGGCGAAAGGCGCGTGGGATGCTCCACAAGGGCAAGGGTGCAGAGAAAGTCAGGCCGAGCGTTCGGGCCCGTCGGCATGACTGAAGTGATCGAGAATGGAATTTCCGTTCAGGAGCGCGGTTGTTAGCACCTTTGTGCATGCCACCGAGGCCGAAAAACGAGTTCTAGATGCCATTAGGATTCTGTTGCCCGAAGAGATCGAGGTTCGCAGATCGAGGCTTAAAGGCCACCATGGAAACCCAATCGTGAGCTTTGAGGCTCGGACTGGGCGCAAGGAGACTCGAGAACTCTGGCAAAGAATCCTAGCCAAGCTACGCGGGGGAGAGCTCGAAAAAATTGCTAGGGTCGCACCGGGCAGAATCGATAAAACCTGCCATCTACACCTGAGGTTCGATAAACAGCTGGTCTATGCGGGAGAACTCGCGCTGACCGAGGGTGGCGATGTTATACACCTTAGATTGAAAGTTGCGGCTTACCCCGCCAAACGAGAAGTCGCAGTTGACTTAGTCGAAAAATTTTTCCAAGTAAAATAACTCAGGGATTTTTAGAAACGGGTTTATCAGTGGTAGAATGTAGGCAAAAGAGATGCCTGTACTTATATTGTAAACATGTTAACTACCGCCACGGAATGCTAACTTCGTCGACTCTCCATCTCTGATTCACTACTGTGTCTTCGAGATTTTGTCTCACACCATGTGTATACGCTAATATGCCTGTCCAACTTATCATGGCCCCGTTGTCGGCGCATAGCTCCATTGGTGGAACAAAAAATTTTGCGTGGTGTTCTTTCGCCATTAGTTTAAGCATTTCTCTTAACCTTTTATTTGCCGCGACCCCGCCGGTTAGCATGACCTCGCGTTTCTCGGTGTGTGCAACCGCCCGCTCAGTCACCTCCACGAGAGCAGCGAAGGCCGTTTCCTGCAGGCTGTAGCAGAGGTCGCGGATATCGGCTCCAGAACGGTGTTTGCGGACTGTTTCGGTCATCAACCCTGAGAACGATAGGTCCATCCCCTTAACCACGTAGGGTAGCGGAAAGTAGCGCTTACCTTCGCGCGCGAACCGCTCGACGTTAGGTCCGCCGGGGTGGGGCAATCCAACCTCACGCGCAAAGACATCAAGGCAATTGCCAACAGGGATATCGAGTGTTTCTCCAAAAACACGATAGCGCCCTGCGTCGAAGGCGATTACTTGAGTGTTGCCCCCGCTGACGTAAAGAGTGACGGGATCTTTAGCGCGAGCTACTAAGCGACCAATCTCAACGTGGGCAATGCAGTGATTTATCCCTAAAATCGGAATATTATGGAACGCTGCCAACGCCCTCGCAGCCGTAGCAGCCGTGCGGAGACAGGGGCCCAAGCCTGGCCCTAAAGAAAACGCAATCAAATCGATATTTTCAATGCCCACCCCTGCTATTTTCAACGCGTCACCTAATACTACACGGGCGTTTGCTGTGTGAAATTGCGCAGCTTCTCTTGGGTGAATGCCGCCTTTCGGAGGTGTGTAAATTCTCGAAGTGTTGGCTAAGATTTTCCCTTTCGAGTTAACGATGCCTACGCCGAACGTATGCGCCGTGCCTTCGATGCCAAGACAAAGCATACTTGAACCCAACTTTACTAGCCCGGTTGACCAAAAAGTTTTAAGTTTTGACTTAGCTGCCGCTGAATCAAGCAAAAAAATGCCAAAGTCCAGAGTAATAAGTTCACTCTGTAACGACTTCAGCTGTCGCAAATCTTTGTCGCACCGCGGTGATGCGAACCTTTACCTCATCCCCAGGATTGGTGCCGGGTACGAAGACCACGAAGCCTTGAATTCGGGCAATACCATCCCCGCTTTTGCCCTTCGCCTCAATCTTCACATCTTGAACGTCGCCAACGTTCACCGGAGCAGGTGGTCCTCTTCTCTCTCTAGGTCTGTACACTTTGTTCAACTCCTTTATGTTACAAGCTAACGTGGAAGACTTTACTTATAAATTTGCGTGAAGATTAGCTTTTATTAACATTAATGTTTAACTAAAGGAAAATTTTTAAACAAGTTAGTTAAATAAAAAGAAAACATGCGTATGGGAAGCATTGGTACAAAAAAAGCTACTATTATCGCAGTGACGATTGTCGTTGTCTTAGGCGTGCTCATATTCTCTAGAGGTGGGAAACCTGTGCTGAAAATTTACCACGCTGGTAGCCTCACTGTACCTCTTGGGAAAATTGAAACACAATTCGAAAGCTCTCACGATGTAGACTTGCGGCTCGAACCTCATGGAAGCGCAGAAGCCATTATCCAGATAACCGAAATTCATAAAGTTTCGGACATCCTCGTCTCAGCGGACTACTCACTGATTCCCAAAATGATGTTTCCTGAGTATGCTGATTGGTATATCCAGTTTGCACGTAACGAAATTGTGCTCGTCTATACCCCCGAGAGCAATTATGCAAATGAGATAAACGAGAACAACTGGTATGAGATACTTAATAGAACCAACGTGAAGTTTGGATTCAGTAACCCCAACCTTGATCCCTGTGGCTATCGTACGGTAATGGTTTTACAACTTGCAGAAATTTGTTATGATTATCCCACAATTTTTGATGATTTAGTCGCGGCTAATACTAACCTTGAGACGATTGAGGAAAATGACAATTATTTGATCCAGGTGCCAAAGGACTTAAATCTAAATACCAATAAGCTGGAGATTTCAGATAAGTCGGTAAGCCTACTTATCAAGTTAGAAGCGCATAGCATTGACTACGCATTTGAATATAGAAGCGTCGCGGTCCAACATGGATTTAAATTTGTAGAGCTTCCCGATGAAATCAATCTAACCAACACAAACCACGAAAACACCTATAAAAAAGTTAAAGTGTGGCTTGCGAACGGCAAAGTGCTTACCGCCGAACCTATCGTCTATGGGATAACTATACCCAATAATGCGCCGAATAAAAACTTTGCAGTCGAGTTCATAAAATTATTGATAACCGAGTATGGGCAAGAGGTTTTTGAAAATTGTGGTCAGCCACCGATAGTTCCCGCCGTGGCGAGCGATGTTGATAAACTGCCAGAAAATCTCCAACCATTGGTGATATAGTGAAGATTGGTAAAATAACCGCTTTATTCGTCGCGCTTGGGATTCTAATTTTCACAGTTCTTGTTCTTCCAATAGCTAATATTTTTTTCAAACAATTTGCATTTGACCTAACCGGATTTTTAGGTGCCATCACTGACCAAGAGGTTCTAAAGGCGGTGGGATTGAGCTGTTTTTCGGCATTCCTTGCGGTGATGATGACGTTTGTGTTTGGCGTCCCTCTAGCTTATTTGTTAGCGAGGAAGGACTTTCGAGGAAAAAAGCTCATCGAAGGAATAATAGATCTCCCAATGGCGATACCTCACGTTGTCGCCGGCATTATGTTGTTGACAGTTTTTGGATTAAACGGATTAATTGGTGGACCAGTTTCATCTTTTATTAGGTTTGAAGGCGCTCTCCCCGGGATTGTAATCGCGATGTTATTCGTTTCTGCGCCATTTCTCATCAACTCCGCTAAGGAAGGATTTCAAAACGTTGACCCCCGCCTAGAAAAGGTAGCACGATCTCTGGGCGCTACGGAATGGGGCGCTTTCCGAAAAGTGGCATTTCCGCTTGCATTTCCTCAGATATTCAGCGGGGCTATAATGAGTTGGGCACGCGCAATAAGCGAGTTCGCAGCGGTAATCATGCTCGTTGGATTTTTCCCAATGATTGCCCCAGGAATAATTTGGAGCAGATTTTACAGTCTAGGACTTTATGAAGGAATGCGTGTCGCGGTAATACTTCTCCTGATTACCTTATCGGTTTTCGTTGGCCTAAAATATCTACAAAGGCGATTGCATGCTGAGCATTAAGAATTTATCAAAAAAATGGGCCGATTTTTCGTTGACGAACATAAACTTGGATATCAAAGAACGGGAGTACTTCACTGTACTGGGCCCAACGGGGGCAGGAAAAACCCTCATGCTTGAGTTAATCGCTGGGTTTCACCGTCCAGACCTAGGTGAAATCTGGATAAACGATAAAAACATGACCGACATCCCTCCTGAGCAAAGAAGAGTAGGCTTCGTTTACCAAGACTATTCGTTGTTTCCTCATCTAAATGTTGAAGAAAATGTGAAATTCGGGTTAAGGTTGAAAAAAATTCCGAAACCTGAAATCGATAAAAAAATGCGGCGTACTATGAGTTTGCTTGGTCTCGCGCACCTGTCTAAAAGGCTACCAAAAACACTGAGTGGGGGGGAACAACAGAAGGTGGCTTTAGCTAGGGCGATTGTGCTTGATCCAGAAGTTTTACTCTTGGATGAACCATTGAGCGATTTGGATGCACAGACGCAGGAGAGGTTAAGGGATGAGTTAAAGGACTTCCACGAAAAATCTGGTCTAACCACGATTCACGTCACTCATGATCATGTCGAAGCAATTCTGTTGGGTGACAGAATAGGCATCTTGAGCGATGGAAAACTTATTCAAGTGGGGAAATCAGACGAAATATTCCGGAAACCAAAATCGGAATTCGTTGCAAAATTTGTTGGGGTTGAAAATATTTTTTCAGGAAAATCAAAGCTAAAGAAAGGTCTCGCTAGGATAGATATCGGAAATGTATTGGTTGAAGCTGTGACGCAAAAAGAAGGTAAAGTTAAAGTGTGCATCCGTCCTGAAGACATTCTTCTATCAAAAAGGCCAATCAAATCAAGCGGAAGAAACATGCTGAAGGGTAAGATAACTGAGATTTCCGATCGGGGCACAACTATAAAGTTAAAAGTAGATGTCGGACGAGAGCTGGTGGTAATTATCACCAAAAGATCTTTTCTAGACATGAAGTTAAAAATCGGCTCCGGAGTTTACGTTGCATTTAAAGCGTCTTCAATACACGTGATTTAATAAACAGCTTTTATTTCAGCTGCTCCGAACATTTAAACAACAACTCAATTATGTATAGTTGGCGAGTCGATGTTTCTCCGCAAGATTTTCGGCAGAAAACCAAAAGCGCCTGAACCTCAAGTTGAAAAATTATCTGTAGATTCTCTTGAAGGGCGAGTAGAAAAACTCAAGCAGGAAAAGCTCTCGGAGGCCCAATCAAAATTAAATTCTATGCTCGATAGGCTATCCGAAGAGCGGGAAGCGCTTTTAAAGGATTTGAAAACCTTTTCCGAGGCTGAACCCGCCGAGGAAGTTTATCCAGGATTGCGCAAGACGGCGCTCGAGGCCCGAAGGCTCCTAACTGACAAGCTAACCCGCGCGGTCACTGATATCGAGCGGCGGGGGGGATTCTCGATCAACGACCTTGCGACACTAGGCGGCAAGTTGACGAAAATGGTGAACCTTACAACTGACGCACTCGTCACCCACAGCCGCTATGTCCAAGCATTGTTCGGGTCTCACTTTAACGCGATCGAGTTACGCCTGCGACGGCTGCATGGGTTGATCAGGGAGGTTAATGTTCTCATCGAAGGAACCCTCCGAGAAATGCGCTCGCTAGACTCAATCTCCTCGAAAATCTCATCGCGAAAAGAGCTTCTTAACCGAATCGAGGATATGCGGAGTAATGCCAAATCGTTGGAAAATCAGGTTGTGGTGCTTGAGAAACTGGTTGAGAACGAGAGCAATCAACTGACGCGGCTTATCAACAGTGAGGAATTCAAGAATTTAGATGCGTCTGGTCGCGAACTCGAACGTATTAAACGCGAGATAGCCAACGTGAAGGGCACCGTATCGAGCGCGATTTCAGGGCTTAGCAGACCCCTCAGGAAGATGGAAAAGCTTGTGACGGCGGGCGAGTGTCAAATGGATCGAGAGATGGTGAAAGTCCTTGAACTTTGCATCGAGAATCCACTCGAGGTGCTTTCATCTAACGAAAAAATCGGTACTGCTGATGCGTTGTTGCAAAAAATGATCGAACTTCTTGAGGAGGGAAAAATAAGCATGGATGATCGAGAACGGAGGAAACGGATTAAACTAGCTCGTGAACTTCTGGAGGAAAAAAAGCTCCTGAAACTCAAAGAGCGACTAATCCACCTCCAAGCCGATATAGAAATTAAAAAACTCGCTCGTGAACAAACATCGCTTTTACAACAAAAGGCTGAACTCGAAGAATTAATCGAAAAATATCGGACGGACCTAAAACGCGCACGCGCGACAATCGAGGAACTCCATCGTGAATCGCAGCAGGCTGAGAAGGATATAGATAAAAAATTGAGCGAGATAGAAAAACTTGCGACTGAGGTTATCGGCGTAACGGTCGAACTCACTTCTTAAAATCTGTATACCCGCACTTCCCGCACGCTAAGCGGTTTCCGTGATCAGCCATGAAGACTCCTGGACCACAGCGCGGGCAGGTCAGGCGCAGACGCTCTAGCTTTTCGCCCTCGAGCTTGTAGAACTTTGCCTTCGCGGCCTTAACCTTCTTTGCCACCGGCGTCTGCCTCCTTCGATGGTTTTTCCTTAGCCTCGACTTTTTCTTCCTTCGGCTTCTCTTTCGGCTTTTCTACTTTCTCCTCCTTTGGCTTCTCGGGTTTTTTCATTTCCTCTTTAGGTTTCTCGGCTTTCTCCGGGGGTTTCTCAGCCTTAGGCTTAGCTTCCTTTGGCATGCCCCGCTGAAGCAAAAATTTGGGCTCGAGCCCTTCGAGTTGTTCGCGGGAGCTGTAGGCGCGGGCGATCCCAGAGGCCATCTGGCGACCGTGAATGCTCGCCAGCTTCTCGATAACGATGAGTTCCTCCGCGACGCTCAACTGGTTCGCGAGCTGGGCACGCACATCCAAACGCTTTGGGGTTGGTTCCCCCGCGTGATCAGCTTTAAATTTTATTTCAGTGCGCTTGAAGAGCGGGTTCTCCGTCTTCTCGATTATCTCGACCTTCATATTGACCCCTTTCATCTCAAGCTAAGCCAAATTAAACCTTATCCCGTTAATCGGTTCTCCACTTTTTGAGATTACCTATTGTTTTAAAATCACCTACTGGTCTTGAATTGCTCTAGCAGCATTTCGAATTCGCGGCGCTTGGGCTCGGTGACTTCGACGATTACAATCCCTTCGTTTGGTTGCCCATAAACGACAACCGACCCTGGTGGGGCGGAGAGCACGGCTGGTAGGGTGGCGAGGTCTTCCTCCCCCTCGACGATAATTTTTAGGGGAGGCTTTGCCTCATCGAGGGCTGTACGCAATTCTTGAGTTATCGTCCCCGCGGGGTTTTTTACACGAACTATTTTTACATCGAACGAATCGATCGTTCGCCGTGTTTTTTTATCAATCGGAGACCGCATCACGAGGAAATCGACCACGGCCACATCCGGCTTCAGACCAGCTTCAATCAACTCCGCGGTAACGATATCACCGACAGCGATTAGCCTAGTCGGACGGAGCTGCCGCAGGCGCTCAATCGCAGTTGCAACGCTAGAGAAAAGTTGACCAAGTGGACGCTTTAAGAGTGGCCGCAATTCATCGGGTAGCTCTAACACCCTACCGAACCCTCAGCGCGTACTTCCCCGGCTGGGTGATTTTCAATCGCTTGGCGATCTCAGAATTCTCTGGGTCGAGCACGACGATGTATCCCGACCAGTCTTCCGAGAGCGATGCACCCCCGCAAACCGGGCAGGTATTTTTCTCGGTGATGAAATTACAATTGCGGCAAGCCTTTTCGGTCAAGCCTTTGCCTCCTTGTGGGCATCCTCCTCAATCCATTCGAGCTTGCCGAGTCCAAACTGACGCATCGTCAGCCCTACCTTTCCGCCACGAGGGGCCCGTCGTGTACTCACCGTGACCACGCGCGCACGAACTCTGTCCCCTTCCTTCAGCGCTCGTTTTGACTCCTTGCCGTAGAGTGCACCCTTCTTCTTGTCATAACCCACGAAGTCGTCCATCACCTGTGAGACATGCACCAAACCATCGATAGGCCCAAGCCGCACGAATCCGCCAAACTCGACGATCTCAACCACTTCACCCAACACCACCTCGTTGACCTCGGGCTTGTAAACGAGTGTCTCAAAGGTGACATCGTGGTAGCTGGCCCCGTCGCCCATGATTATGCGCCCCGTGCCGACCTCCTTGAGTTCGGTGATTGCGAGTATTGTACCAACGTCTTTGTCGGTTAACCCTTCGTAGCTCTTGCGCAGGACATCGACAATCACCTCCTCTAGGGGCTCGCCGAGTCTGCTGGGGGGCACCCGCACGGTATCATTCACGGTTACTATCTTATACATTCATTCTACCTCAAATTTTTTTTCAAATCTTCATGACGCGGACGATCACCTTGCGCGCTGGCCTCGCCCTTGCCACTCGAGCACCTTAGTTTCCTTCCCCTTTAACTTTTTGCCCTTTTTCGCGAGTAAACCCAGCACCTGCGGCGCCTCAGGGTTGGGTTTGACATCTTTCCAAAAATTGGCCAAGTTATGCACCCCAAATCTTTAACAGCAGCGGGACGAATAGCAGGGCCACCATGGCCATGAGCTTAATCAGGATGTTAAGCGAGGGACCCGAGGTGTCTTTGAACGGGTCTCCGACGGTATCGCCTATCACCGAAGCCGCATGAGTTTCACTTCCTTTTCCGCCCAGATGCCCATCCTCGATGTATTTCTTCGCGTTGTCCCAAGCCCCGCCGGAGTTTGCAAGGGTAATCGCTAGCAGCAGACCCGTGACTATCGATCCCGCAAGCAGACCACCTAGCGCTTCAGGACTAACAAGGCCCACCGCGGCTGGAGTAAGGATGGCTAGCGCGGCCGGAAGCGCCATGTTTCTGAGAGCAGCAGAGGTGCTGATCCCAATACACCGGTTGTAGTCTGGCTTCGCCTTCCCCTTCATCAACCCAGGGATAGTTCGGAACTGTCTTCGCACCT
Organism: Hadarchaeota archaeon (SeqCode); assembly: GCA_964345105.1. Taxonomy (GTDB): domain Archaea; phylum Hadarchaeota; class Hadarchaeia; order Hadarchaeales; family Hadarchaeaceae; genus DG-33. The sequence continues at coordinate 23,886 of CAYFPZ010000060.1, forward strand.
CGCCCACGATTAGAGAGGCTCCCCTACCCACTGCCCGCATGGTGAGCGCGCAGAACAAGAACGGTAACATCCCCCCTATAAAAAGTCCGACAATGACTGGTGGATTAGTTATGCTGAGATTCATAGTTACCCCTGCATCAGTCATTCCCTGGATATAAGCTGAAAAAAGCGCAAGTGCCGTCAACGCTGCCGAACCGATTGCGAAGCCCTTGCCGATTGCGGCAGTCGTGTTTCCAACAGCGTCCAATCGCTCGGCACGCTTACGTACCGTTTGTCCCATCCCAGACATCTCGGCAATTCCCGCCGCATTGTCTGCAACTGGGCCGTAGGTATCAGTGGCAAGCGTCATGCCCAATGTGCTGAGCATGCCCACCGCGGCAATCGCAATTCCATATAACCCATTTGGTAAGGTGATGTAGTAAGCAAATGAAATTGCACCAACAACTGCGATAATTGGAATCATTGTGCTGAGCATCCCAACTGAAAGGCCGCTGATGATATTCGTCGCGGGGCCAGTCTGGGATGATATCGCAATTGACTGCACCGGTGAAAATCTATTCTCGGTGTAGTACTCCGCCGAAAGACCGATTACGATTCCAGCCACCAACCCGGCGAGCATCGCGTAAAATATCTCCACTACACCAACGAAATACCATATCATAAAGAACGATGCCACGGCTATCAAGATGGCGCTTCCAAACACCCCCTTGTTGAGCGCGGCGTGGAGTGCTTTTATTCCAGCGCCCCTCTTCGTCCGCACGAAGAATGTCGCCACGATCGAGCAGAAAATTCCGACTGCAGCGAGCAGCATAGGAAGTACCACGACATCCGTCTGGTCAAGCACGACGCCCCCTACGGTGACCCCGGTGAAACCTATCACCATGGCCGCGATGATTGAGCCCACGTATGATTCAAACAGGTCCGCCCCCATCCCAGCGACATCTCCAACGTTGTCGCCCACGTTGTCTGCGATTACCGCTGGATTTCGTGGGTCATCCTCGGGGATTCGGGCCTCAACCTTCCCGACTAAATCTGCGCCCATGTCCGCCGATTTTGTGTAGATGCCCCCGCCAACACGTGCGAACAGCGCTATTGAACTTGCCCCGAAGCCGAAACCAACGATTATCCCAGGGTCCCCGAATAGGTAGTAGAAAATGCTCACGCCCAATATCCCCAGCCCCACGACACACATCCCCATCACCGCGCCGCTGGAGAACCCAACTATGAGTCCTTTACCAATACCACTCTTAGCCGCCGTTGCCGTTCGAGCGTTCGACTTGGTCGCCACGCGCATCCCGATGTTACCTGCCAGCGCTGAGAAAAATGCCCCGATCACGAACGCTGCTGCAGTCTGATAGTTCACGACCAGTATCAAGATCACCGCCACGATAACCGCGTAGACGACCATCACCCGATACTCCTTGTTCAGAAAAGTCATCGCTCCCCGGTAGATGGTGCCGGAGAGTTCCTTCATTCGCTCGGTTCCGACAGGCTGTCGCATAATCCTGAAAGTTAAGTACCCTGCGAAAGCGAGGGCCAAGACACCCGCTATCGGCGCCAACATCACTGGTTCAAATTCGACCATCTTACAACCTCTCGAGGAACTTTAACCTTCTTGAATCCAACCGTCTATTGCAAGATGAGACTTCTGTCGTAAATATATTACTGGCACTCTGCAGCGCCGGAGTTCCTTTCGTAGAGCTGCGTCAGTCGTTCCCACCGCATAACCTCCCTTGAGCGCCAAGTTCAAGATCACCTCATCCGCTGCACCTTTGATATTTGTGACCTTCCCACGTTTAGCTAGAATTAATCCAATTTTGGCTGCCGTCTGCTCCTTTGGCTTGCCCCGCTCGGAAATTCGCTTAAGCTCTTGAAGGATTGGGCTTGGGATAACAAGTTCATGGGGTTGTTCAAGCAACCTGTTGAGCTCCTCCACGATATCCACGCTAAACAGACCGGGAATCATAAGGAAGCTCGTGTCAGCGATGACCTGCAACCAAATTCCTCGTCAACTTATAATGCCGTAGCCAATCAGACGCCACCTTCCAGCGACGCGTCGACTCAGTGCGACCCGGGCCCCTCGATCAGCGCAGACTGGTAGCTTGAGTTTGATGTTAGCTCGGCCCCCCTTGGCACTCGACATCGTACCAACGGTCATCGCTGTCCCCACATTCAACATCAAGGGCTCTCCCGTGAACAAGGGTTTTACCTCAAGCTCCTTAGGAAGTCCCACGACACGCTTCATCAGGTGAACCTCTAACTCGACCGTCTCCAGCACCTCGGGCAAACTTCCAGACGCTCCTGTCATCGAGCCCACGAGTGAATCACCTTTGGTCAGTGAGGGATCAAGCTCAGTGCCCACGCCGATGAGACCACCCGGCACAGCCTCCTCGATTCGACTTCTCCCCGCGTGCAGGCTCACTATCTTTGAGTCCAAGTGTTGCCACGTAGTCTTTCCCTCCCGGCTCACTCGTATGCCGGGGCGGATTTCTATTCCCTCACCCTCACGAAGCTTTCCTTGGAGGAGCGAACCGCCCAAGACCCCTCCGACCAATTTTTCTGGCTTGGCGCCCGGGTGATTAACGTCGAACGAACGAGCGACATGCATCCGCGCGGGCTTCGAGAGGTCTCGCTGCGGGGTCGGAATGTACTCCTCAATTGCTTGAATCAGCTTATCGATATTCGCGCGGTGAATAGCGGATATTGGGATTACGGGAGCATCGGCGGCGAAGGTGTCCGAGAGGAACTTCTTAATCTGCTGGTAATTCTGCATCACCTTCTCTCGCGAGACGAGCTCGATTTTATTCTGCGCCACCACAACGTTGCGCACCCCAATTAGATTGAGGGCCATCAAGTGTTCTTTCGTTTGGGGCTGGGGACAGGGCTCGTTCGCCGCTATCACAAGCATGGCTCCGTCCATGATTGCTGCGCCCGAAATCATAGTGGCCATGAGCATCTCGTGCCCTGGAGCATCAACGAACGAGACGCGGCGAAGGAATTCTGTCTGGCCCCCGCAGAAAGGGCACTTCTCCTTGGTGCTGTACCGATTGCACTCGGTACACCTCATAAACGAAGTATCTGCATATCCTAAACGAATCGAGATGCCTCGGCGGATTTCCTCGCTGTGCACATCAGTCCAAATACCAGAAAGCGCTTCCGTAAGAGTGGTCTTCCCGTGATCGATATGCCCAACGAGGCCTATGTTAACGACGGCTTGAGACATTTGGATACCTTGCTCAAATTTTCTGCTTACCGAATATAAAACGCACACGCTCGACTAGAACGCGCGCGACGTTTTTACTGAAACATGTGAAAGCGTGACTCCTTACCTGTCGATTAGGTTGCCTTCGCCTCAGCTTCCTTTGGGAGCAAGAACTCCTCGATGGGCTTTTCCCCGCGTTTCACGATTTTCGCGTTGATCTGTACGATTGCATCAGAGATTCTCGAACCCCGAACTCGCTTTCGGCGGCGTTCCCCCCTCCTTCGCGGAGAAAATCCAGGACCACTAGCTAGCAAGACGCTCGTTCGCCCCGGACCGTAGATATCTGGGCGCATGGGAAAGCCATCTTTGTCGGTGCCGCCAGTGAGCTGGAGTTCGTAGCCCGGGAGCCCCACGACCACTCCGTCGAACTTGTCCCCTACCCGGAGCCCGACCAGCTTTCGAGCATCTGGCTCACGAGCCTCGAGAGGATAGCCCTTGCCCGTCTCGGGGTCAGCGACTACGACCTTGAACACCATTACACCACACACCGTAATCAGGAAACATGCCAATTAACCCTACACTTATAAAACCTTTTCGAGTTCTTGATAGATAAAATAATTAGACATGAGAAGTGATAATAAATTGGGGGTAAAAAATGCCGGTAGCAAATACCCCTGAAAATAAAGCGAAATGTCTATGCATGAACTGTCCAAGTTTTGTCGGAGCTCCTGCGTTCTACTGCGCGATGGGCAAAGCAGAGAGACCTGTTGAGAAAAAAGGCTGCATATGCATGACATGCGCGGTATGGAAAGAAAACAATCTTTCTGGAGGATATTTCTGTGACTTGGGGAAAGCCCCATAAGTTAACTGGGCTTATCCCCTCTTTTATTTTTTAAGTCTCAACGCAAGCTCGTAGGTGCTTTCCACAAGATCTTTTATCGAATTCTTAAGTGCTTCATTTTCCTTCATACGCTTTAAATCTTGATCAGTCAGTTCATCGCTAGGGCCTACGAAATAGCAGATCGCGTTAGCCGGAAAGTGGAATCCCATAAAATTAAGCGTGGACATTAAAGTGCCCGTTGACTTTTGATATCCATCCTCATGGCCGATTACTACGATCCCAGCTACTTTGTTTTTTAATATTTTCACCCCGAAGACACTGTCCATGTTTTCAATACAGTTCATTCTCTCGATCAGACATTGCATTAGGGCGCAGTAGTTGCCCCATCGGATAGGGGTGGCGAATATCACGATGTCGGATCTGAAAATTGCCTCGTATACCTGCAACATCTGGTCGCTGGGCTCTTCCTCCATACGTCTGCAGGGATAATAACATTCTCTTGGTCCGAGCGAGTAATGACCGCCACAGTGAAGAATTCTGAGCTCACTCAGGTCGATTAATTTCGTTTTCGCACCCTTCTTTTGGAGCTGGTCAAGAACTTTTTTCAAAATCATCTTGCTGTTGCTTTCGCCAGCCATCTTGATTCTAGGAGAAGTGGAAATTCCCAAAACTTTTATTTCCACACTTTTCGAGCCGTTCACAATATCACAAAATAATATAGTACTGAATATTATTTCAAAGTTAATGCGCTCCCTTCAAA
>CAYFPZ010000061.1:0-4417 GCA_964345105.1 Hadarchaeota archaeon (SeqCode)
TATTTTGAGCCAATTCCCAAATGAGTGTTAGTCCCTCCTCCATGTCTCAATGCAACATCCTGTGTTACTGGAGTGTGCATGAAGACCTCCGACCCCTCTGGAACATCATACAAGCCTAAATTCACCCCGCTGATGGTTCCCATTGTAGTCCACGTGATTAAAGTTTGCAAACACCACGCCCCGAGAATCCCCGGCGGTTCATGAACTTGGGTTGCTTTTAGGAAAGCGTTGGCAGTTTTATGGACATCTTTCAATAAGGACTCTCTAATGGAGATATCTGAGTGAAATGTAACCTCAAAACTAAGTGGGTACGGTGTCTTACTCCAATCAGCTTTTAATTGGACATCAGCTGGTAGCCTTATGACTCCGTCGTGGGTGGCTTCTCTTCTTTCATCAATTGATAGGAATTCATTAGCTAAGCAAGATCGAGCCTCTTCTATGGACGTATTATAGATTTCCGCATACACTTTTTCGGCGTCACCCCAACTTTCCTTTGCGTTCAGCGGGGAGAAGAAATAATTGAAATTGGCATGGGGGCCAGGGACGTATTCTTCAATTCTCGCTATTTTCAAACCATCCTCATCTATATTTCCGATTTCAACTTCTCTTTTGACTTTTTGTTCTAAATCGTCTGAATTGCCAGCAAAAATAAAGGATCTTTCGTATTGTCTGTGTTTAAATTCGGTTTTTAAAATCATCGGCTGTTCAATTTTTTTCTTAAATTTTATCTCGTCTTTTTTTATTTCAACTTCAAAAGATTTTGGTGTTGGTATTCCCGCCTGTTGGGCAAACCAGTAGTAATCTTTTTCTATTTCTCCACGATTTTCTATTTTCAAAAGTTTTCTTGAGCCGACGATTGGAACTGCAAAATCATTTTCGATCACGCTGCATTTTTCATCTCCCCCGACATAAACGCTGAGGGCTCTATTGGGGATCTGAAGGCATTCTAAATCAACCAAATCATCAGCAAATTTTACAATATCAGAATATTTGTCCAAGATAAGTATCGCTTGTTTAAATTTTTTCTTCTTAAGATCTGCTATATCCCTGACTACAACCATATCTCGTCTCACAACGGCCGGCAAATCGTCGACGACTTCTTTTGGCTTTCCGACCATCGGGTTTTGAAGGTAAATTATCGCCCTTTGCGGCGTAGTGTAAATTAAATACGGCAAATCATAATTTCTCGCACCTGCCGCTGCATCTAAAGCGGAATGAGAGCCCAAAATTAAAGCTTTTGGATCTTTAAATTTTCGTGCTGCTTCTTGCATTTCCTTTCTTCCAATCATTTTATCGACTCCTTTGCCGCAAATGCGATTTTCATTTATTTAAATCTTTCTAATCTTTAACCTAGATGTCAGGGGATATTTTTTTCGTCCAAATACTTTCGATATTCCTTTATGGTATTGGCAAGGCTCGAAACATCAAATAAATTAAGCCCAGTGCATTCGTTTGTCGCTGCCATGTACATGTCGCATATTATCTTTTTTAAAATTGGATCTAATTTCGATGGTTGAGAGCTACACAAACTTTTCCAATTTGTTATTCCTTTAATTTCAGCTATTCTCTTTGCTTTCTCAATGTCTTTGTACCAATTTGTCTTTCTATAGTATTGCCTTGCGATTTCTTTGCTCACGTGTAAACCTTCGTAAGTAAATCTGCATTCGTCTAGGGTGCCGATGACATCCACGACGATTAACTTTCTATTTCCATCGAATGCTAATTCGATTTTTCCATCATCGTTTTGTAATTTGCCCCTTGCAGCAATTTCTGAAATCAAATTGTTTGTGTGGGATAATTTATCTTTAATTTCTTCTACCTCTTCATCGGTTAGGCTTGCAATTTTTTGTGCTTCTGACCAAGTGAGGTATCGATCACGTTCTTCTAATTTTGTACTCACATCAAAGAAAGGCTTTTCAAGTTTTTCCCCTGGGTTTGGATAGTGGTTCAATCCTAGGTCCTCATAGATGATTAGGCCGTCCTTAAGTCTTCTGAAAATGCTTGAACCTTCAGGTAAGCTGTTTCTATACATGATTTCCATTGGTATTAAAAAATTTACCAAGCCATGTGTAAAAACGCTATAATCGTAATGGATTCGGCGACTTTTTTTCGGGCGAATTACTTGGACTAGATTTATCTCCATGATACTGGTCGGCTCATGCAGTTCGTCGACCCTGACAACTTTTCCATCTTTTCCTACCACGCCTCGATAATGGGTTTTTATTCCTTTTTCTTCCGCTTTTTCGAAACAGTAAGCGCCCATTATGCACAAAGCAGCTCCCTTGTTAAGGAGGTGATCTGGCATTTCTCCCCAGTCGAACACAGAGTAACGGTCCGAAAAGTGAAACCTGCCGATTCCCATTTCATTGCCTGCTGGCGGGCTTAGAATTTCCAGATCCTTTACGCTTCCCGTTTTTATTCCCCCCATTATTTCTGTTGAACTCCAGGAAATTATTGCATTTATATCTAAATTAACGTATACTTTAAAGATGGGAAACTTTTGACCAGAAAAAAAGAGCGCGCCGTGATTACGGTTACAGGGGTCGACCACCCCGGCATAGTCGCCGCTGTCACAACGGAATTAGCTAAGCTCAACGTCAATATCGAGGACATAAGTCAAACTATTTTACAAGATTTCTTCACCATGATTATGCTCGTGGATGTAAGGGGGGTCAAGAGAAGCGAGGTCCAAAAAGCGCTGGATAGAGTCGCTGATAAACAGAAAGTTAAGATCATAATGCAGCACGAAGATCTTTTCAAATACATGCACAGGGTGTAGGCCATGCAGTTTTCCAAGGAGGAGATAGCCGAAACGATAAAGATGATTAGCTTTGAACGGCTGGACATTCGAACAGTAACCTTGGGGATAAATCTTGGTGGATGTATCGATCCAAATATAGACCGGATGTGCAAAAAGGTCTACAAAAAAATCATCTCGGTAGGCTGTGATCTCGTCAAAGAAGCAAAGGAAGTGGAGATGAAATACGGGCTGCCAATTGTCAATAAAAGGGTTGCTGTTACCCCCCTAGCTTTCTTGTTGGATGCGTTGAACACCAAAAAAGAGAGCACTTGCGTGAAATTGGCGAAATGCGTGGACGCGGCTGCTGAAAAATTGAAAGTGGATTATATTGGTGGATATTCCGCTCTAGTGCACAAAGGGTTCACCAAGGGAGACGAGCTCTTGATTGATTCCATCCCAAAGGTGCTGAACAAAACCAATCGATTATGTTCCTCTGTAAACGTCGCAACTACTAAAAGTGGAATCAACATGGATGCAGTGCTTAGGATGGGAAAGGTCGTAAAGGGGTGTGCTGCAATTAATCCATTGAGCTGTGCTAAACTTGTTACCTTCGCGAATGCTCCTCCTGATAACCCATTCATGGCAGGGGCCTTTCACGGTGTTGGAGAGGCGGAGAACAGCATCAACGTTGGAATTTCAGGCCCAGGAGTCATTAGAGCAGTAGTAGAAAAGCTTGGTGGCGCTGATTTCGGGGAGCTGGCCGAGAAAATCAAGCAAACTGCATTCAAGATAACAAGGGTTGGAGAGCTCGTCGGGAGAGAAATGGCAAGAAGGTTGAACGTTAAGTTCGGAATTATTGACTTATCATTGGCCCCAACTCCTTTTGAAGGCGATTCGGTTGCGGGGATAATTGAAGCAATGGGGTTGGAAAAATGTGGAGCGCATGGTAGTACTGCGGCGCTTGCCCTCCTTACGGATGCCGTGAAGAAGGGGGGCGTGATGGCGACCTCGTATGTTGGTGGCCTGTCAGGGGCATTCATCCCCGTCAGCGAGGACAAGGGGATGGCTGAAGCTGTGGCCAAGGGCGCCATGAGTTTAGATAAGTTAGAGGCGATGACTTCGGTCTGTTCAGTTGGTTTGGACATGATAGTGGTGCCAAGCAAGACACCAGCGGAGACGATTGCCGCGATCATCGCGGACGAATGTGCGATAGGCGTCGTGAACGATAAGGCAACTGGCGTCAGAATAATTCCGATGGGAAAAGAGGGAGAATGGGTAGAATTAGGTGGTCTGCTGGGTAGAGCGCCGGTGATGAAAGTGAGCAAATTTAGTTCCTCGAAATTTGTATCGAGGGGCGGGAGGACACCCTCCCCGATCCAAAGTCTAACAGACTGAAGGTTAATCCAATACTCAGCGATAAAAGTCCGAGGTGTTGGGACCCAAATTACCTAGTGTATAATTCTAAAGATGAATAAAACCAGTTAACATAAACCTTAAATAACGGGTTGACATGTATCGAGGTGGGCTCTTGGAAAAGAAAAAAGCAATGCTCGCTCTGGAAGACGGTACAGTAATTTACGGCACGGGGTTTGGTGCAGAAAAAGAAGCATCGGGTGAAGTCGTCTTCAATACTTCGATGGGCGGTTACGTTGAATCTTTGACGGATCCCTCTTATAA
>CAYFPZ010000062.1:0-7597 GCA_964345105.1 Hadarchaeota archaeon (SeqCode)
CGACGAAACTAGGCACTTCAACTTCTAGTTTCTCGAACTTCGATTTCATCAACACTCGGACAGCTGCCCTGAACTCCTCCACATTATAATCCCTTAGTTTCACGCGTGAGGCGAACAACATGATCGGATGTACATCATAACCGACGCTGTTTACCCCCAGTTGTTTGCAGGCGAGCGGCGTCGTTCCGCAGCCAACAAATGGGTCAAGTAAGAGATCATCTTCGCCAAGCCCCCAAGTTTCAGCAAGTAGGAACACGAGGTCTCGGGAGAAAGCCTCTTTGAAATAAAACCAATTGTAAATGGGAAGTTGCTTATTTATGAGGAAGGTCGCCAGTTTGCCCAGTTTGAGCTTCTCGACTATCTTCACAGGAGAACCTTCCGAGTCACCGCATTGACTTGAGATAATTAGCCTCAGTGTCGCTCAGTTCGAGTTCGGCCGCGATTCGAGATGCAGCCTTCTTGTCGTGTTTGAATATCAGGTGCAAGTAGGGCAAGAAGTTTTTTCGCGCAACCTTCGAGGAGGTGTGACAACGAGCAGCAATTTTTTTCGCTGTACTATCACGCACGGCTCGAACAGACCTAGTTCTGCCGAAATATTTTCCAGAGCTGGGAGGTTGGAAGCGGACAAATTTTAGCTCGCCCTCACGAGCGAGAGCGACCCCGGCACTCATTAGGTCACTGGCGTACCTCCACAGCCCATAAGCTTGTCTTCTTCGAGCGCGGCCTAGAAAAGTATCGGCCCGCGAAATGGCGTCGTAGGCCTGTGCCCGATCAGCTGGGTCGGCAAACATCCGTGGGATATTTTCATCAATCCACGCGAGAGCATCGTCAGGCGCCTTGTCGAGCGCCCATAACAATTCTCGAGCTTCCCTAACTCCTTTAGCATATACGAGTTGCTTCAGCACGTCGAAAATGCTCGCTCCCCTGTCGCGTCGGTAAAGCACAACATCCTTTATGGCTAAGCGCTTTCTGCCGGCCACAATGGTTTGCAGGTCATTTATCGCGGAGCGCAGGTCACCCCGTACAGTTTCAGCAATTACATTCAAAGCAATCGGGTCGGCTTCGATGTGCTCCGCGCGGCATATCCGTTGAAGTACGCTTGCAATTACATCCTTAGTTAAGCGCCTGAAGTTTATGGCGAGACAGATACCCCTTATTTTCCACGGAATCGCATATTGATCATTTGCGATTAGCACCACTGGATTCTGAGTCTGCTTGAGCAACTCCTCGATCGCTCGGTATCCACCCCGGTCTGTAGTTCCGTAGACGTTGTCGGCTTCATCGAGCACGACCAACCGCTTGCCCTCAGCCCCCGCAAAAAGTGTCCCTGTCGTCGCTGCTGTGCCGGCCACCTGTTGGACTATTTTAAGGGTGCGTTTGTCGCTAGCGTTGAGTTCGATCAAATCCCACCCAAATTCCCGGGCCAATGCAGCGGTGGCAACTGTTTTCCCCGTCCCCGCCGCACCGTAGAGCAGGAGGGCGGGTTTTTTTGGCTTACCCTTCCGCCACCCTTCCGCCCAGTCGAGCATTGTTTTAAGAGCTTGGGATTGCCCAATTACTTCCTTAAGTTCGCGAGGTCGGTACTTGTCGACCCAAGATTCTGACATGGAGGTACCAAACACAATTTGACCGGGTTTGATTAAAATGATTGGGGCGCGGAAAACATGGAATATTCTTGACCCCTCTCCTAAAAATTGTCTTAAGTCCTAGTCCCATATACTGAATGGGATAACGTGAAAATTGCTGTCATCGCCGACACTCACTTGGGGGCGAAGTGGGGGACTGCGCGGGAACAAGATTCTTTCAAGCAGTCAAGGGAGGCCATCGAGCGAGTGCTTGAACTCGGTGCGGAACTCATTCTCGTGCTCGGCGATATTTTTGATATTAGAACCCCCCGCCAAGAAGTTTGGGCCCAAGCCATGCGCATCCTCTCAACTCCACTGGCAAAGGGACGAAACGAGATCACGCTCAGCCGTGTTATAGACAAAAATCAGGATGATTTCTCTCCTTTGGCACTCCGCGGGACACCCGTAATCGCTTTACACGGAAATCACGAGCGGCGCACCCGAGGATTCATTAACCCTATAGAGGCTCTTGAAGCTGCAGGTCTCCTCATTCACCTGCATCACAACACGCTGGTTTTTAAAACCTCACGTGGCACGCTAGCAATTCACGGCATGAGTAATGTGCCCGAGCAACATGCAAAAAATGTGCTCGCTACCTGGAACCCCAAGCCTGTTGAAGATGCATTCAACATCATGATGCTTCATCAATCCGTGGGACAGTACGTGTACTCAAGCGAAGAGTTCCCAACGATCGACCTCACGGATCTGCCGTCCGGGTTTGACCTCTATCTCTGCGGACACATCCATTACCACGCAGAAGCTACAGCGCACGGGAAGCCACTGCTCTTTCCAGGAAGCACCGAACGCACCCAGCTACTTCAAGTCGAGGCCGAAGTGCCAAAGGGGTTCTACATGCTCGACCTTGATGAAAGCCTCAGCTACGAGTTCATCGAGCTTAAGAGTGTTCGAGATTTTTACTATGGGGATATGAAATTCGAGAACGTTGGAATTCTTCAATTGAGTAAAGCGGTAAGGGCAAAGGTACAGGAGCTGCTGGAGCGACCCAGAAGCAATTTCGAGAAGCTCCCCCTGATCAGGCTGAGGCTCACGGGCACGCTTTCAAAGGAAACATCGCGCAGCGAGTTCGACGAGCGATCTATCATTCAGGAGTTCGCCGATCGAGCGTTGGTCGCTATAAGCAAGGGCGACCTCACTTCCCCCGGGCTCGAGGAGAAGGTGCAGCTCCTGCGCAAGTTAAGGGAGCGACGCTTGCCAATAGATGAGATGGCGATGAGTCTACTTGAGGCAAACCTTCGCGAGGTTAGTTACGACCAACCGTTCGATGTACGCATGCTCTACAATCTTTTGGTTGAGAACAGGGGCGAGGAGGCTCTTCAAAAGGTTTTCGATGTAGTGGAAGAGCAGGTCAAAATTGAGCTGGAAAGGAAATCAAATGATAACCCAAGTTAAACTAAAAAATTGGAAGTCGCACCACAAAACCGACTTGCATTTTGGTGACGGCACGAATGTTCTCGTAGGAACCATGGGTGCTGGAAAGTCCGCAGTATTGGACGCGATTACCTACGCTCTCTTTGGAACCCTGCCAGCAGTGCAGACCCGGCGCATCAGACTCGAGAACCTCATAATGAACCGACCTGACACCATGGATCGGGCAGAGGTCGAAGTTAGATTCCTCACACCTAACGGCGACGAATTTACAGTCAAACGTGTCATCGAGCTAGGGAAGGGAACGGTACTTTCGGAACTTCGAAAGGCTACCGGCGAGTTGGTCGAGAGCCCAAGTGCGACACGCGTAAGTGAGAACATCCGCTCTCTCCTCAAACTCGATTACGATCTTTTCGAGCGAGCGATTTACGCGGAACAAAATCGTTTGGATTATTTCCTGACCCTACCGCGCGGCAAACGGATGGAAAGCATCGATGAGCTTTTGGGTATAAACAAGCTTGAGCTGGCACGCAAAGAAATAGGCTCGCTCACGAACCGCGTCCGAGACCGCACCGAGGAACGAAAGAGGACCATAAACCAGCTCGGACAGGATGTCTCGCTAGCTCTCTTACCGACACACGAGCAGGAGATGAAGGATATTGAACTATCGAAGCAAGAAACCCAGAAGAGTCTCCAACAAATTCAACCAGAGCTGAAGGCAACATCATCCCAACTTCAGCAGTTGCGCAAAACCGAGCAGGAACTCTCACGGTTGGAGAACTCATCCCGCGAACTCGATGGGGCGATAAACGCATTGGATCGTCAAATCGAGCAGGCCAAAGTGAGATTAGGGGCCGCTGTCGAGTTTGCTTCCGAAGAATTCAAACGACGGGTGGCAGATCTTGAACAGGCCTGCCGCGAGGCTGATTCTCGGGCGAGCGAGCTCAACTCTAATTTAACTACTAACAGTTCGATGGTACGGGAATTAGAAACCAAGATTGGGATGATCCATGAACGCTTGGAAAGGCTCGCGAGCGAGATAGAACGAAAAAACAAGTTGAGTGAGGAGCTGGAAAAATTAAGATCACAAGAACTGGTGAAGCTAATTGAAGAACTGCAGCTCAAGTTTAGACGCGCTGGCGATGAACTTGCAGCGTCTCATGCCCGAGCGCAGGATCTTCAGCAGGTGATGGATGAACTTGCTGCAGCGGGTTCAACATGCCCAGTCTGCGAAAGCCCCCTTGAGGAGAGTAAAAAGCAGCAATTATTGAAGGAGCGCAGAGAACAGCTTGAGGCAAAAATCAAACGCGCAGCCGAACTTGAGGCGCACGTGAAAGAATTGAATAAAAATTTGAATGAGAAGCTCGAACTTCAGAGAAGAGCTCAGCTACTGGCGAAGGAGATCGAGGAGCTTCCTGCGAGAGAGACGGAGCGTTCTCAGCTCTTCCAACAAATTCGAAGTTTGGAACGGGAACTTCTAAATGTGCAGGAGACAACAAGGAAGCTCAAGATTGAGGTTGAGAGGGCACGCAAGGAAGCGGAAGCGCTTCGTGAACAGTTCACCGCGACCAAGCAGTCGCTTCAGCTAAAGCTTGACTTGAACCATCTTGAGATGGAGCACAAGCAAAAGTTCAACGAACGATTACGTGTACAGGGCGAGCTGGAGCAGTTTAGGCGCACTTATAGCGAAGCACGGGTGAAAGAACTCGAACGCAAGTACGAGGAACTCATTCGCGCTCATGAGCGTTTGCAAACCGAACTTGTCGGGAAGAAGCAGTTGATCACGGAGAAGCGGAGGCTCATCGAGAGTATTCGAGAAAAGCGCGAGACGATTTTGCGATGTGAGGTGGAGGTCAAACATCTGGGGGACGCGGCGAGGGGGCTGACAACAATTCAAGCCGCGCTCGCGCGAACCCAAGTGGCTATGCGCAGGGAATTCATCGATGGGGTTAACGAGGCGATGAGCGAGCTCTGGGAGAGCATCTACCCTTACGGAGATTTAACAGGCATCAAGCTTGCTGTCGAGGGGGGCGAGCGCGGAAGCGATTACGTGCTACAGCTCCGCGATCGCGCTGGAAACTGGATTCCTGTCGAAGGGATCGCGAGCGGGGGTGAACGCACCGATGCCTGCCTAGCACTCCGGATAGCGTTCGCGATCGTGCTCGCGCCATCGCTCAGCTGGATTGTGCTCGATGAACCGACGCACAACCTCGATGAGGAAGGCATTCAAGAGCTCGCGAAGGTCTTGAGAGAGCGCCTTCCAGAGATTGTGCAACAGATAATAATCATAACTCATGAACGGCAGCTGGAAGAAGCGGTGAGTGGTTACCTTTATCGTTTTTCACGAAACAAGGATGCGGATGAACCAACGAGAATCGAGCGGGTGAAAGTTCCCGATAGATTTGATTGATTCAAGCCTCATCAATCTCAAAAATCCTCACGGTCGCTGGCACAGCAATGTTTTCCCCACCCGCCGTGGTCAAACGCACCTCACCTTGTCTAACAAATTGTTTCTCCGCGTCTATGCCGAGCCCAACACCCTCAGGCCATGAAAGCTCCCACGAAGAGTTGTCGTAACTTAAGTTGATCGCCACAGCATATCCGGGCGAGCAAAGGTATTCGAGGGCGTTCTCCATGGCGGAGCGCAAGTGGGGTTCGGGCACGGTTGGTTGTTCTAGCAGAAGATTCTCGGTGGCCGCGCGCAGAAAGCTTACACTATACGGCTCGACCCAAGCGAGCTCCAATGTCATGTACAAATGTTCGCTCTTGAGTTCGAGTTGGCGATCGGTGGCTGCACGAAGTGGTCTCAGGCTGTAGGTGTGCATGAACACAGCGGCGAGGACTAGCACTACAAACATGAACGCGATTGCGATAATATCTGCAACGCCACGATCCTCTAAGCGCGCCATGCAACCACACTCAACTTGGCTGGTAGGAACCGACCGTTCTCGTAGAGGGCGCACGCCACCGCCAACGAGCACCTTGCCCTATTATCGGGTGGGGCTGAACCGTAGGGTCCGAGAACGTATTCTCCCTCAGCCTCGTAACTCACCGAAACCCGAAAATCAAAGTTTTCCCCGCCAATCTCCCAGCGGATGGAGCAATTTTCAAGTTTTGCAGGATCAATCGAGTACATGTGCAACTTTTCATCGTTGTCTACGTATGCCAGCTCCTCTACAGATAGGCGGGTGACGATTGCTGAAGTGACATCGGTTAGCTCAGCAAGCGCAGAAATGGTACTGTGTTGTTGGTAAGCAGAGACGGACACAAGCAAAAAAGAGATAACAAGAATGCATGTAGCGAGTGTTTTCAGGATTTGGGTTAGTGTCATTTGCTCACCACGACTGAATTATCTTCAAGCATTACGGTTAGCACGTATGAACCTTCGCTGAATTCTTGGCCTATTACTTGCAACGAGTAACCATTTTCCGGGACGGCGAAACCGTTTATTGCCACACGTTGATTTTCAAACTTGATTTTGTAACCACTAGGCACAGTAATCTCAACGGTTTGTGGGTTTCCGGTCGCAATCGCTGCTTGAACACCGTTGTTCAGTTCAAGTGCAGCTTCCCTTGCCCTACGCTCGCGGTCGAGTCCTTGAAGGAACTGGTAACCTAAAATGAATATCGAAACCACGAAAGCAGCAAGTATCACAAGTGCAAGGGTCCTGAAAGCTGGCATACTTTCTAGCCTACGATAGTCAGCCGAAATGTTGTGCTCTTTGTGGTATCGTCTTCGCCCGTCCCGCGGATAGTTATCGTAATGGCGCCAGGCTCGGCAGTATTCTCGACGCTTATGGTCATAGTCGAACCGAACTCTGGGGTGTTGCTCTGAGGGGAGAAACTTACGCTTACTCCCGTTGGCATTCCAGTCGCGCTGAGCATCACCTCCTTGTTGTAACCCAGCACTGATTGGACGGTGACTTGCGCAGTAATCGTGTTCTCGCTAGTGGTTGGTTTCCCAATCGTCGCGCTCGTGGGCGAAACGTTTACGCTGAAGCTAAGAGCCTCCTGTGCGCCTATGCCCGCTTGCTGGTAAAGCGCTACTCCTATGCTCAGCCCCACAGCGAGCAAGATTATGCCAGCCATGATTTTCATCACGATAGGTTCGACTCCTGCTTCATCCTCCAATAATCCCTTCATTCTACTCAACCTCCATAGCTTAGACGCTATCCGATTTTAAAGTATTAAGTTAATAATGCTTGCTCGTAGAATATAATCTAACGGAACTGTGAAAATCAAAAAAGAAAATGGGGGATCGCATTTTGCCCCCATCTAAAACTATGGCACCGATATGCTGTCGCTCGTCTCGACGTTTGCCTCGGGGTCGTACGTCCATTCTTCTT
The DNA here is from genome assembly GCA_964345105.1 of Hadarchaeota archaeon (SeqCode). Taxonomy (GTDB): domain Archaea; phylum Hadarchaeota; class Hadarchaeia; order Hadarchaeales; family Hadarchaeaceae; genus DG-33. The sequence continues at coordinate 7,357 of CAYFPZ010000062.1, forward strand.
TGATGATATTGTCTACCACGAAAGTAAACGTCGTCCCACTCGGAGGCTTCTTTAATGAGTCAGATTGCAAGCTCCATCTCTCCACTATACCGTTGGCATCCGATTCTCCAGAATCGGAATCGGAGGTTGCATTCTCCCAGTGACCATACAGCATGGCGTTCGCAACTGGATTGTTATCAGTATCGACGATAGTTACCTCTGCAAGAGCATTTGTGTTTACACCAAGAGTTTGAAGAAACAT
>CAYFPZ010000063.1:0-46781 GCA_964345105.1 Hadarchaeota archaeon (SeqCode)
GCGGCGATGGTCACCAGCCGTGGTTGCCCTTTTCAATGTGTTTTTTGTTCCTCTTCGAAGCTGTGCGGTAAAATATGGAGGGGGAGAAGTCCGGAAAACGTTTTGGAGGAGATAAAGCTACTGAGGGAGAAATACGGAGTGAGGGAGATAGAGTTCCTTGATGACACTTTCACGCTTAACAAAGAAAGGACAAAGGCGCTCTGCGCTTTGATCCGAAAGGAAAAGGTAGATATCACTTGGAGCTGTTCTTCTCGCGTGGATACTATCAACGAGGAACTGGCGAGAGAACTGAAGGAAGCCGGGTGCCACAGTATTTACTTGGGCGTTGAGTCCGGCTCGCAGCGAAGCCTGAATTTTCTTAAAAAGGGGATAAACCTCAGGCAGATAAAAAAGTCCGTGACAGTTTTAAAAAAGTTTAAGTTGAACACGGTATCGACATTCATTATAGGTATCCCTGGCGAAACGGTGGAAGCGATCGAAAAAACAATAAATTTTGCTAAAAAGCTCGACCCCACACTCGCCCAATTCACGATATTGACCCCATACCCCGGCACCGAAATTTACGAGTTCGCACGGAGAAACAACCTTCTCCTGACGAGGGATTGGTTAAAGTACACGACTTTAGATCCGGTGATGAAACTTCCTCGGTTCACCGCACGGAAGCTCAAGGAGCTTTTGAGGAAAGCTTATATGAATTTTTATTGTCGGCCATCCCAGATTTTGAGGATCTTCAAGTGGGGAGGGTTCTCTTTGTTGAAGGCGCTGAGCAAGGTCAAGGAATATTATTAAATTTTCACCTCGTCGCCGCATGTTTTCTCAAACAAAGCAGTTTTTGCTTGTTGAAACATACCCAACGGCAAAATTACGTGTCAACATCACCCGTATTTCGAAATTGCGTACTTGTCAATTCATTCACTCGGGCACAGATACTTCTCGATAAACTTTGGGTCGATGCGCTTCAACTCGGTCGTGGGCAGCGTGCACAGAAGTTCCCACCCTAGGTCGAGCGTGGTCTCGATCGCGCGGTCTTCGTCCCGGCGCTGGTTTACAAACTCCCGCTCGAATCGGTCGGCGAAACTCAGATAGCGGCGGTCTCGCTCGGTCAGCGCTTCCTCCCCAACAACCGCAACTAAAGCTCGAAGGTCCTTGCCTTCAGCGTAAGCTGCATAGAGCTGGTTTGAGACATCGCTGTGATCCTCCCGTGTGTGCCCCTCGCCTATCCCATCCTTCATGAGCCTCGAGAGCGATGGCAAGACGTTGAGTGGCGGGTAGATACCTTTGCGATGAAGCTCACGGTCCATGACGAGCTGCCCTTCGGTGATGTAGCCTGTGAGGTCAGGAATCGGATGGGTGATGTCGTCACCCGGCATGGTCAAGATCGGCATTTGGGTCACTGAGCCCTTCTTTTTCCCTATCCTTCCTGCGCGCTCGTACATCGTCGCAAGGTCCGTGTACAAGTAGCCGGGATAGCCCCGCCTTCCCGGTACCTCGCTTCGAGCGGCGGAAATCTCTCGCAGGGCCTCGCAGTAGTTCGTCATATCTACCAAGATGACTAGCACGTGCATCCCTTGGGTGAACGCGAAGTATTCGGCAGTCGTCAGGGCCAAGCGCGGCGTAAGGATGCGCTCGATGGCGGGATCGCTGGCGAGGTTCAAGAACACGGTCGCCCGCTCCAGCGCGCCCGTTCGCTCGAAGTCGCGAGTGAAGAATGCTGCCTCTTCGTGTGTTATCCCCATCCCGCAAAAAATTACGCAGAACTTCTCCTCCTCACCAAGCACCTTCGCCTGCCTAGCGATCTGCGCGGCGAGTTCGTTGTGGGGCAAGCCGGAGCCCGAGAAGATGGGCAACTTTTGACCCCGGACGAGCGTGTTCATGCCGTCGATGGATGATACGCCAGTCTGAATGAACTCGCTAGGGTATTCCCTTGCCGCAGGATTTATTGGGGCCCCATGCACATCCCACTCGTCCTCAAAAATCGGTTTGGGGCCGCCATCTATGGGTTCGCCACGCCCGCTAAAAATTCTGCCGAGCAACTCGAGCCCGACGCCGAACTTGATGGTTTCGCCCGTGAAGCGAACGCGGGTTTTGAAAGTGTCGATGCCGCTCGTGCCCTCGTAGACCTGCACTACAGCGCGATTCTCGTAGGCGTCCAGCACTTGCCCGTGTTTTGTTTCCCCATCGGGCGTGGTCACCTCCACGACTTCCCCGTAGGCAATGCCGCTTACGCCCTCGACTACCATCAGTGGGCCAGAAACTTCTGCGACAGTTAAATATTCACGACTCTTAACGCTCTCGCTTTTCACTCTTTTCACCTTCGGTTTTTGGTGCTTTCATTGTTCGCATCAGCTCTTCGAACTGTTTCTTGAGCTGTTTTTCAAAATTCTCTCGCTCTTTCATGAACTTTTCTGAGGGAAGCCGCTTCATGCCCGCGATGGTCTCCTTGATCGGCAGCTTTTTAATCTCCTCTACCGAGACGCCCCGTCGCGCTGCTTCCACGGAGTTATGATAGAAATCGAGCACGAGCTTGAGCATCCCGAACTGTTTTTCGACAGGGCAGTGGGTGTCGACCTCGTGGAAGGCGAACTGTTGAAGGAAGTCCTCTCGCATCATCCGCGCGGCCTCTAGCACGGCTCGCTCCGGCTCGGGAAGGGCATCAGGCCCCACGAGCTTCACGATTTCATCGAGCTCGGCCTCCTTCTGGAGCATGGCGATCGATTCATCGCGCAGGACCTTCCAATCCTCGCCGAGCTTTTGTTTCCACCACTCGCGGACGTTGTCGGCGTAGAGTGAGTAGCTATTGAGCCAGTGGATGGCCGGGAAGTGGCGCCGGTCGGCCAGCCCCGTGTCGAGCGCCCAGAAGACCTTGACAATGCGAAGCGTGTTTTGTGAAACGGGCTCCGAAAGGTCGCCTCCGGGCGGAGAAACGGCGCCGAGTACTGTCACGGAGCCGAAGCGCTCATCGTTGCCGAGCGTCCGCACGCGGCCAGCTCGCTCATAGAATTCCGCCAGCCTAGAGGCTAAGTATGCGGGAAAGCCCTCCTCACCCGGCATCTCCTCTAGTCGCCCTGAAATCTCACGCATAGCCTCGGCCCATCGCGAGGTGGAGTCGGCCATCAGCGCTACATCGTAGCCCATGTCTCGGAAGTACTCGGCGATGGTTATTCCCGTGTAGACGCTCGCCTCGCGCGCGGCCACGGGCATGTTTGAGGTGTTGGCGATGAGTGTGGTTCGCGCCATAAGCGACTCGCCGCTGCGCGGGTCCTTCAGCTTTGGGAAGTGCACTAGCACATCACACATCTCGTTGCCCCGCTCGCCGCAGCCCACGTAAACGACCACGTCTGCGGCTGCCCATTTCGCGAACTGATGAAGCATAACCGTTTTACCCGTGCCGAAGCCTCCAGGGATTGCTGCCGTACCCCCTTTCGCGATTGGGAAGAACGTGTCGGTGATGCGCTGCCCAGAAATGAGCGGCTCATTCGGATCGAACTTCTCTTTAAATGGCCTCACCCGCCGCACAGGCCAAGTTTGCATCATCGCAACCTCTCGCTTGCCATCAGCGGTCTCGATGGTGGTGATGATATCCTCAATTCTGTGCCCGCCATCCGCTAGCTCTAGGATTTTTCCGTTGACGCCGGGGGGGACCAAAATTCGGTGTTCGACAAGCTTGCTCTCCTTGACGGTTCCGAGTACATCACCCTCGACGACCTCTGCGCCTCGCTTGACCTTTGGCGCGAACTCCCACTTCTTATCACGCGGCAGGGCATTGGCGAAGACGCCTCGCTTTATCATATCCCCTATTTTCGCCTGGATGATTGTGAGCGGTCGCTGCGTTCCATCATAAATCGCGCCGATGAGCCCGGGTCCAAGCTCTACAGAGAGGGGTTTTCCAGTCCCTTCGACTTTTTCGCTCGGTTTTATGCCCGAGGTCTCCTCATACACCTGAATCATCGCACGATCTTCAGTCAGGCCAATTATCTCCCCCATCAGGCCCTCCTCTCCTACCTTGACGAGTTCATACATCTCCGAGCCTTTCATACCATCAGCGATAACTACGGGCCCCGTGATTCGGACGATCTTTCCCAATCAAACACCCCGAACTATAGCTAAATTGGTGGCTTCACTTTTATGAATATCTCTACTGTAATAAGAAACTTTTATTTGTATCACTTCTAATTAACTTTGACGTTGTACACTGGACGGGAGCTAAGTGGTCGAGGAAAGTCTTCGCGAGATCTTTGAAGCAGAGAAAAAGGCAAGGGAGCAAATGGAAGCGGCGCAGCGAGAAGCTGTAACCCTTCTCGAATCCACTCGAAAGGAAGTGCAGAAACTAAAGGAGAGCGCAAAGGCGGGGGCGAAATCAAAGGCAGAAAAAGTGGTCGGGGAATCGAGGAAAAAGGCAGAGGCAGATGTGCAGGAGCTGCTGGTGAAAAATCGCAAAGAGATTCAGGCGATGGAGAAAAAAGCTAGGGCGAGGCACACGGAGGCGGTCAAGCTCGTTCTGGATGTCATTCTCAGGTGAATTCCACGTTCAAAACAGCTCGAATGCAGAAGTTTAGGGCGATTTTCCTCCAACAAGCGCATGATAACGTTGTGGCTAGGCTTCACGAGGCTGGTGTAGTTCAACTTAAGGAGATCTCGGAGCTGGAGGTCGCGCGGAAGGCGGTGAGGGAGGAGGTGTATGAGTTCTCCTCACTACTCGCAAAATTCAGGGAGATGCAGGAGTTTCTCGGCCCATCGCGTAAGCCGGTTGAGGTTGAGGAGCTCACTTACGCGCAAACCTTGAAAGAAGCGAAAAGGCTCCTCGAGAGGCTCGAGCCGAAGTTAAGTACATTGAAGACAAAAAGCGAGGAACTCGATAAGAAGAGACAAGAGCTGCACACCCAAATGGAGGTACTCGAAAATTTCAGAGAAATAAAATTTTCGCTAAGCTACCTTCGATCGACGGATGAAATTCAAGTTAAGGTAGGGTGGATCGCAGAGGAGCGGATACGAGAGTTCTCGGACGCGGCAAGGGAAATATTGGGACAAAAAGTTTTTGTGGAGGTGTTTGGGAAGGGCGAGCGAAGGATTTTGATTGCCGTCTATCGCGCAAGAGATCAGCAGAAGCTCTTACCCATGTTCTACAGGTTTGAAATAGAGCTTTTAGAGATACCAAGTATCCCAAGAACTCCGCGGGAGGCGATCAAAGAACTCGAAAAGCAGCTGGAGGAACTTGCCAAGGAACGGGCTGATCTCGAGATGAGGAGGAAGGAGCTCGCCAAAGCTGAGGCAAGAGAGGTGAGCAAGTTCCTCGAACTTCTTGAGATTCAGATGGAACGCTTGGGGGGCACTGGGCTATTTGGCTTCACCGACGCCACCGTGGTCATCGAGGGCTGGATACCCAAGAAGGTGGACATCGAGCCCATTCTGAGTGCAGCTACTAACGGGCGGCATATAATTCGAATTTACAAGCCCCAAAAAGTCGAGGTCGAGGCTGTCCCCATACAGCTTGAAAACCCTAAGGGGGTGGGTGATTTTGAACTCATCACCGAAATGTACGGCTTGCCTAAGTACGACGAGGTTGACCCCACACCATTCCTAGCGTTCACCTTTCCGCTTTTCTTCGCAGTCTGCTTGTCGGATGCTGGTTACGGGCTTTTGCTCGGGCTTTTCATGGGATCTGGCTTCTGGTTTGCAAAAGCCTTCCCGAGAAGTTTAAGGAGGATGATGGTGGTGGGCGCGGCGTGTACCGTTGTGATAGGCGCCCTTATCGGAGGATGGTTCGGATTTGGCCCCCTGTGGATAAACCCCATGGAAAATCCCATACCTATCCTTAAGCTTGCTGTTTTCATAGGTATCCTGCACATTATCATTGGGTTTGGAGTGGCTGCCGCGCTGAAGGACTTTTTCAGGAGGGATTGGAGGAACTTGATCCTCAACCATATTCCTCGAGTACTAGTCGTGGTGGGGTTCTTTGGGCTGAGCTTTTGTGCTTTGGGCGTTAGCCTGAGTGATTTTGGGATAGATTTCACGTTTCCAAAAATGAATCTCTTTGAAGCGTTTAATCCCCTTGCACTGGCTCCCTTCATGGTCGTAGCTTTCAGGGTTTTGCTTTACGTTGGGTTGGGTATTGGAGTTACAGGGGCGGTAATGATGGCTAAGGGATTGCGGGAGAGACTAAGTGGGCCCATCAACGTTGTATACGGCATAACCGGGTTGGTCGCTGATGCCGCCTCCTACAGCAGGCTCATGGCCCTCGGCATAGCCACGGGTATCATAGCATACGCGATAAACTACATCGGTGGGTGGCTGTACGAGCCCTTGTCCCCCCCACTCTCATATATCGTGCTGGTGCCACTGTTGGTTGCGCTCTTCGCGGCGCACTGTTTCAACATCTTCATCCAAAGCCTCGGGGCTTTCATTCACACCATGCGTTTGCATTACGTCGAATTTTTCGGGAAGTTCTACGAGGGCGGCGGCGAGAAGTTTGCTCCCTTTAAAGCTAAAAGGATGTTTACTAAAATAATAAGGAGGTGAGGAACCTGGTAGCCGAAGGAGTCTGGGTAGCTTTGGCGGCTGGTCTAGCGATAGCGATTCCAGGGATAATCTCTGGCCTGGGCGTGGGCATAGCCGGCGTTGCTGCTGCTGCGGTGGCGAGTGAGGATCCGAAGAAGGCTTACAAGGCATTCGTATTCGAAGTGTTGCCTGGGACGCAAGGAATCTATGGCTTCGTTGCTGGCTTTTTGATTATAATCGGCGCAGGGCTATCGGCGGGTGCTGAGGTAACAGTTCCGGTTGGTCTGGCAGTGTTGGCCGCGGCCGTTCCTGCTATCCTTCAGGGATTCACCGCGTATCCACAAGGATTAGTTGCCTCTGCGAGTATTACAGCGTTCGCCAAGAGACCAGAGGTATTCGCCCCCGGTCTAATGTACACAGTGATGGTCGAGCTCTACGCTATATTGGGGCTCTTAGCGACGATTCTCATGCTGACGTTTATAGGCGCGCTGTAGGGGGAAAGATTTTGCCAGCTGAGAAAGGCGCCAAGCTGATAATCGATGACATCGTAAAAGAGGCGAAAAAGAAGGCAGCCGAGGTAATCCAAGAGACGAAGCGAGAGGCTGCCACGATGCTTGACGCTGCCCGACTAGGTGCCAAAGAGGAGGAGGAGAAAAGATTGAAGGAGGCGCGCGCTCGCGGCAAGCAAGTCTATGAGGAGGGCATGGCCGAGGGCAGGATGAAGGCGAAGAAAGAAATGCTCCAAAAAAAGGAGGGGCTCATCGGCAACGTTTTTAAAGAGGTTGAGGAGAAGCTCCGAGCGCATGTTGCGTCCAAGAGGTATAAAGAGGATATCGCTCGAATCACTTTGAACGCTTGTAGAAAGCTCGGCTCCGGCGATGTAATAGTTAGGGCAAATCGGCAGGACCTGAAACTCCTTGAGTCATTTAAAGAGCAAATTGCGCGCGAGCTGAGCGGCGGCGAAAAAAAAGTGAAAATCTCGTTCGGTGAGCCGATTCAAGTCATCGGTGGTGTGAAGGTTGGGGCACCTGATGGTACGGTAGAGATAGATGAGACTTTCGAGGGCAGGATGCGTAGGGAATTCGAGGTGCTTAGAGTAAAGGTCGCAAAGGTTCTCTTCGAAGGGTCTGGATGATCGAAGTACTAGTAATCATTTTCGGGATGATAGGCTTCTTTTTTGCGTTGGTGATTTTTCACGCGAGGCGCTCGATGGCATACGTCTACTGCAGCGCAACGATCAGTGCTTGGGAAGCGAGGCTATTCCCAGAAGCGCGTCTGAGGGAGCTGGCTGATGCTCCAGGGGTAGTGAATATTTTCGCAGCCCTCGACGACACGGACTACCGTCAGCAGTTAGCGGGGATCCAGAGGGAAGGGGAGTTGAACATGGTTGAGGTGGAGAACGCCTTTAGGGACAATTCGAACGCACGCTACCTTGAGATACTCAATATGGTGCCGAAGAAGCGAAAAGAAACGATTAGGAAGGTACTTCAGCGGGTAGAGGTTTGGAATCTCAAGGCGATCGTTACGGCAATTCATAACAAAACACCCAAGGAGGAGAGGCTCAAAGAACTCATGCCCTCGCCAACGATGCCGCGCGAGAGGCTCGAGATGCTCGCCTCCGCCGAAAACTTTGAGCAGCTACTTGAATTTCTGAAGGAGAGCGAGTATTTCAGCGTGCTCTCGGAGGCGCTGAGAGAGTACGAGGAGCGCGGACTCATTCCTTTGCTCTCCGCGTTCGACAGGTATTACTACACCAGCTTGTGGAGGGAGGTTTTGCGGGTGAAGGCGCAGCGTTCGATTCTCAAGTCGCTGGTGGGTTGCGAGATAGATATCGTGAACCTCAAGCTTATTCTGCGGCTGAAGCGGGAGGGGGTAAATCCGGAGGAAATCGATAGGTATCTCATCCGACCTTCCCACATGCTGACGGAGGGGATACTTCGAGCCATGGCAGTCGCCGAAGACATTCGATCGGCCGTGGATGCGGTCTCCCGTACCCCCTACGGCAAAATTTTACTGGAGGTTCTCCCGCAGATCGAGGCCCAAGGGCTTTCCGCGGCAGAGCGGGCCCTAGATGAAATGCAGTTGAAGGTATTCAGATGGCTGGCGCTCACCAAGCTCTTCAGCATAGCACCGGTGATTTCGTACATTCGCTTGAAGGAAAATGAGATGAAAAATCTGCGGGTGATAATAAGGCTCAAGGTGGACAAGGTCGAGCCCCAGAAAATAAAGGAAACAATAGTGAAGGTGCCAAAAATTGAGTTTTAAAATAGCTGTAGTTGGGGATCAAGATACCGTGACGGGATTCGCTTTGGCAGGCGCGACCTATGCCCACATTTCCACGACGAAAGAAGAGACACTGGTCAAGCTGGGCGAATTTCTCGCCAGCGACGAAATTGGGCTCGTGCTGATAACCCACCGCGTCGCGGAGGAGCTTGGTCATGATTTCCGCCGGATGGTGCAGACGAAGCGATTGCTTCCCCTCGTGCTGAGAATTCCTGACAAGACTGGATATGTACCGGAGGTCGATGAGCTGCGTGAGATAATCAAGCGCACGGTTGGAGTCGAGATCATGGTCAGGAAGGAGGGTGGATAGATGGCGATGGCCATAGCGGTGTACCCGACTCGGATGGAGCTCTTGAAGTTGAGACAAAGGGTGGGCCTCGCGCAAAGGGGGCACGACCTACTCAAGGAGAAAATGGATGCACTTGTCATTGAGTTCTTTGATGTAGTAAAGCGAATCCAAGAAGCTAGGGCAAAGGCGCTAGAGCAGCTCTCAGTAGCCCACCGCGCGCTATCGATGTGCTTCGCCATCATGGGGACGCTCGAGACTAAGCAGGCTTCCAAAGAGGCAAAACGGGAGCTTCAAGTGGAGATTTCAACTCGCCACATAATGGGCATCGCGGTGCCGGCCATCGAAGTCGAAGAGGTTGAGCGCGACGCTTTGATGAGGGGTTATAGCTTGCACATAACATCTTCGGTGCTCGATGAGGCGTCGAGGGAGTTCGAGCGAGCGCTCAAGCTTCTGATAGGTCTAGCTGAACTTGAGGGATCGGCGTTCGCTATCGCCAAAGAACTCGAGAAGACCAAGCGAAGGGTGAACGCACTCGAGTATATTTTGATCCCGAGGTTAAAGGAGGCCCTTAAGTTCATCATGATGAAGCTCGATGAGATGGAGCGGGAGAACTTCTCCCGTCTGAAGCGGATAAAAGCGATGCTAGAGGAACGTGAGTGAGCGCGGATCGTCTGATAAAATTTGAGCTAAGCAAGCTCAACGTGCATTTGCCCCAGAGGCGTCTTTCGTTAAAGGAGGCACTTTTGTCTGCGAAGCCTCAAGTCGTGACGCGTGATGGCGGTGTTCACAAGTTCAAGCGCGAGGAGCTTGAGTTCTTGGCGGGGCTTCTCCCCGAGACGGATAGGGATAAGCTACAACTGCCAATTCTAATCGCGCTGGAGCCGAAGCTCGGTAGAGGTACTGCTAGGATAAGTGGAGAGGCCGAGGTAAAAGTTGTCAGTCAGGTTCTCGAAAAGGAGCCCGCTGTCGGGGAGCTGCTGATATATCGCCCTGAGGTGGCGATTCTGCGGAGAAAACTCCCCACGACCACGCAGTACCTTTTTCTTTGGTGATCGCATGGAAGCACGCAAAGGCGCCATCTTGATGGCCTTGTTTTACCCGTTCACGATCGTTACCATTGCAGCAGGCTTCTTGGCATTCGTGATGATTGTGTTAAAGTTTGATATCCTCATGGTTTCGACTGTAGTTCTGTGGTTTTATTTCGCGTGTGCGGCATCTATCTATTTCATCTCAGAGCGAGCGCTCAAGGTTTTCGGGGTTCGCAGGCTTTTCCTAGGTTTTATAATTACCATCGGAATTCTCGCGATTTTGTCTGCAGCCTTATTTGTTTTGAGGCAGTTCGGAACCTCAATTTAGCTGCTTGTCACTTTTCTTGTCCCTTCATTACGATAGCGCTGACTATTCGAGCGTAGGCGGGTCGGGTTACAAGCACGGCTATGAGCATCCCCAAGATTGTGATGATTGCGAACCCGCTCATCGCTCCAAAGCCAATCAAAGCGAGCATTATCATTGCTGCAATTGTTGTCGCAGCAGCTGCAAAGATTACCGCGAATGCTCGCGAGATCCTCCCCCTCAAGCTTACCACCTTTGTCCCGGGCAAGCCACCCCTGAGCACTTCGTCGGTTATGATGATTTGGTGGTCAATGCCGGTACCGATGACGATGATCAGGGCCCCAAGTTCTGGCAGCCCAATTGTCCAACCGATCAGAGACGCTGCGCCGAGGGTGATGAGAAGTTCGCATAGCATAATCCCAATGATCGCAAAGCCGATGAGCAAGTGTCGATATCGGAGGTAGACGAGAACCAATACTCCCAGCAGGGCGGCTATCGCCGCAATGAGCACCTGTTTCAGAAATTCAGCGCCCAAGCGGGCCTCTATCGGGGTTTCGCTTTCGATTGTGATTTCGACGGGCAATCGCTCGGACAGCACCAGTCGCAAATTTGCGGCTTCGTTCATAGCATCTTCCAAGGAGAGGCGGGTGATCGTGATACGCAAATCTTTAGAAATTTTCCCCGCCGCGAAGTCAGCAGCCAACTCGGGCGTGATGATTACCACACTTTTGAGCCCGCATGCCTCTTTGATCCACTCCTCGGCATTTTTCTTAGTACCTTCTGCGGTTTGCCTAGGAATGGACTCAACGCTGTAGAGCGCGGAAATATTTTCAATAACACTCAATGAGAAATCTTCTAAATCTCCTAATAAGCGCACTGTGGGAATCAAACCTGCCCACCCTTTCAAAAATTGTTGTGCTTCGGAGGAAAGCTCATCCTTTGCGGTTCCGATGGCCGGAACACCTAGGGAGTATTCCATTCCTTTGTCCGTAGTTCCCTTGAACATTTTTTCGCCAAGGTCGTATTCGAAAAAGGTTGGAAGTTCGTCCAAAATTTCGTTGTTGAAGACTATTATGGCGTCTGTTGGACGATCAACATAGATCAAGGTGGGATAGTTGGCCTTGTTTGCCGCCGCTTCACTAAATCTTTTTGCGCCATCGTCAGTCAATCTGAAAGGTAGGTCGGCAGTTTGAGGTCCCTCACTGCTGGGATAAGGTGCGTTGACGCTTACGATATCCTCGCCGCGGAGCAAGACTTCGTTCTCAAAGAAAATTTCGAGTCGTCCAGGTTTGCCGAGAAGGGTTTCTGCTTCTCCGGGGAGCAGGCCAGGAATTTCATAGAGGATCAGATTTGCCCCTAAAGATCTAAATTGTGCGCCTCGCAGCCCAGTTGGGTCCACCCGCAACCCGAGTATAGAAATTACTTCATCGCGCGTTGTATCGCTTATTTTTTTCTCTATCATAGGTTTTCCTGTTTCAGGGTTTACTGCTACATTGCCGAAACCCTCGATAATTGCGTTGATCAGATTTTCAGTTATTGGTCTTCCAATTTCAGCTACGGCCACTCCTGTGGTTGGATCAAGTCTGATTGTCTTGACGCTCACGTAAAGATTGTCCTCGAGCTTGGGCACTATAGTTCCCCACCAAGTCTCGTTGTCTTGGATATTTTCAAATGTGACGTGCGAAGCTTCGAGTGCAAGTATAATCCTAGAACCGCCTATGATATCTACCCCAAAGCGGAGACCCCGTGTATACTGAGCTGGCCATCCCACCGCGGTTTCCACTTTTGAATCAACCGCTTTCCAAGGGCTCCAGACCAGTATGGTACACAAGAAAGCTGTGAGGAGCAACAGCGCGATGCGGCGTTCCTTAAATACTGACATGGTACTCCTTCCTCCGCTGTCTTTCGGCATGCCGTATGATGATGGCGGAGTTCAAGAACCAAGTGTTAAAAATGTCGATGATGATGCCGAAGATGAGCACGGCTGTCAACTGGTAAAGTTGAGGGGCTGTCGTTAGAATGTTGATGGCGAAGAGAGGAATAAGCGTGCTGCTGCTCATCATCAAGCCCGTGCGCATTGCATCGACCACCTGCTCCTTGGGCTCGCCCCCAACCCGCTTGAGCACTCGCGTGGTGAGCAGGATGTTTGTGTCTACAGCGTATCCGATGAGCATAAGCAGACCTGCTACTGACGCCAGACTGAGTTCGACGCCGAACAGCGCCATAAATCCGAAGACCCCCAACAAGTCGAGCCCCACGGCGAGCAAGATTGCCCCCACGGTGACGCGGCGCCGGAAGGCGATGAAGATGATGACGCCCATCGCGATGAAGGCACCGACCATAGCTCTCACGGCCTGCTCAGAATAGATGCCAGTGATGGTTGCTCCTCTCAGTTCCACGGTGACTGAGTTCTCAGGGATGCTAAATTGAGATGAAAACATGCTTTTAACTAGGAGAGTTTGGTTTTCACTCAGCACGTTGCTAGTTCCTATATCGAGGCCATTTTCAACGATGTCAACATCAGCATTGTAGCCGAGCAAATTTTCGACGGCGATTTCAACCGCGCCAGCGTCAGGGACATTTTCCAACCACCTTACTCTTATTAAACCACTTTCCCTGAAATCAGTGCTGAATGGGACACTGAGCACTAGCATGGAAATAGTCAGAACCGCAATTATGACTAGCGGAATCGCAGCTAATTGGCGATTGCTTAAGCGCCGCTGAGGCCAAGTGAACTTCATTGGTGACCCTCTTGTTATTTTTAGGTGAGGATAAATAACTTGACGAGGTTGGGTGAATGATCGAGGAAAACGAGCGAATAATTCTCATCGACGAGCGAGGCAGAAAATATCTTGTCAAAGCCGAGCGAAAAAAGCTCCACACGGATTTTGGGGTTGTTGATTTGAGCGAGGCTATCAAGCAAGAGCCGGGAGCGAGGTTAAAATCACACGTTGGCAAAGAGTTCATTCTTTTGCGCCCGCGCATCGTTGATTACCTCCAGAAGCTCCGCCGCGTTCCCCAGATAATGCTGCCTAAAGATGCCGCGCAAATCGTCGCATATACCGGGGTGGCCCCCGGCGATTTCGTAGTCGATGCAGGCGTGGGGTCTGGTTCGCTGGCGATTTTTCTCGGTAACCTTGTTCGACCCAACGGACGCGTGGTGAGCTATGAGGTGCGGGAGGATTTTGCGCGCGTGGCGGAGGAGAACATCAACATGACAGGGCTCGGTGATATTGTGACGGTGAAGCTGAAAGATATCTACGAAGGAATCGACGAGCATGAAGTCGACTTGGTGACGCTTGACCTTCCCCAGCCCGAGCGAGTGTTACCCCACGCTGAGCGGGCACTTAAACCTGGCGGTCACCTTGTGACATTTGCTCCCTGCGTCGAACACTTGCAACGCCTCTACCGGGAGCTACCAAATTACCGCTTCGTCCACTGCAAGACTATCGAGTGTCTTGTTCGGGAATTCGAGGTCAAACCGAGTTGCACCCGCCCCAAGACGCGAATGATCGCACACACGGGCTATTTAACATTCGCACGGCGCACTTAACAAAAAGTTTTTAAGGTTTGATCAAGCGTCCTTTGAATCCGTAGTAAATGACACCGTCTTGACTCTCCTCGCCCATCCGCCTGAAGACTATTTCAACCTCGTCGCCTATCTTGATTTCATCTAGGTTGCAGTCGGTGATCTGCGCAGTCAAGCGTGGCCCATCTTCGAGTTCTATGATCGCGAGCACGTAGGGCACTTGGTCTTCAAAACCTTCTGCAGCAACGTGTGCCACCGTGTAGGAGAGGACCTTGCCTCGACGTTTGAGTCGGTAAGGCTCGAGCTTGCCCATCCGCCTGCAGAAGGGGCAGATATAGCGTGGGGGGAATAAGATTTTGTTGCAATTTCCGCAGCGTGCCCCCACGAGGTTATATCTGTTTGGTATCTCTCGCCAGAAACGCGGAACGGCCATCCTAGTCACCTCGCCTGAACACATGCACCACCGCAGTTCCTCCCGAGCCACCGACGTTGTGTGCTAACCCGATCTCCGCCCCATCGACTTGGCGCTTGCCTGCCTCGCCTCGAAGCTGCTGCGTGATCTCCACGGCCTGCGCGATGCCAGTAGCGCCCACGGGGTGCCCCTTGCCCTTGAGCCCGCCGCTCGTGTTTACGGGGATTCGTCCGCCTATCGTGGTCTCGCCCTGCTCGGTCACTTTGCCACCCTCACCTTTCTTGCAGAACCCTAGGTCTTCGATCGCCATGATTTCGGCTATCGTGAAGCAGTCGTGAACCTCTGCGAGATCGATGTTACTCGGCTTGATGCTCGCCATCTTGTACGCTGTTCGCGCGGCCTCGATGGCAGCTTGTAGGCTCGTGAGAGAGGTACGGCTGTGGAGTGAAATGGTATCGCTCGCCTGTCCGGTACCAGCGACCAAGATTGGGGTATCGGTGAGCTTCCGCGCCTTCTCCGCGGAGGCGAGAATCACGCAGGCAGCGCCGTCGGTGATCGGGGAACAGTCGAGCAATTTTAGGGGCAAGGTAACCGGTGGGGACTTCATCACATCATCGACCGTTATCTCCATCTGATATTGCGCGCAGGTGTTGAAACATGCGTTGCGGTGATTTTTCACCGCCACCGCTGCCATTTGCTCTTCCGTGGTTCCGAACTCATACATGTGGCGGCGAGCCATCAGCGCATAGAGACCAGGGAAGGTAGCACCTACAAATACCTCCCATTCTTGGTCAGCGGCTGTCGCAAGTGCCCCGGTGGCAGCCCCGGTGAGCACATCAGTCATCTTCTCTATGCCGGCCGCGACGACGATATCGTGGAGGCCTGAGCTAACGTCGATTACCGCTTGGCGGAGCGCAAGCCCGCCTGACGCGCAGGCCCCCTCGACGCGTGTGGAGGGGATGGGTACAAGTCCAGCGTGGTCTGCGACAATTGAGGAAATATGCTCTTGGCGGATGAATTGACCAGAGGACATGTTTCCCACGTACATCGCGCCTATCTGTTTTCCGTCGATCCCAGCATCCTCGATTGCACGAGCGCCCGCTTCCATCATCATCTCTCTAAACGAGACATCCCAGAGCTCGCCGAACTTTGTCAGTCCGACGCCTATCACTGCAACATCGCGCATCTACTTCACCAGCAGCCTCCTGAATTTCGTGTAGGTGGCGTAGTCGATGTAAACCTTCCGATTCGCATAGTCGAGCACCTTTGGGGCCGCATCACGTTTGTCCTCAATACCATCGCGCACGAGGATGCTGAAGGCATCGCTTCCTGCACCCGATCCATATGAAACCGCGAGTATCCGCTCCCCAGGGTTGGCTTGGTCGAGGACAGCGGCGAGACCTATCATGGTCGATCCCGAGTAGGTGTTACCTATTACGGGCGTCAGCAGGCCCGGTGCTACCTGCTCCCTCGAGAATCCCAGCTCCTTGGCAGCATGCAGTGGGAATTTTCCGTTGGGCTGGTGGAAAACCGCGTAGGCGAAATCTTGGGGAGTGAGCTGAAGTTGTCGGAGCAGACCGTTAGCTGCGGAAAGCACGTGTTTATAGTAGGCGGGCTTTCCGGTGAACCGCCCTCCGTGCTTGGGATAAGGTCGCATATCTCGGCGCCAGAAATCGGGCGTATCAGTGGTGTAGGAGTAGGTACCTTCGATCTTTGCTAGGGTCTTGTTCCCGTTCTTGCCCACAATGAAGGCGCCACCCCCGGCCGCAGCGGTGTACTCGAGGGCGTCTCCTGGAGCCCCTTGGGCGGTGTCAGATCCAATCGCCATACCGTATTTTATCATGCCCGCTTCAACTGCCCCCATACAGGTCTGAATTCCGGCTGTGCCCGCTTTACACGCGAATTCGTAGTCGGCGGCTGTGAGGTCGGGGGTAGCTTCGATAGCTTCTGCTACAATTGTGGCAGTTGGTTTGACTGCGTAAGGGTGGGACTCTGAGCCGATGTAGATCGCACCTATGTCTTGAGGGTCAATGCCGGCCTGCTTCACGGCGTTGCGCGCGGCCTCGACTGCTATGGTGGCGGTATCTTCATCAGGTCCAGGGACAGATTTTTCTTCAACCAAAAGTCCGTGCTTAACGCGCTCGGGATTTTCCCCCCAGACTTTGGCTATCTCTTCCACCCGTATGCGGTACCTGGGGATGTAAACGCCGTAACCGATTATGCCAACGTCCATTAGCAAGGTCACCTTTTTTCTTGAATATTAATTTTTGTGTCTATGCTTAAGCGAGAGCAATAAAAGCCTTTCGATTGTCGGAAAAAACATCGGCAATTGTCGTGAGGGGTCAGTGGACGCACTTTCGAAGCCCCTCGATCAGCTCCCTGACCGACGGAAGTTTCGAGACTACGAGGGGAACGCGTAGGAGCTCGGCTATTTTTACCCCCAGTGCGTCGACACGCTTGAGTTCGCCGTGCAGAATCACCATCCCAGGGGTTATCCCGATCACCTTTACAGCCACCATGGGGGAGCGCCCCATCGTCACACCAGTAAAGACGAGCGCTCGCTCAGTGGTTAATCCGTAGAGGCGCTTGAAATCGTCGGCAGAGAGGCTCAGTACAGCTTTGTAACTGTCGATGACGGTGTAGCCGAAGAGCTTCTGGTCGAGCAGCTCCTTGTTCACGACGACATTCCCATCGACCGCCTTACAGACGGTCTTCCCATCGGTGGGCTCGCCGAACTCTCGAATCTCAAGCACGACATCGGGGGGCAGCTGAGTGCCGAACACATGGGAGAATATCCTAGACACTTCTCCCCCCTGTTGCTCATCAAGCTTAAGGAATGCGTCGACCACACGCTTGATAGTCGCTGCCCCAGGCGATTTCCTCCGCCCGGCCTCGTAGTCGCTGATTACTGAGGAGGAAACGTGCATCATTTTGGCGAGCGAGGTCTGGTTAATGCCAAATCGCTCCCGCCAGCGCTTGAAGGCTCCCCCCGGGTCGTCGGAGAGAGTTATGTCACCAGCGATCCATCGCGCGATCCTTTCTTTTTCTTCAGCCATAATGCACCAATACCTAATCTCGGGGTCGGGGGATAAAAATATCGGGAAAGCTCAGCTTTTGCCCCGCGGTTTTCCAGCTAGTTTAAATAAGTCTGCTTTAGTAACAATGCCGATCACTTTTCCATGTTCAACGACAACAATCGCCGGCTCATGTTCGAGTAGGGAGTAAACGACATCAATGTCGGTGTCCTTGCTCACGGTTGGGAATGAATTTTCCATTATCTCGCTGACGTTGCGTTTGAGCAGTCTGCCCATGTTTTCGCCCGAGGCAATCTTGTGCACAACTGTAGCTTCAGATATCGAGCCAACCTGCACTTCTTCATCAAGCACCGGAAGTTGCGAAATGTCGTATGATTTCATGAGGTGGATCGCTTTGTCTACACGGTCGTAGGACTTTACAGCTACAATTGGCGAGGTCATTATTTGTCCAACAGTTGCGCGCTTCTCCATGGCAGTTGCTCGCTCAAGCGCTTTGGATATTTTTTCAAGAGTGGAGACACGAGGATCAGCGGCTTTTGCCTCGATTTTCGCGATATAAGCTTGGGTCACGCCTGCGAGTTCTGCTAGTTGCGCTTGAGTTAGCCCGAGCCTCTTTCGCATCGCTTTAACCTCAGATAGCCGGAGTATCCGCATAAAAATCGCCTATTCCTGTCAGTTATATTTTTAACAAAACCTATAAATAGCTAGCAGATTGAAAATCCGAAAGGCGTAAACTTGGCGCGTAATATAATCGTTGAGGAGTTCAAGCAAATTCCTCTCGAAAAACAAAAATTGGAGATTGTTGAGCGAAAGGGCCTTGGGCATCCTGATTCTATATGTGACGCGATTTTCGATCAAGTTTCAGTCGAGTTAAGTAAAGAGTATTTGAAAAAATTTGGCATGATCATGCACCACAATGCAGACAAGTCGCTGCTCGTCGCCGGAGAGGTTGAAACGAGATTTGGCGGCGGCGAAGTGAAGCAACCAATGCTTTTGATCTTCGGTGACCGAGCGACTGAAGAGGTTGAGGGGACCAAAATCCCGGTGAAGGATATCGCGATTCGTGCTGCGAAGAGCTGGATAAAAGAAAATTTGAGGTTTGTCGATCCGGAAAAACACATGCGCTACCAAGTCGAGTTTAAGCCTGGATCTGCGGCGCTAACGGACATCTTCAAGCGCAAGGGTAAAGTGCTTAGCGCTAATGACACCTCGGCCGCAGTCGGCTACGCACCGATGACTTGGACAGAGCAGCTCGTGTTGAAGACCGAGCGCTACTTGAATTCTCCGGAGTTTAAAAAGGAATTTCCTGAGGCCGGCGAGGACGTCAAGGTGATGGGCTTTCGAAAGAACGAAGAGCTCCATCTAACTATTGGGGTGGCTTTCGTTGACCGATTCGTAGAGAGCGAGGACGATTACTTCAGAAAGAAGGAAGAAATCCTCAAGCGGCTATACTCATTCGTGAAAGGGAATTCCGTTCTCTCAAAGATCAAGCTCAACCTTAACACTCTCGATGTGCGTGGGCGGGGTGTCGGAGGAGCATACCTCACTGTGCTCGGAACGAGCGCTGATGGGGCGGACTCGGGCCAAGTTGGAAGGGGCAATCGTCCAAATGGCGTGATTCCGCTCAACCGCCATACGGGTTCGGAGGCGGCAGCTGGCAAGAACCCAGTGAGTCACGTGGGCAAAATTTACAATTTGCTCACACATCGAATCGCGAACGAGATTTACAGTCAAGTTTCAGGATTGGATGAGGTCTATGTTTGGATAGTTAGCCAAATAGGGAAATCTATCGATGAGCCAGCAATCGCAGCTGTTCGGGTCATCACTAAGCCGGGCATCAAAATTGGGAGCGTCAGAAGGCAGATAATGGAAGTGGTGGACACAGAGCTTGAAAATATAGACAAATTCTGCATGAAGCTCGCCGAAGGAAAAATTCCGATTTGTTGAATTTTGGATTTCAAGCGGAAGACCTTTGTGAGAATCATTCAAAGTTGTAGTGGTGATATTATTTTCCAAATCTTACATCGCGATGGCATGGGTCGAGTGAGCAGACTTAGCACTCCACACGGCGATGTTACAACCCCGGCCCTTATGCCGGTCATCGATCCATCGGACGTAATTTTATCACCCAACCAGATGCGTCGTGAGTTCGACGCCGAGCTAGTGATAACAAACGCCTACCTAACCCGTCGCTGCTTCGGAGAAAATGCGATTAAAAAGGGGATTCACGGAGTTCTTGATTATGATGGCCCAATCGCAACCGATTCTGGAGGTTATCAGATTTTACGCTACGGGGGCGTGGATGTCGGCCCTGAGGAAATCGTGCGCTATCAAGACGCAATCGCCCCCGACATCGCGACTATCCTCGATGTTCCGACTGGTGTTCGAGCGACTAGGGAGCATGCGGCCGAGACGGTGCGAATAACACTTGAGCGAGCCAAGCAGGCGGTCGAACTCAGGTCCAACCCTAAAGTGGTTTGGTGCGGCCCGGTGCAGGGGGGTCTCTTCAGCGAGTTGGTCGCTCAGAGCGCACGCGAGGTTGGGAAGCTCGACTTTCAACTGCACGCGATAGGAAGCCCTGTCGAGTTGCTAGAGGGATATCGTTATGCGGAGCTTGTCGATCTCGTCATGACTGCTAAGCAACACCTGCCACTAGATCGCCCTACGCATCTTTTCGGCGCCGGGCACCCCATGATGTTTGCGCTCGCCGTGGCGATGGGTTGTGACCTCTTTGACTCCGCTGCATACGTGCTCTACGCGCGTGATGATCGTTACATGACATCGGAGGGAACCTTTCGTCTCGATGAGCTATCCTACCTACCATGTGAGTGCCCTGTTTGTGTGGCACATCTGCCCAATGAGTTCAGGCACATCTCGCAGGACGAGCGAATCAAGCTCTTGGCTAGGCATAACCTTCATGTAACTTTCGGCGAGCTGCGACGCATCCGCCAGGCGATTGTTGAGGGAAGTTTAGGGGCATATCTTGAGATGCGGTGTCGCGCTCATCCGCGGCTGCTTGAGGGGTTCCGGAGGCTGGTGAAGTATCGAGATTTCATCGAGCGGTTTGACCCCGTGACCAAACCATCAGCATTTTGCTATCTTGGTGAAGAATCTGTGGATCGTCCGGAGGTCGTGCGCCATAGAAGGAGGCTCGAGGAGCGTTATGATCCGCCTCCGCTGCCCATCCTAGCACTCCTACCGGCCTTTGAAGGCGAGCGCCCCAAGCTGGAGAAATTTGAGCAAACCCACCTCGTAAGACTCGTGCCCCCTTTCGGCATCGTTCCTGAGGAACTCGAGGAGGTTTACCCGCTCGGGCAATTTCAGATACCTCGAGAACTTGACGCGATACAGATCAAATCAGTGACCGAGGCCCTTTCTCGCTTCTTCGAGCGGTACGGTGAACGCTACGAACGGGTTTTGCTGTTCAACGACGAGCGGCGATGGGGCAACGCACTCGTTGACGCATGCGAAAAAGTTGAGGAAAAACTAAAAACAATTCAACTCTGATGTGCAAAATTGAGCCCACAAGAAATAAATAATCGAAGCGCCTAACAAATTCAGGCTGGATTGGTGATGAAGCGTGGACAGCGTCGACATAAAACTTTTGAAAATGTTGAACAACGACGCACACGTTCCGCTGCGCAAAATGGGGCGCGAGGTCGGCCTAAGCACTTCAGGGGTGAGGCGGCGAATTAAGCAACTAGAGCGCTCCGGCCTGATTAAACAATACTCAGCACTGATAGACCCTAGAAAATTCGGCTATGGAGTGATGGCTTTCGTCAGCGTTGATGTCGATAGTAGGAGCATGCGCGAGCTCGTTCGTTCTTTGTCGCGCTGCCACCAAGTATGTGAACTCCATCACACGACAGGAGGTCATGGATTAATGATGAAGATACGTGCCCGCGATGTAGAAAGCCTGAAGAAGTTTGTCGATGACCGCATCCAATCCCTTGACTCGGTAAAGAGCGTCCAGACCATCGTGGCAATGGAAACCGTCAAGGAAACCATCTTGAATCTCTAGGTGCTAAGATGCAAGAAGCCGAGGCAAAACTCGTTCGAGATTCATTTTCATCGGTTATGCCTTATCTTGCGTACCCTCAGGAGCTCCGAAGCTTGATTGAGCGGACGCTTGGCGAGAGCGCGAGCATCGAGGAATTCATCGAGGGGCTCAAACGAAGTATTTCTGAGAAAGTGGATACTACACGCAAAACGGATGAACAGATTTTCCTGAATGAGTTGCGCCGCCGCCTTCCTAAATAAAATCTAAATTAGTTTAAGTTTGGGTGAGGATATATAAATTGAGGAAGCCTATGGTACGCGCTGAAATCAAGCAAATCGCGCAGGATATTCGAACGATGCACATACGTGGCGCTGGCAGAATCGCTCGCGCTGCGGCTCGAGCCTTAAAACTTGTTGCAAAGACGAGCCGAGCTAAGACACCTGCCGAGTTCACGAGGGAGCTCAGTCGCGTTTCAGAACTTTTGCTGGCAACTCGACCGACCGCGGTTTCGTTGTCAAACGCTGTCCGCTGCGTCATGCTGGATGTGAAGCGAGCAAAAGAGTTAGATGTTCAAACTCTACGGAGGGCTGTCATTTCTCGCGCGGACGAGTTCATTCGCGATTCAAGGGGAGCCGTCGAGCAGATAGGCGAGATAGGCGCGCGTCGCATCTCTGATGGTGACATAATACTCACCCACTGCAACAGCGATTGTGCGCTCGCGATAATCAAGGCGGCTTTCAAACAGGGCAAGCACATCCAAACATTCGTTACAGAGTCCCGTCCGATGCGGCAGGGCTTAATAAGCGTGCGAGAGCTGAGGAAAGTTGGAGTTCCCACTACACTCATCGTCGATTCGGCTGTGCGCCATTTTATCCGGGATATCGACAAGATAATCGTTGGTGCGGACAGCATCGCGGCGAATGGGGCGGTGGTCAACAAGATAGGGACTTCCCAAATCGCCCTCATCGCTCACGAAGCTCGAGTGTTATTTTTCGTTGCTGCAGAGAGCTATAAATTCCACCCTGAGACGCTCGTAGGGAGGCTGGTAGAGATTGAAGAGCGTTCGCCCAAGGAGATTATTAATCCTAGGCGCTTTCCGGGCGTGAAAATCCGCAATCCAGTCTTCGACGTCACGCCGCCAGAGTACATAGATCTTATCATAACCGAGCGCGGCATAATTCCACCGTCAGCGGCTTACACGGTGATTCAGGAACTCTTCGAGTGGAAGCTTGGAGAAAATGAATCTAAACCCATTTGAGTTAAATCTCCATTTCTAAGGATTCTAAGATTAATCTTGGGCTGGGGAATTACGATTTTTGCGGGTTCTAAGATGGCTGCTCTGGAAAATTCCTTAAAAGTATAAAAAAATTTTCTGGGATGAGATGAGAATTTGTCCCTATTTTTACAAAAATTTTCTTAACCTTTGCGTGATTTTCTTCGGCATGTTCAATGCTTTTTTTCACCAGCTTTTTTCACTGCTGCGACAAGGAGAGAAGCTGCATACGTGTATCGGAAAGTTTTCGTGCAATGAGTTCCGCTACTCTCATCATCACCAGATATCCCCGGCGGCGATTTTTTTTGAAGATTTTATCTACCAATTCATCAGCGACAATGGTAACAACTTTCACCTTGTCCAAACAGTGCGCGTGAGTGGTGAACTTGCGGGTGCGAAGTAGAGAGGGATAACCAAAAAGCCTACCCTTGGTCATTGTATAGACGGGAATTCTCTTTCCCGGGTAAATTTCTATTTCTATGGAAATCCTTCCTTCTAAAGGCATGTATATTTTTTCTGCTTTGTCACCCTCTTTGAAAATCAAGTCACCTTGTTCGAACTCCTCGACTTTTGCCAGCTTGGCGATGTCTTTCAGTTCTTCCAGTGTTAAAAATTCAAAAATATCCATTCCCTTCAAAATTTCCGGTTTGACTGCCATCTTACCCTCTTTTTGGTTGTTTATTTCTTTTAAAACTTTTTCGGCTAGAGCAGGCAATTTTTCTTCGATGGTTTTGCTCAATCTGTCGCCCCATGAGACTTCCTTTGGTTGTATACCGACAATTCTCACGTTTTTAAAATCGTAACCAATTTTCTTGCCCACCTTTATGACATCGATTAAATCAATTTCATGCAGTGAAAATTTCTCGCTGCTTGGCATGGAGAGGACCTGATTGGCGTCAAAGCTAGCAATATAACCAGGTTCTTTTCCCATATCCGCGGCGTCCACTAACACTACCTTTTCAAAGCCCTTTATCTCCTCCAGAAACTCGAATCCAAGGGTAGCTCCATCTACAAGTTTTATCCTATTGCCCAGCCCTCTACTCTTCAAGTACTCAACACACCTTACACCCACACCTTCATCTTTCAGTAGGAGATTTCCTAGGCCGATGATGAGTTTGCTCTTATTCAACGAAATCAACCTTTAACATATGAGTTGAACATGAAATACATGGGTCATAAGCTCTGAGTAGCATCTCCAATAAAAGGGTGATCTCCTTTTTTTGTCTGTTTAGTATCTCCGGTACCAATTTCCTCATATCTTCTTCAATGTTGGCCAAATTTTGAGCCGTTGGGATAATGCATTTTGCCGATTCGATCAGACCGCGGTCATTAAATTTGTACTCGTGGATTAGTAGCCCTCTGGGGGCCTCAACCACGCCGACACCCCAACTTTTCTTAATGTTAGGAAGTTTTACCGACCAACCCGCGATAGGGGGTCGTTCCTCCCTCTCATCCTTTATCCCCCGCGATAATAACTCCTCGATCAATTCTACCATGGACTCCAAACAATGTACGAGTTCAACTATCTGGGCGAAAGTTATGTGGTAAGGATTGTAGCTTAGGGTCTCCAATCCAAGTTCTTCTGCTGTTTTCCTCGCCTTTGGCATCAGTTGCCTAAAGTTGTTGTTGAATCTGGAAAGAGCACCTACCATGTACGGTTTGACAGGGCCGAATGCATGCTTTGCCGTGGAATAATCAACGACATGTTCGGTTATTTTGAGTTTGTAATCCCTTTGTTTATATTCGCCCGTTTCAGAAGATCTTATCGCCCCATCGTTGAATGCGTACTCATCGGGATGGGTCAAACACACGTAGTCGGTTTTCCTTTCAAATTGAGGGACTTTCAATTTAGAGAAAAATTCGACTGTTTTTGGAACATCTTTTTCTAAAAATTGCTTTATTTTGGAGAGTAGTTCCCGCATTTGGTCCTTGGTAACCAAGTTGGTGAAACCGTCCACGGTCATGGAGATAGGATGGGTATGCCGACCCGTGATTGCATCACAGATATCGTGGGCAAGTTTTTTCCAGTTGATAGCTGTTTTCACAACCTCCGGAGAGGTAGAGGCCAGAGGAATTACTGAGGGTGTCCCCACAAAATCGGGGGCAGCAAGGAAGAAGCAGTGAAGGGCATGAGAATCTATAATTTCAGCCGCTGTTAAAATTTTCCTTAAGGTCTCCGTTTGCCAAGTGGGTTTAATGCCCAATGCATCTTCAATTGCTTTTATGGAGGCATTCGTGTGTGATATAGCGCAGATGCCACAGATACGGCTGGCGATGTGAACGGCTTCAGAAAAACGCCGGTCGGCCAACATCGCCTCAAAAAAGCGAGGTGACTCGACAATTTCGAGTTTGACCTCTTTCAACTCCCCTCTTTTTACATCTACCACGATGTTCCCGTGGCCTTCAACTCTGGCGATGTGATGGACATAAACGCTGATATTTTTTCCACTCATCTTCCCAACCCAATCAACCCGTTGTACATGCGATAAAACCTCAACTTATCTTCGGTAGATATCCCATACTCCTCCAAGACCTCCTCGAAAGCGTCCAAATTGGGGTCGGGGATTAGTCCTCGACATCCTTCACAGGCATTCCCCACCGATGGACAGGCCGCCCCGCAACCTGCTCTTGTTATCGGCCCCATGCAAACGATAGTGTTCGGTTTATGGTATAGGCAGACATTTCCTTTCATTTTACACTCAACGCAGACAGGATAATCTGGGACAAAAGGCTTCATGCCATTTAAAATGGAGGTTGTAATACGCAAAAACTCCTTTTTATCGATGGGACACTCCGGGATAAAGTAATCTACCTTAATGACGGCATCTACGGGCTGGGCCAATATGGAATCAAAAACCCATGCCTTATCTCCGTAGACTCTCTTTCTGACTTCTAGCTGATTGTGAAAGTTTTTAATGGCGTTGACTCCAGCGATATGAGCACATGCGCCCAACGCTACACATATTTTTGCCCTCTTTCTAATCTCCCTGACCCTTTCTATATCTTGAGAAGTGGAAATCGAGCCCTCAATGAAAGCTATATCGTAATCCTGTCCCTTGTAACTAGATGCCTCACGGAAGTTAACGATATCCACAGATTTGAAAAGATCCAGAAGTTTGTCCCCCAAGGAAAGGACGGTTAATTGACATCCTTCGCAGCAGGTGAATTCAAAAAATGCCACTTTTGGTTTTTTCATCATATGGCCTCTGGCAAATTTTTAATTTGTTTGTAATTGAAAACTGGGCCGTCCTGACAAACATAGATGTTGTTAATCTGACAGTGCCCGCATTTTCCCACCCCACATTTCATCTTGCGCTCCAATGACATCCAGATGTTTTCATCAGGAACTCTGAGATTTTTCAATCCCCCAATGACAAAGCGATACATGACTGGCGGGCCGACAATGACCGCTTGGGTCTTTCTAGGATCGAGCTGAATGTGGGGGAAAAGGTTGGTGATGACCCCTACGTTGCCCTGCCAGGTTTCGTCTCCGACATCAACTGTTACATGATACTCGACATCATCTCTCTCTTCCCAGCTCTTCAACTCCTCTTTGAAAAGAAGTTCCTGCGGTCTCCTCGCACCGTAGAGGATGTAGATTTTTCCATAATCTAATCTGGAATTTAAAACAGTCCAGATGAAAGAACGAAGGGGGACCAGTCCAAGACCCCCTGCTATGAAGAGTACGTCTTTCCCCTTGAAATGCTCAAGTTCAAACCCTTTACCAAAGGGGCCACGAATTCCAATTCTATCCCTTGATCTCTTGCTGTGCAGGGCTTTGGTGACATTGCCTATCGCTCGTACACATAGTTGAAAGGTCGGTAAGCCGGAGGGAGCGGACGAGATGGAGATAGGAGCCTCCCCAACGCCAAAAACCGATACCTCCACATATTGTCCTGGTTGGTGGTTGAGACTTTTTCTTGATAGAAGCTCGATTTCAAACAAACGTTCCGTTTTAGTAAGCTGTTCGATTTTGTTTATTCTGGCTATCTCGGGTTTGTAGATCGTCATCTTCGTCCCCCCCTCTCATAAAGTTCATTTTCGATGTCCAAAGGATCAACAATTTTCGTTAAGCAAGCTTTTCCGCATCTTCCACATCCAGTGCAAAAAGACCTCTCCCATTTTTCAAAAAGGTACCAGTCCTTCCGGTTGGTTCTGTGGCGCAATCTGGCTCCCCTTTCCTCTCTGAATATCTCTCCTGAGGCCACCCTGGTAAAATCGGTAAGAAGACAACCGTCCCAGAAGCGAGAACGATTTCCTCGCTTCAAGTTTAACTCGATATAATCTCTTACATCAAAGCAGTAACAGGTGGGGCATACCATGTTGCAAGACCCACAGTTGAAACACCTTGCCCCATGTTCATCCCATACCCGGCTGTCGTAATTTTCCCTCAGCAACTTGGGTAGGTCTTCAAGTTTGGGCTTAAGCTTTCGCTGTTCTTTATTAAATAAATTGTCTCTTACCCTTCTGATTTTCTTCAATTCCTTGACATCTGATCGAGTCGCTTTTTTAGCAATTCCCGAAATAAGAGATTCTCCTCTTTTTGAACCTACTTCCACAAAGAAGTTGTCTCCCATATCGGTTAAGAAAAGGTCAAAACCCTCCCACGGAAGTACGGATCCCTTGCGGTAGCAAAACGACTCTGGGGAGCAGGGGAGGAGACATTCCACCCCAATTATAGTTAGATACTCCCGCTTCTTGAGATAATTTTCATCCAAATTTTTTTCCGCGAAAACTTTATCCAAAAGTGCAGTCCCATTGATATCGCAGGGATGGATTCCGAGTAAAATTACCGGTTTTGCATCCACCTTGGCCTCTACCTTGATCTCATCGTCAACTTCATATTCGATCAATTCTTCTTCTTGTGGGAAAAGAAAATCTTTTGGAGGGATAACCGTTTGAGGACTTCCCCAGAGGATTTCCTTCGTTGATTTTATCCTTTTAAAATTAGCCTGATTTTCTTGCTTCGCAGGGGCTACTACTTCTTTTCCATTCCTGATCATCCCGTCAATTAACTTTAAAAAATCTTTCTTGTTTACCAAAAAGTTTCCCATTTTTTCACCATTCTGAATCCTAAATGCCCGCCCCCGCACCCATCACCCTTATCGGGCTCATTTAATTTAGATTGTGGCATTGATGATTTCTTGTTGAATTGCAATCCTATGTTAATACTCCCTCTGCAGAGAAATTTTCGTCTACGTTAAACCTTTACGCTCGCTCTCTAATTGAGCAGCTACAGAATGTCGAAGTACAATTTAGTTCATGTAGTGGGCGCCGTGAAGGAATTTAACTCTGTTTTCAAAGGTTAGAGTTATCCCAGCTTGTAGACGAGATCGCCTTCGCGCACACGCTGTGGGACCTTCAATCCAATTGATTGCCCCGCGCCAGCACTCTGCACGTTTTCGTGCTCAATCTGCATCGAATCCACTTTCTGCTGGATATTGGTCGTCGCGCCTTCGATCGATATCATATCGCCTACCTTGAGCTCATCACTGAGTTCAACGACTCCAACCTCTATCTTTGTAAAGTAGTGGGATATTTTCCCCACGAGTTTCTTCTCAACGGCTGCTTCTTCCATTCTCTTCACCAGATTAAGATAGAATCCTCTAATTAAATGTCTTTCCGCCGAGGTTTCACCGTTGTTAAACACTATTCAGCGCTTTTGTTAGGCTTTAAGAACCCCATGCGGTGACCTAAGTTAGGGTACGCCCTAGCAACGGCGAAGGTTATCCCCCAGCTCCCGAAGATTACTCCGGTGATAGTGACCCCAAGAAGCAAGTCTATAAGTGGTGCTTCCCCGATTAGGAACAGTCCACCGTTCCAAAGGTGGTCTACCACCCCGAACAGCGCACCACCATAGAGCAACAGGTTGAGCCACCAGCCCGCTGGACCTCGTCGTTGAGAACCCCAGATTGTCGATGTAATTATCGCCGCTATTAAGGGCACGATGTAGCAAACCATTATTCTGCGCCTCCCAGTGTGCGATTTTAGATAAGAGTAATACTTTTTTACTTATAAATATTACCACGAAAGGTTGAAAATGAATAAGCCTGAGTTTGGATGGGTTGGTTGGGTGCCGCAGAAAATAACACGGATAAGCCTCACGCTGCCGCAAGAGTTGCTTGATGAGCTTGATCGCTCGCTAAAGGCGCAACGCTACGCGAGCCGCTCGGAGGCGGTCAGGGACGCACTCCGCGATTTTTTGGCGAGTTATCGTTGGCGGAGCGAGCTGAGAGGCGAGCAACTGGGGGCCATCCTCGTGATGTATGAGCACGACGTTCGAGGAGTAACCGATGCGCTTATGGACATCCAGCATGAGAGCGCGGGCATCGTAAACGCAGTCCAACACCTTCATGTCGATGCAAAAAATTGCTTAGAAATCTTGATAGTAAGAGGGTCAGCTGATATGATTCGTCAACTTGTTGACCGATTGGGTGCGCTACGGGGCGTAAAACAGGCAAAGCTAGTGGTGGTCTAGATGAGATTGTGCGAACTCCTCGAGCAGCTCAACAACCTCAAGCGAATCCCTCGCACTGGCTGGTTGATCTGCAACGTCCCACTTAGCGAGGTCGAGGATGTGGCGCAGCACACCTTCGACGTTACGGCAATAACCCTGTTACTTGCCGATGAACTCGAGCGTAAAGGCAAGAAACTTGACAGGGAGCGAGCTCTAAGCATGGCGGTCGTGCATGATTGGGCTGAGGCCGAGGCCGGAGATTTTCCCTACACGGCTTTGAAATACTTAGGTCCCGCGGGCACGAAGAAACGCATCGAGAGGGGAGTACTTGAGGATATTCTGGGTAAGCTGCCGAATAAAGAAAAATACCTAAAGCTTTGGCGGGAGTATAGCGAGAAACGCACCCTTGAGGCTAAGCTCGTCCATGCGGCAGATTACCTCTCAGTGCTTGTGCAGGCGGTCAAATATCGAGAGCGAGGCAATCGTTCGAAGAAACTCGATGAACTTTGGCGTGCGGTTCACAAAGATATCAAGATTTATGAAAAGGAGTTGCCACCAGTAATGGCGTTGATAAAAGAGCTGGACGGACGTTATTATAGTCTTCAATGAACAAACTTATTCCATTTGCGGGGACTGGAATATTTCACATTTAAGAAGAAGATGAAGTTTCAAACGGGTTGTTTTTCCATCATTTTTCTGAATTCTTCATATGCCTGTTTTAATTCCTCTACGGAAGCTTCATCCTCCAACGTGGTGACATCACCTAATGGTATCTGTGAGGCTATTGCTTTCAAAACTCTTCTCATAATTTTGCCGCTTCTTGTCTTTGGAAGTTTTGAAACGAAGTGTATTTCCTCTGGTGTCGCAATAGGCCCGACAGAATTTCTTAGATGTTTTGTTAAATCTTTTTTAAGTTCTTCGCTGGGTTCATATTTTTTTCTTAACATAGCGAAGACTATAATAACTTCACCTTTAATCTGATCCGGCTTGCCGATTACTGCAGCTTCCGCTACCGCTGGATGGGAAACAAGTGCACTTTCCAGTTCCATGGTGCCTAACCTGTGTCCTGCGATTTTTAAAACTTCATCTGCCCTGCCAAGTAGCCAGAAGTATCCTTCCGAGTCTTTTATACAGTAATCTCCTGTGTAGTAAAGATTTGGAAACTTAGACCAGTAAGTTTGCTTATAACGTTCAGGATCCTTGTATAGTGTCATTAACATGCCTGGCCAAGGCTTCTTTATAATGAGGTAACCCCTTACGCCTGGAATCGCGGGTATGCCGTTTTCTTCTACCACATCGGCGTCAATGCCAGGTAACGGGAATGTTGCAGATCCAGGTTTCAGCGGGACCAATCCTATGCCAGGCGCGGGTGAAATCATCACACCTCCTGTTTCTGTCTGCCACCAAGTGTCAACTATGGGACAGCGTTCTCCGCCTATGTTTTTGAAATACCATCTCCATGCCTCTGGGTTTATTGGCTCTCCTACAGTGCCTAAGATTGATAGGCTGCTCAAATCGTGTTTTTTAGGCCATTCTTCTCCGTATCTCATGAACATGCGTATGGCTGTTGGCGATGTGTAAAAGATTGTTACCTTATATTTTTCGATTATTTCCCACCATCTGTCCGGCTTTGGATAATCAGGTGCTCCTTCGTGTACAACTATAGACGCCCCATGCATTAGTGGCGCATAAACAATGGAGCTGTGTCCAGTCACCCATCCCACATCAGCAGTGCACCAATATACGCTATCTTCTTTTATGTCGAAAACCCATTCATAGATGGAATTTATAAAGGTCAGGTAACCTCCTGTACTGTGAACTATGCCTTTTGGTTTTCCTGTTGTGCCTGACGTGTATAGAATATAAAGCGGATGAGTGCTTTCTACAAGCTCTGGAAGAATATATTCCCCGACATCTTTCGTTGTAATTTCGTGGTACCATAAATCTCTCCCTTTCTTCATGTTAACCTCTTGGCCTGTTCTTTTCACCACTATTACTCTCTCAATTGATGGGGTATTCTCTAAGGCAGCGTCTACTATTTCTTTTAATGGTATTTTTTTCCCTCTTCTGAAGCCGCCATCTGCCGTTATGAGCACTTTTGCTCCAGTTTCGTTCACTCGATCCGCTAGTGCCATTGAGCTAAATCCTGAAAATATCACGGTGTGTATTGCGCCTATCCTTGCTGTTGCCAACATGGCAATTGGTAGTTCAGGTATCATAGGCAAATAGAGAGCTACCTTATCTCCGACCTTAACTCCGAGTTTTTGAAGCGCTGATCCTAAACGGTTTACCATCCTTCCTAGTTGCGAGTAACTTAATGCTCTTTCCTCACCGCTTTCTCCTTCCCAGTATATTGCTACTTTGTTTCTTCTCCAGGTTTTCAAGTGTCTATCAACACATAAATAAGAGGCGTTGAGCATTCCTCCAACGAACCATTTTGCAAATGGAGGATTCCATTCAAGTACCTTATCCCATGTTTTGAACCATTCAAGTTTTCTCGCTTCTTGCCCCCAAAACTCTTCTAGGTTATCCAGTGACTTTCGGTACATATCTTCATATTTCCTTATCGGCCAATATTTCAGCTCCGCAAGAAGAGATTCTGGAGGCATTTTACAAACCACCAAAGTTTAAATTCGATTTTGTTAGATTAAAACTTTTTTATTATATTTATATTATCTATTTAGCTTCCAAATAAATTCGATCAATAGAAGTCAGTTTATTAAGACCTTTAATCATGTCTAAATATCTATAATTGAAAGGTCATTAGAATGGACCAGGTCTCAATAGTCTTTCAGCCCTATGGCAAGAGGGTCCGCGCGTCTAAAGATGATAACATGCTGGAGATTGCAAGTGGGGCTGGAATAAATATCCGGAGTATATGCGGCGGCAAGGGGAGCTGCGGCAAGTGCAAGGTGATCATAAGAAAAGGGGAGATCGATTTTAGGTACAGCCCAAAGGAAAAACTTCTGACGGAGGAAGAACTCTCAAGCGGGTACGTGTTGGCCTGTTTGGCCCGCTGCGGGTCGGACTGTGAAGTGCTGGTTCCACCTGAGTCTAGGATCGAGGGACAAAAAATACTCTCGGACGCCGCGATACCCGAAATCCAGATTGACCCCGCGATTAAGAAATTCTTTGTCCCGTCCAAGCAACTTCGCGGCCAATCCGCCGAACAGCTCATGAAGGGCTTTCAATCGTTTACCAAGGCGCGCAGCTTCTCGGACGAAGTCGGTTCAAAGCTAAAGTCTATCGCTGAACGGTGCGGCGAGGAAGGAGCAACCCTGACCGTTGGGCTGTTGGAGCCTACGAAGATTTTGGATGTAGAGGTCGGGGATACATCGAAAAGGAACTTCGGCCTTGCGGTCGATATCGGGACAACAAAGCTTTCTGCATATCTCGTGGACCTAACGACGGGAAAAATCCTCGGAAGTGAATCCGATTACAACCGACAGCTGATGTACGGTGAAGACTTGGTTTCGAGGATTGGGTACACGGTGGACAGAGAAGATGGGATAAAAAACATGCAGAGGGCGGTGCTTAATACAGCTAATAGCTTAATCAAAAGGCTGGCCTCGAATCACGGCGTGGAAGCGAGTTGGATAACGGACGTGTGTATTGCAGGGAATACCGTGATGACCTACTTTTTCCTGAATAAGGATGCATCTCCTCTCCTTGAGCCGAACGCTGAGGTATCCAAGCGATCAATGATTACGGATGCTCAGTCCATAGGTCTTGGGGTTAATTCCGCGGCAAAAGTTTACTGCTTGCCTTGCGTGAGCAGATTTTTAGGTGGGGACATCATTGGGGACATCCTGCTCTCGCGAATGTACGCATCTGAAGAAATCTCCTTGCTCTTAGATATCGGGACAAACGTCGAGGCCATCTTCGGGAGCAAGGGGTGGTTCCTTTCTACGACTGCGGCTGCGGGCCCGGCTTTTGAAGGGTGGGGGATAAAATTCGGGATGAGGTCGGTCGAAGGGGCAATAGACCACGTGAAGATCGATCCGGCGACTCTAAAGGCAAGCTTTACAGTTATCGGAGAGGTTAAACCGAGGGGAATCTGTGGTTCGGGCTTGATAGATGCGATGAGCGAGATGTTCAGGAATGGTATCTTAGATAGCTTGGGGAAGGTGAACCAGAAGCTGGACTCCCCCTACGTTCGGAGTGGAGAGGAAGGATACGAATACGTTGTGGTGCCAGCTTCTGAAACGGACATCGGTAAAGACATAGTCATAACCGAGAAGGACATCCTAAACCTCATCGATTCTAAAGCCGCGGCTTGCTCCGCCATCAGCGTCATAATGAAAAAAATGAATTTGTCCGTGCACGATGTCGCCAACGTGTACGTCTGTGGTGCGTTCGCCAACTACATGGACCTGAACAGCGCGATGGCGATAGGTCTCCTGCCGGAATTCCCCAAAGCTCAAATGAAGTTCCTCGGAAACGGCTCGGTGGCCGGGGCTTACTTGACGCTAATCTCTCAGGAGCAGAGGAAAAAGGCCAATGAGATAGCAAGCTTGATAGCCTACTTCGATTTGCTCAAAGATGCGGACTTCATGGACGAATATACGGCGGCCTACATGCTTCCCGGCAAACGTGAGCTTTTCCCGACGTGGTGGGAAGCGAGCCGGAAAAAGTAAAGGTGCCTGTTCGTCATTTAGGATTTTTTCCATTTCTCCTGAATGAACTTCGGTATTCCTGAGGAGTCCCGGGGCCCTACCATGACTTTCCACCCGGTCTCGTCCTCGATCTCCCCCGAAAGCCTCGCGGCCATTCCCGGGATTATGAGAGTTTTGTGTTTGACCATCTTTTCCACCCCTGATTCCTTGACGACCTCGGCCACCTCCTTTGCGGTCAACTTTCTTCCGGCAACGGCGCTCTCAAGAGATATCCCCTCGGAGTCGGCCACGAGCAGGTAGCAATCGATTTTAGCGGCCTCGATATCCCCGGAGACGATATAATAGGTTAGGGCGAAGTTGCTCGTCACGAAGACGGGGGATGTTTCATTTGGGTTACCTATGGTCCTCAATCCAGGCTTGACCGAGACGGGCTTCCTTGGGTCCGTGTATATGTTGAATCTCAGCACGACGTTCGGCAATAGGGTCCAGCCCTCCAAGCTGTGCATTATCAATATGTCTGCATACCTCTCAATCAGCATGGCCGCTACGAGCGCCTCTCGCCAGGCCTTCGATTGGTCTTCCCCATCAGATGATGCCCACGCGGTTATCGGGGCTCCCATCAAGGGAAAACCGGATAGTTTATCTTCTTCATTGCAAGCCTTCCATCTGAGCATTGTGAGTGCATTTATGGTTGACGATAGACCTTTGCCAGCAAATGTGCCTGGGTCAATCACCAAGTTTTCCACCCCGTAGTCCAGAAGCGTTTTAGTCAGAGATCTTAACGTGCCCAAGTCATTCGGGCTGGAAACGGTCAAAGGGCACTTGTGTTTTAAAGAGAGTTCGGCCATCTCCTTCCAGTTATCCTTCGTTGCCGCGTAGAGAAGGGGGCTACTCTCCCCGATTGCCGATAATCCGGCCATCATGACTTCCGGGTTCAACGAACAGAGGACGAGGGGCAGGTTCGTTTTATCGCTCACGAATTTTACGATTTCCCCGAATTTTTTTGGTTCGTTCGAGACTGATCTGACGGCCAAGGCATCGAGTTTTAGATTCTTCCCTATGTAGGTGTAATTGAAATCTTCAACGAACTTGATCCTTTTCATCAACTCACTTTCACTCATTTCATCGGTTACATCGAGGGCGATCGTTGTGGGGTTTAAGTAAGTGAGTTCGTGCCTATACATGACGAATTCTCCCCCGAGCTTTGCCTTCTTATCCTTGTTCCCGAACTCCACCTCGCTCACAGGTGGGTTCAGCATGGCCTTCAACTCCGAGTAATTCTTCTTGTACTTTTCATCCTCCAAGAGCGGGGTGCACTTTTCGAGTTTTGTCTCCATGTTCACGAGCCCCACTGCGAAGGCCATGCAGTTTTCCGCCCCGCACTTCTTGCAGTTGGTCCTCGGGAGCAGCGTGTAAACTTTGATTGGACTAATGGCCTTCTTAGGCACTTCAACCACCTAATTTCGCCGATGCCCAGTCGGGGATTTCCCTCGCTTCCCCGCCTTTGAGCAGATAATCGACGATCTCTTTCACGGTTTTCACGGATGTCGGGTGAAGCATCATGAGATAGTCCGAGCCGACCAAGAGCATAGACAAAGCCGTTATAGTTTCCCATATGGGTCCTCTGATTTCCTTCGGGCCCCACATGGGTTCCATTTCCAACCAGGCCTCTCTGGAAGCCCAAGCGTTCGATATCCCAGAGACCAAGGGATGCTGAAGTTCTTGGTCACCTTTCAGAGCTGCAAGCCTAGCCCGCTCCGCGATGGTGAACCCGTATTCAAGACCATAACCTACCCCTGCGCAATTCGTGTCCATAACGATTTGGTCCTTTGACAGGTAATCGTAGAGCCTTCGGTTGAGCTCTCTAGCTTTGTCCAGGTCCATTTGAGTGAAAGCAATGGCTACGTGCCCGTGCTCTTTGAGAGATTTGCTCGATTTCTCGATATCCATGTCCAAGTTAAGAGAGTTTATCAGGAGCCTCTCGCCAGACCCCGCCTCGGCTACTTTTTCAAACACCTCAACATCTTTGGCGGGGTTTCCAGAACCTCCCACGCACAGCGGAACCTTGACAGCTTGGAGGACCTCTTCGACCAACCTCGCCGAGTCTCGGGGAGAGGTGTCTTTGATGTACGGGTCCGTGCTGACTAAGTGTAGGTTAACCATGTCTGCACCGTGTTTTTCAACACATTGCTTGGCCCACTCCGGGGGATCTTCTAACACGTCGCCAAAATGGGCCCTGACCGCCCCAGGGAGTGTGATCTTCATGTCGAACACATCCATGGATATCACTGGACGGTGCACCATGGAGCCCTCGAACGTGTAGAATGCCGCTGTGGTCTCGCCCCCAATGATGTAACTCCTGTCCCTCGTCCCTCCATGGTCCACTCTGGCACCCAGCGTGACCTCGGGGATCTTTCCGACCCACTCGGTTTTCGGGGGACTGAATTCGACCTTGACCAACTCGGTCGGTTTTACTTTGGGAGGAATAACTCTGCGGAGGGTTGGAAGCATTTTTAATGTAAGTTCTTTGACATCGATTGTGACGTCTTCCAGCTCAACCTCCTCATACCTTAACAAATTTCCAACTAAACTGTTGCTGAGCTTTTTGACGAGGTCATCTTCTTTTTTTGCCATCTCCTTCCTCCAAAGTACTCGATTACTCTTTTCTCTTTCGTCTTCGAATGATGACCTTTTCGGCGTAGATTTTCGCGTTTTTAAGGATGATGGTCATGCCACCAGTAGTTGGTATTGCGACCTCCCCGGTCGATTCAGCAGGTACGGGCTCGTCAACTTCAGCTGGTACAGCAACTTCTGGCATGGCCTTCCAGCGCTCGGTGACTGGGTGTACGTGGGTTTCGAGGAATCCCTTCAAATCATCAATTGTTCCCACGTCTTTTTCGGTCGCGATTTTGTCCACAACCTCCGCAGGTATGAAATCCTTGACTCTCTCCTTTATCACCGCGGGCATCCAAACTACACGGTTCCATCCTCCGTCCACCTGAAGGAACTTGGGAGACCTCATGTATTCAATCGACAAGCCGTGGAAACCATCGACCTGCCTCCCCCCCGCAGTTGAATCAGCCATTGCCGAAAATGTCAATCCATTGACGGCCGGTCCTTTGAAATCTCGGTGAATCAGTCCGATACCATCCACTTCAGGAATGTAGAAAGCTGTCCCTTCAAAGCAGCCACACGATGTGTGGGGGTGGCCAAATGCTGTGTATAACTGCACTTTGTCATACTCCCCGAGCGTTTTTTCCTTCATTATTTTGTTAACACCTTCGAATTCGCCTGCAAACTCGTCGATGGTTTTTCCCTTTTTGATTTCAAAGATTGAACCCTTAGGATCCACCCGCGCGGCGGCTCTTCCATCGAACCAACTTATGGCACCGCAATTGGCGTATCTTTGTGGGGTTATTACGCAAACGTGAGTTGGAGCGAAGGATTGACAAAGTGTGCACCCGTAAAAAACCTCAACATCGTCGTCCTTCAATCCCCGAGCCCTAGCATCGCGGGCCTCGTATATTTTGAGGGCCTCGGGATGCATTTCTTGTACTTTCGAGGGATCCGTGATAAAGGTGATTTGTATTTTTTCGATGATTGGCAATTCACTTCTGTACAACCTTTCCAAGACTTTTCCGATCAATTGAAGAGTCAATCCTTTTTTGACCGACTTTTTGCTCACGCGGAACCAGATGTCATAACGCTGGTTTAGGTGCATGAACCCCTCGATGTAATTGCAGAAATCGTGGATACGCCTCTCGAAGACCCCTTCCATCTCCTCCTCGAGCTCCTTGCCAGCAACTTCAATGTGAATTCCAAGTGGGACAGAACTTCCTTCCTTCAAATCCTTGAGTTCCGGGCCTATTACGGTGATTTTTCCGTCCTCAACATCATTCTTAACCCGCAAAAGTTCAAATTTATAATCTACTTTAGTTCCACCGAACTCTACATGCATGTCGGGTTTTCGGATTCTCTCTCCCTCGTATATCACCCCTACATCTACAGGGATGTCCGCAAACATGCCAGTTTTCATTTCCCTTCCACCTTTTGCGCAATTATTTCCAAGTTTTTGTGCCAATCTTTAAGCGGGAG
Source organism: Hadarchaeota archaeon (SeqCode) (assembly GCA_964345105.1). Taxonomy (GTDB): domain Archaea; phylum Hadarchaeota; class Hadarchaeia; order Hadarchaeales; family Hadarchaeaceae; genus DG-33. The sequence goes on from CAYFPZ010000063.1 coordinate 37,817, forward strand.
ATTTGGGAAAGACCAACTGCAATGTGGTTGATAAAACCTATTTAGGGAGATCGTCCTGAGGTTGGGAACAAAGGACTTGAGCCCCGATTCGATTACCCATTCCATGTAATATGGAATTCCTAGGAGCAACGCGAGGTCGTGGGGACCTCCTTCACCCGAAATGCTCCACTCCGGATCGGTGAGTCTGGTACCTATATCCATCGCGGACATCCAAGCATCCGGCTGAAAATCCCTCTTAAGGAACTCCGCAACCGTTTGAGCCGTGGCAACTACGGGGATTTTCATAGCTCTTGCGATGCGAATGACGTAATCGATCGGCTTTTTATCCCCCAAATCGACCTCAGCAGCCTCATGCCCAACGATGAAAATTGGGCGTTTAGCTTTCTGTATCATTGCGGAAACCACTTCCGGCTTTTTGATTACGAGGGCCTTTTTCGGACCAGGAATTTCCGCTTTCTGCCAAGGCTCGGCCATGCTTATTCCTTCTTCACCCTGATGAGTCTAGGTACTAGGGTGGGATCTGGGATTTCGCCCTCCTTCCAGCCCTTCTCCTTGAGTACTCCCATTACCTCATCCTTCATCGTAATTGGGATGTCGGTGACTGAACGCACAAATAAGTGGATATCGTCGGGTAAGGTTCCGTAAAGCCTCCTGTGCAGGTCAATGTAATGATTTAGCTTTATTGCCCTGCCTTTAGTTGTGTCGTTGGGCCTCATGCAAAGTTTGGGTATCATTATCATCGCTTCCTCTTTTGTCTCCGCCGTGCAGAACAAATGTTCAGGCGTTGGCCCTACATAAACGCGCCTCCCTGAGCGAGCGTCGATCACATGCCAGTCCTCTTCACGGTCTTTCCTCCCCAAGAGCATGCGTCTATATTTAGATCCGTGTGGCCCGACGATGACCGGAATACCAAGCCGCCAACAACCGCTGGCTATGGAAGCGGCCTTTTGGGACATCGCCCCCCAAGCTACACCAACCGCACCAACTCGATTGTGTATATAGTCCGCGATTTCCTCGTAATTTGCACGGAGCTTACGCTTAGCGAAAATGCTCGCTATCTTGATCGCGGCCCCTGTTATGTGGGCATTGGCGACACAAGAGCCTACGTTGACGAGTCCTCCGGCATCGAACACTCCGGGGTAGGTTTCGTAAAGGCCGACCCCTTCCTCATTTTTATAATTCGCGATGCTCATGGCGGAGCATCCCGAAGTTGTTATGATATAGCGGCGCTTCGCGAATTCATCGACCATGCTTCCAACATCTTTCCAGCTACCCGGATAGTTTGAGCAACCTACGAATGCCACGACTCCAGGTATTTCACCCAAGACTATTGGAGAACCCACGCGCCTTATTTCTACATCTTGGATTGCGCCTCTCCCAACCCGGATCTTACTCTTTTCCTCTTTGATCTTCGATCTCGATGCTCCGATCATCATGGTGTGGGGGAGCAAATCTTGGGGACAGACCCCCTCGCAACGCCCACAGCCTATGCAAGAATCGTAGAGGTCCAAGAACTTCTGTAAGTCTCCTTTAGCCGCTGCCTCCATAGCTTCGGGAATGGGCAAATCGTTTGGACAGGCCCGCCTGCATGCATCGCACTTCGTGCATAGCTTTGCTGCCTTGATTATCCCCCCTTTCGCTGGAACCACTTTGAACTTGTTCCGTTTTGGAGCTACTTCGATCGCTACTCTAACAGCTACTTCTCCGACCTTTTCTGGATCGACGATAAACGCGCCAGGGCTCTTCCCTTCCACGAGATCTCTCACTATTTCATCCGCTGGGTCCAAAGTTCGGTTGGGCAACCCTTGAGAATTCTTGGGATTTGTCGCAATCAGAGGTGCCTTGACCTTCTGAGCTTCAATGAGTACATCCGCACGAATGCATTGCTCATCGGTTACGATAATATCCGGGATGCCGTTCCTCACGAATCGCAGTTGCCAGGAGAGCGGCCCAACTATTTTGGCCCTCGAATGATGTCTAGTGATATCATGAGCTGTACAGCATAGCCCACAGAGCTCTACTTTTTCCTCGAGCCCCCTTTCTTTTAAGTAATCCATTATCCCTATTGCAGGCGGAACATTGTGTCCGATGACTAGGATAACTGGCTTAGATGCATCGATTGAACCCATGCCTATTTCAGCGAGCGGAGCTTCTGGGTCAGCTTTTGGAAAACCGTAGGTCGAGATTTGCGCTATATCTGCTATCTCCATGGCGACATGATCTATCATGCCAGCATGGAACACTTTGGACTCAAAATCCAGATTGTTGCCTTCCTGCCCGGTGTGGGTGGCAGAAAGGAGTTGGACGATTTCAGTTTCGCAGTAATCGAGAGCATCTTCCAAGTCCCCAAGACTTCTGGGCTTGATACCCGTTACCAAGCGGAGGTGAGGGGCCTCAACTTCAACGTTTTCCGCCCCCACGTTGATTGGATAGTCTCGGCCATATTTCTCCATCAAATGGTCGAATAAGTGTCTGGCGTGACCGCAATGGGTTGCTGCCCCTATGCAACACGCTAGCAAGACGATGCGTGACTGCTGTGCCGCCATGTCGAGCCCGCATGCTCCTCGCTTTCCTTGACTCAGATCGCACTTACCCATCGTGCACAGGCAACAGAGATCGCAGAACGGTAGGTAAAAGGGCTTGTATTTATTTAAAAGCTTGAGGTCCCATTCCCTCAGGGCCCCTATCTTAGGCATTGGGGTTGGGCCAGCCTTTTCCTCCCACTCCTCTATGATTTTACCTATGGTTAACTCGAGGCCTTTTGCCCTCACGAGGCCTGTTTCAAGTTCATCGAGTTTGATTCGCGCTTTGGAGCCCATCGAATCACCCTGGTAATTGTGAATATCGGTATAACGGCGTTATAAAATTAACGGTAGTAATATCGATCTCTTCGGGACTCATACCCACCTCTTCGGCGCCGCTTCTTATTCCCTCTATCAAATGGTCGGCTAAGTATCTGGCGGGGCCTGTTTCGAGTTCATCGAGTTTGATTCGCGCTTTGGAGTCCATCGAATCGCCTTGTTTAAATTTGCATCTACCAATAATAACCTTTTTGAATTGTATGAAATTTTTTATTCATTTTTTTGGAAAAATGCTTAAAAAACAATAAAACTAGGCACAAACTGGAGCACCGAAAAAATTATTTGTTAGGTTTTGCCATCTTAGCTATTTTTTTAAGCTCTTTCGCCCTAGAGAGGGTTATAAGTTTTCGTTCTTTTAGATCGTCGATGCATTTCAATGCATATTCACACCATGTGACACATGAAGGCGTTGCCTCTCTATGCAACATTCGCCCACAATTGTAACATTTTGCTTCGGTTTCGTATCCCAAGAATTCTACTTCTTCGCCGCAGGCTGGACAGGTTCTTACTACTATTTTTGGCTCCACGAGTTCCTTAGCACCTGGGCATCTCTTCAGCATTTTCCCCAGCTTTTTGGATATAATTGTGTACTTAAACGATTTAAGCTTAAATTTTTAACATGAGCGAAAGAAAGCTACTGTTAAAGTCCTAGACGGCGAATAAGTTTTAGGACGGAAAATAAAATTAAGGTGTTCGAATGGAAAAGAAGAGGTTGGTTTTAGCCATCTCCGGAAAGGGCGGGGTGGGCAAAACCACTCTGGCCGCTTTAATGCTCAAAATCTTAACCGAAAAAAAGCAAAAAAGCATCTTGGTCATCGATGCGAATCCCGACTCAAATCTCTCCAATCTCTTGGGAATTTCTAATGGCAAAAAAACAGTTGGGAACGTAATGGATGAGCTGAAGAAGTCCCTTTGGAAAGGCGAAATCCCGCCAAACGTGATGAAGAAGGATATTCTCGAATACCACATTTTTGAAATTTTGGAGGAATCTCAGAATTTTGATCTCTTAGTAATGGGGAGGAGTGAGGGTGAAGGATGCTATTGTCTGTTGAACAAGCTCCTTGCAGATATCATCGACACGCTCTCTAAAAATTACGACTTGACGCTAATGGACGAGCATGCAGGGCTAGAGCACATAAGTCGGAGAACCGATCGGGATGTTGATGTAATGATAATCGTCACAGATCCTAGCTCCATGGGATTCCAGACAGCGCGGAGGATAAAGGAGCTAGCTAAAGAGGTCCACATCGAGTTTAAAAAAATCTACCTGGTGGGGAACAGGTTCACGTCTGAGATGGAGCCGATGCTAGAGGGTGAAGCAAGTAAAGTAGGCGTTGAATACGCTGGTAATATCCCGCACGATGATAATGTCCTCAAATATAACCTCACGGCTCAACCCTTAGTTAAGCTACCACCAGAAAGTCCAGCCCTTCAAGCTGTAAAGGGAATTTTGACGAGGATAGGGCTTTTAGAATAAAAGAACTAGTATGTTGGAGGGTTCATTTGAGATTTGGGATAGAGTTTGTGCCTTATGAGCCAGTTGAGAATGTGGTCAAGCTTACAAGAAAGGCCGAGGAAGCGGGGTTTGAATACTGCTGGGTCACAGACCACTTTCAAAATCGAAATGTTTATTCTTTCCTAACCACCATCGCCCAAAATACCGAAAAAATAATGATTGGGCCTGGAGTCACAAATCCCTATCTTATCCACCCCGCGGTCACTGCCTCGGCAATAGCATCGATTGACGAGATCTCAAACGGTAGGGCGATTTTGGGCATTTCTGCTGGAGACAGGACAATCTTGAGTTCGCTTGGTGCGAAACTTGAAAAGCCCCTTACAACCATGTCTGAAAGCATACAGATCATAAGGAGGCTCTTGGCGGGCGAAAAAATAGATTTCGAAGGAAAAATCTTCACTCTGAGCGGAGTTAAGCTCAACTTCAAACCAAAACACGAGATACCAATTTACATGGGCGCCCAAGGACCGGAAATGTTGAGCCTAGCGGGTAAAATCTCCGATGGGGCTCTCGTCAATGCGTCTCACCCTTTAGACCTAAATTATGCGGTTTCGCGAATAAAAAGCGGCGCCGAAGAGGTGGGTAGGAGTCCCGAGGAGATCGATATCACTGCATATACTTCCTTTTCGGTTGCAGATTCTAAGGAGAAGGCAAAAGAGGCAGTGAAACCTGTAGTTGTTTTTATAGTTTCGGGGACCCCTTCGGTCGTGCTTGAGAGACACGGGATCCCGACCGAGGATGCATCTAAGGTTAAAGAAGCGCTAAAGTCGGGAAAATTTGGGGAGGCGATGGCTGGCGTCACTGAGGCGATGCTCAACTCTTTTTGTATCCATGGCACTTCCGCTAATTGCATCAAGCGGATTGAAGAGATATCAAAAAGTGGTGTGACTCAACTTGTGATTGGTTCCCCTATCGGGCCTGATCCTTCGACCTCGATTGAGATTATTCGAGACAAGATAATGCCGAGTTTTCGGTAAAAATAATAATAGGCCCACCCATGATTGCGAAAAGAAAAATCCTAAAAATAGATTTTAGAGGGTGCAAGAAAGCTGAAAAAGAGGATTTCATAGCCGTTGATAAACCTATCAACATCTTCGTTAATGGGAATTATTTTGTCACTCTCATGGCTAGCCCAAGAAATATTCGAGAATTGGCGATTGGTCATTTGCTAGAGCAGGGCATCATTAGTATGCTGGAAGATATCGAGCATGTGAGCATAAGGGGAAAAAACGTCAACCTGAGGACAAAATCTGAAATTCAACTTGAAGCTACCAAATTCCCGAAGGTAATTCCGACCGCTTGTGGCGCATCGGAGGACATCATTGAACTTCTGGGTAAATCGGGTGCACTAAAACTCAAGGTGAAATTTAGTGCAGAAAACATTTGGGGCGCGTTTAAATCACTTCACTCTGCATCTAGGATATTCAAAAAAAGCGGGGGCACCCATGCGGCGGCTTTGTTCACGTGGGATGGAAAATTGAAATTCTGCATAGAGGATGTCGGGAGGCATAACGCGGTAGACAAGGTCATCGGGAGGGGACTAATCGAGGGTGTGAATTTTACAAGGAGCTTCATGATTTCGACAGGTAGGTTATCGGCGGATATGGTAATCAAGTGTGCGAGAGCCGGGATACCGCTTGTTGCATCAAAAGCAGCCCCTCTTGAATCCGGCGTCCTAGCGGCTGAGATGAGCGGCTTGACGCTTGTCGGTTTCGTTAGGGGGAGACGAATGAACGTGTACACGCGCCCTGAACGGGTGAAATTTTAGATGGGAAAGCTCGGCATTTTGGTTTTAGCGGGTGGGGGCAGCAAGAGGTTCGGTAGAGAAAAGCCCTTTTTCGAGATAAACGGGAAACCCATGATTCAGCATGTGGTAGGAAAGGTCTCCAAACTATCCAAAGAATTAGTGATATCGTGTAGGTCTAGCCGAGAAAAACTGGTGAGAATGTTTCCTAGTGCAAAAGTCATTGTGGACAAGGATGAGAGGAAAGGGGCATTAACGGGCCTAGTGAGTGCGCTTCCTGAGGTCAAATCTGAGTACACAGCTTTGGTAACTTGCGACTGCCCGAAGATCAAGCTGGAAGTCATTGAGTTGTTATTTGAGAAAGCGAAAAACCATGGCGGTGCAGTCGCGAGATGGCCGAATGGTTACGTGGAGCCACTTCAAGCCGTTTACGAAACGGAAAAACTGCGAAAGGCCGTGAACGAGGTGTGGAAAAGGGGGGAAATGAGGTTAATGGAGGTCCTAAATATAGTCCCGGATATCGTTTACGTATCGACGGAGGAGCTGGGGGAGATTGATTCAAAATTGGAATCATTCCTTAATGTGAACTCACCTGAGGACATAGAGCTTCTGTCAGCGGGAAATCTAAATAGAAGATATAGGTAGGCGAGTTAACCCTGAAAACCTCCAACCATTCTATAAACAGCATTTACCAAAACCATGTTAATGGTGATAATTACGTCAAGGCCAACCTCGCCTTTTAATTCAATCATGGTGGTCGGTGTCAACACTAGGCCAATCGTCAAATCAGCGAAGGCCCTCGGCTTGAAAACTATTGCTGTAGATTGTTTTGGCGACATCGATTTGCGGGGATGTGCAGATGATGTATTTTCCGTTAGGTCCGCCGAGTTGAAGGTTCATCCTAAAAGCTCGAAAAGACCTAGTCTCTTTCATCTCTCGCTTGAAGCTCTTGAGGCCCACAACGTCGATGCGATCATTTTAACATCGGGCATAGAGCACTACTCAGCGTTTATCGGGGATATTGGAAAGAGGGCAAAAATAATCGGAAATGACACGACCCGCTTGGAGACGTGCAAAAATAAAGAGAAACTTTTTCGCATAGCCGATAGACTTGGCATCCCCTACCCGCTCACACGTAGGGTTCGAAAGCGAGATGAAGCATTAGAGGCCGCACGGGATATCGGGTACCCCGTTGTTTTGAAGCCGGCCTTTGGAGGCGGCGGCATCGGGATAAGGCTTGCTAGGTCATCGGATGAGTTAGTGCGATTTTTTGGAAGGGTGTTGTCAGCGGGTGATAAAAAGAGTTTGTACGTGCAAAAGTACATTCAAGGCATCGATGCTAGCACATCTATCTTGTCAAATGGTGATGAAGCCAAGTGTCTAACAATTAACGAGCAAATCATAGGCGACAAACGGTTGGGCGTGCCTAGGCCATTTGGTTACTGTGGTAACGTGATACCTCTAAACAAACCCGAGTTTGAAAACCAAATCTCCGAGGCCTCGAAAGCGATTTGTGAGGAGATAGGATTAGTGGGCTCGAATGGGGTCGATTTCGTCCTTTCTGACCGGCCATACCTAATGGAGATAAATCCCAGATTTCAGAACACGATAGATTGCGTCGAAGGACTTCTCGGCATAAACCTCGTAGAAGAACACATTCGTGCTTGTGGAGGCGAGGTGGGGAAATACAGGCAACCAAGGGGATATTCGGTAAAGTTAATTTTGTATGCTAAGAAGGATGTCGAAATTCCTGATTTAAAGAAGATCCCAGACATAGTCGATATCACTCCTGAAGGTTCCATTGTCAGAAAAGGGCACCCTATCTGCAGCATCTTGAAGTTTGGCCAGAGCAGGAATGAGACTATTGCTAATGCATACGTTCTTGCAAGTAAGATATCAAAACTGAATAAAGCTTAGGCAGCGAACTCTCGAGGGCTATCGCCAGATTCTGTCTGCAATTATGAGCCCAAACAAACAGGCGCCTATGCCGATGAAGAGGGGATCCGCATAGGCAGGCACGGCAACATAGGAGGAGATAGCTTTCCAGAAGATGGAAGCAAGGGCACCCGACAGCATACCCGCAAATGCTGTTCGCGCCCTTAACTTGAATTTATAGGAAAGAATTATCGGTAGAAGCATTCCGGATATCCAGACCGTTAGAAGGAAAACTATCGCATTCACGATCGTTTGGAGCCAAAATGCAATTATCAAACTAAGGATACCGAACATGACTATCGAGCCCCTTGCCACCAGCAGCATCCTTTTCTCACCTCCTTTCTTTCCCAAAAATCTGTAGATATCATTTGAAAAGCTGCTGGCTGCTACATGAAGATAGGAATCAGCCGTCGACATTACCGCTGCAAACAAAGCTACCATGAAAAGCCCCCTAACCCCTACTGGAAGGAGCCCCATCCCTAGGTCTGGCAGGGCGGCATCAGCCAATTCCTCACCTCCGACAGGATTTTGAGCCCTAGCCATTAGGCCCGTCGTAATAATCGCAAAGTCGAAAATTATCCAACAGAGAATTGCGGTAAACAACGCCCTCCTAGAGATTTTCCAAGAACTCGAGGAGAAAAACCTCTGGTAAAGTTGGGCGCTTACGAGCGGCAGAGTGCCTATGGTTATAGAAAGGACTAGAATATCCCAGATTGAAAGCCCACCCGATATGGACTTGAAGTCAGGCGGGATGTTCTGCCAGATGCCACTAAAGCCCCCAACAGCTCCCAACCCCACCACGAGTAAAATCATCAGGCCCGCGCCCATGAGGAAGAATTGCAAGATATCGGTTGATACGACCGCTCGGAGACCTCCAAGAAGTGTGTAAATGATTATCACAAAAGTTGC
>CAYFPZ010000064.1:0-9341 GCA_964345105.1 Hadarchaeota archaeon (SeqCode)
TTATACACTTTTTCAAAAGCTAAATTGGCACTGTGGCAAAAGCCCAAATCGTCGCACCTAACGATAAGCTTGATTTCATCGCTAGGGTTTTCGGCTTCAGTTCCGCCTTCGCTATCCAAAGGTATCACCTCCTTAAACCTCCCAGTTGAATATCTCGATGAGCTTGTCCTAGGGATTGTGTTAGTAGTAGCACTAGTTCTTTAAATTTAATAAGATGTCTAATTATAAAAATCAGTAGCTAGATTGGAAGAAGGTGAAAATTACGAGGTGAAAGATATAATTGATGAATTACCGTGACATGGGGATCGAGAAAGTAAGATCGCGTTGAGTCTCCATGGCAACCGAAAATGGCGATACTATGCAAGTCAAATTTCCAGATGGTTTTTTGTGGGGGACAAGTACTTCAGCCCATCAGGTGGAGGGGAACAACAGGAACAACCAGTGGTGGAAATGGGAGAAAGAAACGACTTTAGAGGAATCCGGAATAGCCTGCGACCACTACAACAAATATAAAGAGGACATCGACTTAATGGCGGAGCTGGGCTATAGCGTCCATCGTTTTTCCATCGAATGGAGCCGCGTAGAGCCTAAAAAAGGGCAATTTGATGAAAAAGAAATCGGGCATTACAGAAACGTGATAAACTACATGAAAGAGAAAGGCATCAAACCCATACCGATGCTGCACCACTGCACGAACCCATTGTGGTTCATGAACGAAGGCGGATGGATCAAAGAAAAAAACGTTGATTATTTCGTAGAGTTCGTGGGGAAAATCGCGAGCGAGTTCGAGTTCGACTACTGGCTGACTTTGGATGAACCCGCGGCGTATGCCTTTGGCACCTGTCTGGGTGACAAGGCACCCCCAGCTTATTTGATAAACGGTAGTTGGCCCCAGCGAGAAAAAAAATTTGAAATGGTTTTTAAGATGGCTTCCAATCTCTTAGGGGCTCACGCCAAGTCCTACGAGACAATTCACGATCATTCAAGGGGCAGAGTAAGTCTGGCCAAGGCGGTGAACATCCTTGAGCCAGCGTCAGATTCCCCGCTGGACAAGTGGTCAACGGAGACGCGGGATTATTTAGAAAATGGTGTCTGGTTGCAATCCCTGAAGGAGGGCAGACCCATACCTCCCCTCTCCGGGGAGGAGTTCGGGAACGTCCTCGATTTCTTTGGTCTCAATTATTTTTCGGGAAACTTGTGCTACTTCGAGGAAAGCTCCCCCACTCCACCTTGGTATTATTTCCAAGCTAGGGCAAAGGAACAACGTGAGAGGAACTACATGGGGTGGTGGGTATACCCGGAGGGGGTCGGATACCCGGAGGGGATTTACAAGATTCTGAAAAGAGTTCACATGACATTCGGTCTGCCGATAATGGTTACTTCGAATGGGATAGGAACCGACGACGACTTACAAAGAAGGAGGTTCATAGTTAGCCATTTAAAGCAAATCAGAAGGGCCGTGGACGATGGAGTGAATGTAATGGGTTATATGCACTGGAGTTTCATGGACGGCTTCGAGTGGGCCTTTGGATTTGAACCCAAGTGCGGTCTAGTGGGGGTAGATTCCGATACTTTGGAGAGAATCCCTAGAAAAAGCGCGTATATGTACGGGGAGATCTCGGAAAAGAATGGAATAGGCTCCGAGATAGAAGAAAAATATTTAATTGGGGTGGCATCCAAAAGCCGTTCTTGAGGTTAGTTCAAATGGGGTCAAAAACAAGGGTTCATGCTTTCTTCCTTAGCAAAAAGAAGGGAGAGCAGGGTTGGCCATCCGACGATTTCGATCCCGAGCTCAGGAGGGATCACCTGTTGCGCAAGCTGGAGGGCGCTTGTGAAAATATTGAGTTCGTCGGTGGGGACATCATCCAAGATTTCGATGAAGTGAAAAAAGTTGAGGGGAGGAGGGATATAGACGGGGTCCTCGTTTATACCTTGACCACCCCTCCTTGGACCCAAACACCTTGGGTCTTACGAGAGCGTCCAGATGTTTCTTCTTTCAGAAAACACCCCATGATCCTCGTCAGCGATATTTTCGGTGGGGAAATGCCCCTTTTGGACTTTTGCGATATGGCTAGGAAGGAGAGGCTCCCGATCCTCCCGATCTTCTCCTCCAGCTTCGATGACCTGACAGCGGCACTGCACCTGATCGAAGTCATTCACGAGATGAAAGGATCTAAGATCTTGAACGTCGGAGCGTCAGCGGAAAGTATTGACCAAGCGCATTGGTGGAGGCGGGATCCCGAAAGATATTTCGGGCTGCTCAAAGAAATTTTCGGTATGGAAGTTATCACCATTGGCTCCGAGGAACTGAATGGGTACTACCAAAGTGTGGATGAAAAATCAGCCCGTGAATTGGCGCATAAATGGATAAGTGAAGCGGTCAAGGTGATTGAGCCGAGCGAGGAGGAAATCGTAAATTCCGCCAAGATGTACCTCGCGATAAAGAAAGCCATGGAGGACATGGGCGCTGATGCGGTCACGATCGATTGCTTAGCCCTATTCTATGAGAAGAAGCTTCCAGCATACCCATGTCTGGCGTGGTCCAAGTTAAACGACGAGGGTTCCACCGGGGTATGCGAAGCGGACTTGGACGCGACCGTTACCCAGTTCATGATGCGTCACCTCACCGGGAGACCCGGTTTCGTCAACGACCCGGTGATCGATACCTCCACCCGGCGAGTCATCTATGCCCATTGCGTCGCCCCAACGAAATTGTTTGGCAAAGATGGCCCCGCAGCGCCTTGTATAATAAGATCCCACGCCGAAGACGGCAAGGGCGCCTGCTACCAAGTCATCATGCCCCCCAACGAAACCATCACCACCGTTAAGGTCAACCTGTTGGAAAGGAAGATCTCGATCCACCAAGGGAGGAGTATGGGAAACATCGACGAGAATCGGGCTTGCAGAACAAAATTGGTCGTTGAGGCAAACGCGAAGAAGATCCTCGACAATTACCGATATGGCACGTTCGGTTGGCATAGGATAAGCTTTTACGGCGACTTCAGAAAGGAGGTTCGCGATCTAGCCGGCCTCTTGGGACTAGAGGTTGTTGAAGAAGACTAGCTCGTCTGAGGAGTTCAGATAAACTCGGTGTTCTATTATCTTCATGAAAAGTTATGGGAGGCTGAAAGTGGCGAAAGAAAAAAAAGAAGGTCTGGTAAAGGACCTAGCCGAGAAAGTAAAACGAGGAGAGCTCAAACCAGAAGATGCAAAGAAAGTGATATCGAAAAGAGGGCTTCGATACGTACAGTATAAACGGGGTTCATATAAATTCAAATACCACTTGATCTCCCCTCTTTTGGCGATACTTGGAACCGCTCTTTGCGTCCTCCCCTTTATAGCAAAGCAAACGGGATGGGGGGAGTTGAGTTCCTTCGCCCAGCTATCTTCGATAGATTTTCCGTTAATCGTGAAGATTTTGGTATTTGCTTTTTTCATTACCCTCTTCGGGGTGGGCAGGTATGCATCACATTTAAGAAAGAAGAAGGGGGGCACCAGCGACAGGCGTGAAACTGTGATATTCATCAGGGAAGGCCCGTACAAGATTATGAGACACCCAGAAGAATTCCCGTTCGCACTGATCCTCCTTTTTTTCACGATTGTCCTTAGTGGAGGGATCCCCTTTACCGTCCTTTCGATAATAGGCAACGTTCTTTTTTTCATCGGTTTTTACTACGATGCTCGGGGGGAAGACGAATTTAATGTGTTAAAGTGGGGAGATGCATACAGGCAGTATCAGAGGGAAGTTCCAATGTTTAACTTCATCTTGGGAATATGGAGATTGGCTGGGGGAAAAGAAAGGCAAAAAAGCGGAAAATTCGTTAAGGACAGCTCATAGAAGTAACTCACACTCTAAAACCCCTCTCCGATTTGTGTTTGGAAAATCCGCCGTGTTTCGAGAAGGGACCCCTAAACTTTTTCTCTCGAACACACCGCCATGAAAAACCAAATCGCATGAACAATCCACTGTTCGGTCCATCGCCAAGCATATTTGTAAGAATTCTTTAATTTGTAGTTTATAGATTCCGGTAGAAAATCTATATCTCTTTCATCGTGAAGACCGGCCGTTATGCCGTTAACGATACCGCCTGGGGCATTTTGAAATCTCGGACGGAAATCTGGGGGATTTCTACCGAAGCCGTGGAGCATGCAAACACCAAAAGGATTCAGCCCCAGTACCCAGTTCAACTGGTTTCTGGCGTACTCCTCCAACTTCTCAGAAAAGGTCTCATCCCCTTTGAAAAGAACGCTTGCCAGGTATGCCGCGGTAGCTAACGAGGCGATGCGTCCGTTTTCCCCCTGCCACCAGTAACCGGACTCGTTTTCGTGCGGCATGAAAAAGGATGAGCGTGGTTTCTTACCCACAGGTTTCACATACTGCCTTGCATATCCAAATGGATTCACAACCTCTTCCGTAATCTTAAGTTCAAATTCCAGAGAAGCTCTGATTTTCTCTAACAACTCCTCTCTCAACGGTGAATCTTTGTCGACTTCCAGAAATCTGATCAGCGATAAAACGGGGAAGCCCGCCTCAGCGGCATGGTAATATGGCCGCTCCCCCTTGTCATCCGCCCTCCACCAACCCGAGTAATTAGAATCTGAAGATAGCCTATCCAAGAGAGATCGGGCCCGTCTTCTAGCAGTCCGAATGAATCTCTCTTCTCCTGTGGCGTTAAACAATTCTGATGCCGCCAACAACGCGCAATAATCATCTATAATATTTTCTTTCCCATCTGGTAGATACTCAATATTTTTTTCTTCCAGGTGATCAAAAGCTCTAATAGCTCCTTTCAAGTATTCCTCACTTTTGTAATCTGAGGACTCTCCCAAAGTACTTGCCCTCGCCAGCGCGGCGATTGCAACGCCACTTCCCTGTCTGTAGCCCGACTTGTACTTATCGGTTTTTTTATAGGAAATAGGCCCCCAGCTTATAAGTGCGCATATCTCCCTCGGGCCGGTCCTCTTGAACTGTTCGTCAAATACGCTCAGGTAAAAGTAACCCTCCTTGTCCAGTATGCGCATCAGAAAATCTGCTCCATAAAGGGCTTCTTCAATCAAACGAGCCTTCAAATTTTCACCGAGGGGATGCTTGTACCCCAACAATCTTTCTAGGGAATCGATTAATCCCCACACAACAAGGGGCGTCTGCTGGGTGTTCATATAGTGATTGAGGAGGCTAAGGTGTTTACTTACATCCCCGGTAGCATCGTACCAGCCACCGTGCACGTCCACCCGGTCTTTCCTTGACCCAACGAATTGCACGCTGTGGTCCGCCCTGTCGTACTTACCGGAACACCGTTGAGATTTAAAGTAAAATAGGACGTCCGATAAAGTTTTTTTCTGTAGAATATTTTCAGCAATTTCGAACGATCTTGAGTGGTATTCTTTCCCCCCCGCATTTATCGAAATGTAGAAAAACCCAGTACCCTCAAAGCCCGAAAAGTCCAAAGTCCAGAAATTCCAGTCCTTCCAGTTATCTACGTGTCCAGCGCGATGTATCTTTCCTTTGAAAACAGCTCCCCCGCTATCTTCATCTACGAGGCTGAACTCCGTTAACCCTGAATCCTCTGGTGCCTCAATCACCGCTCTCTTTTTGCCGACCTGTTCATACCCAACATAATCTACAAAGATTTTCAATTGATCCCTCCAGTGGGTTTCTTCCGAATTCATGACGCATAAATTTTTCTGAACTACCAGAAGACTGGATAAAAAAATAAAAAAAAGAGGGAGATTGTTTCTCCCCTTGCTTTTCTATACCCGCTTCACGGCCAAAAGTGCTATTACTACGAGGACTACGATTCCAATGGCTATGTAAGTCATCGGTATTCCTTCTTCCTCTGGTGTTGGTTCTGGCTCTTCTTCTACTGCTTCGATATCCATTATTATCTGCGGAATGTGTTGTTCTGCCCATGTGCACGTAGTTCCTGGACCTGGGTTATCAACGCTTGGCCAGTTAGTCCAGTAGGTTGTGTTATATCTGCTCCATGTGATTTGGGTGTAGAGCGGTATGTACGGAAGTTCTGGGATGACTATCGCTTGTATTTGCTTGGCTAGTGCTACTGATTGAGAACTTCCAATTGGGACGGTCCACATCTGCTCGACCAAATCATTGACCTCTTCGTAGTTTGGAGATGCGGAGTAACCGCAGTTACCCGGCGTCGCTGAGGTTCCCGAAAACAGGGCGGCGTAGGCATTAACAGGGTACGCAGGTCCGAAGGATGGGAATCCGGCTGCCCAAGTAAAGTCCGACCAATCGAAGGTCTGTGTCATCCAGCCGTCCACCACGACACCCCAATCCTGTACGTTTGGCTCCGCCACTATTCCGATGTCTGCGAGACTATCACAGATGTACTCGGTCATTAAATTGACATCAGTCCAGCCCGTAATAGTGTTTATCTGCCATGGACCTATTGGGTTCCCTTCCCAAGTCCAGCCTTCTTCAACGCTTCCCTCGCAGTGTGCCTCTAAAATTTCTATCGCCTTTGCTGGGTCATTTGGGATGATTCTTGCCCCGTATGTATCTTCTATTAAGTCGTAATCAATGTATAGGTCTCCTAATGCTGTGTCGGGCTTAATGTACGCTGCGGATGCCGGCGGGACAAGTCCTTCCTGGCACACCGTAGTTATTAGATCCAGGTCGATGCCGTACGCAACAGCCTGTCTTAGCCAAGACTCACCGAGTTCGGGGTGCTCCGTGCTTGCAATGTTCGGAACCATGAATATGGGGCCAGCTGTGCAGAAGATATGACCTTCTGGGTCCATTTTGTTCCAACACTCTACATCTTCGTGGGTCATGACGTATTGGTAGGAGTCAGCAAAGAAGCCATCGCTCCAGTCTATTGTCCCATCATCGAAAGCGCTTTGCTGCGCCGCAGGGCCGACAAATGTTAACACCATAACGTATTTCGGCTCTGGCTCGCCGAATATGTCGTTCCCCCACCAATCATCGACTTTTTCAAACACGTTTCTAGTAGGCTCTATAAGACATGGCGTATACGGGCCCGCACCGTTTATATCGTCAACGTCCTCGTTCATAAACTCTGCAATTGTGTCTCCATATTGAGCTACGAGCACTTCCCATCTTGCTTTGGGAATTATCGATGTAAGATGCAGTTGGTTGGGGACCATGATGTTACGCTCTTTGCCAGACGCCACATTAAAGTGTACGGTTTTATCATCAGCAGCTGTTATTGAGTCTACAACACCCTCCATCAGAGCTAGTTTACCAAGTGTCTCAAAGGAGAATACAACATCCTCTGCAGTTACCGGTGTACCATCGCGCCAGCAAGCCGTGGGTTGAATATTGACTATACACGTTGATCCATCGCTGGACCACTCAAAACTTTCGGCCAACCACGGTTCTAGCAGACCTGTGTGATAACTGTACCAAAACAATGGCATATACACTAGGCCCGTGAATCTGTTCATCGTGGGGCTGTGGGGATTAAAGCCTAAACCACAGTACGATGCGTCACCGCCCATAGTCACTGTTTCTTCCCTTGGGAACTCCTCTTGGGCCTGAACACTACCGATACCAAATGCCGCTACACTTGCGAGTACTAACAATACGCTAAGCAAAATGGCGCTTTTCGCTTTTTCCATTTTTCTACCTCCTTTTTTGTTAATACACTCGATATTCACGTTTATTCTTTATTTAAATGTTGTGGACTTTTAGTAAATATTATTAAAATTAGGCTTATTTTTAGTCTATAAACTTTAAATTGGATAAAATTAATGGAAAATGAGGGGAAAAAATGGATATTAGAAGGATGTTAGGCCCGATAAAAAAATCGTTCGCCAAAAGGCCATTTGCTAAGTTTCTCACCAAGAAACTAATTTTTTTGCTTATTGCTATTTTCCTTTCGTTTACCCTCCTGTTCATTCTTCCTTATTTTATGGCTTCAAATCCTGTGGACCTGATGATCACTCGGCTGTCAGTCACCCAGGATGTTACCAGATTAATGGTCCTGCGTGAGCAATATGTTGCATTATTTGGGTTAGATCAGCCCCTCATCGATCAGTACGGTTGCTTTTGGAACAGAGTTCTAACCATGAATTTCGGGCCCTCAATTGCTTACAACATGCGGAGCGTAGGATCCTTAGTTGGAAGAGCTTTAGTTTGGACGTTAGCCCTTATCATCCCCGTGTTAATAATTACAGTCATAGTCGGCACTTCTATAGGGGCTAGGGTCGCATTTTCCAAAAATAGGTTTCTCCACGCCTTTTATACCTTCTCTGTGTACATGAATTCGTCGCCCTATTATTGGTTTGGATTGCTTCTCGTGTTCGCCTTTGCGGTTCACTTAAGATTGTTTCCTATGTACGGGGCGTATTCTCCGTATTTGAGACCTTCTTTTAGCCTTTCATTTTTCCTAGATGTGGCATACCACTGGGTTCTACCATTTCTCTCTCTGTTCATTGCGGGTATAGGTGGTTGGTGCATGGGCATGAGGGCAATGACGATTTACGAGAGGGGATCGGATTACATATATTACTCCAAACAGATGGGCTTTACAAAAAGTAAATTAAGAAAGTATGCGCAGAGAAATGCTATTCTACCCTTGGTTACTGGAGTTCCAGCATATTTCGGCACCCTTGTAGGGCAGACCTTGTTGGTTGAATATGTTTTTGGGTGGCCAGGACTGGGAACTCTACTGTATGAGGCCGTAACGTCCATAGATTATCCCCTAATGCAAGGCATTTTTGTGTTCACAGTGCTTGTGGTGTTGATTGGTAACTTTTTGGTAGACATACTTTATGGCTTTATAGACCCGCGTATCAGGACGGGCTATGTGGGTGGTTAGCTATGCCTACCAGAATGGAACTACTCAAGAAAAATCGGAAATTTAAAATCTGTTTAGCCATCGTCCTTGCCATCCTCTTTCTTGGAATTATAGGTCCATTTTTCACCAGAGATCCGTCAGAATGGCTTGCAGGTGACAGGTGGGAACCTCCATCCTTTAACTTCTTATTGGGCACTGACATGGCTGGTAGAGATGTTTTTGCCCAACTGTGCATAGCTATCCGTGATTCACTTTGGGTGGGCACTCTTGCTGGGGCACTCGCACTGGGAATTTCAATTTTAATGGGGGGGGTCCTTGCGTATAAAAGAGGATTAGTAGACGAAGGAGCGAATCTTATTATAAATATATTCCTGGTTCTCCCTCAGTTAGTTATTTTGGTAGTTTTGGCCTCGCTCCTTGCAGGCAGAAGCCTAATCACAGTCGCGATGTTGATAGCACTATTCTCATGGCCTTGGATGGCGAGAAATATAAGATCTCAAATTCTAAGTTTGAGGGAGAGAAAATTCGTGGATTTAGCTCGAATTTCTGGAAAAAGCG
>CAYFPZ010000065.1:0-3516 GCA_964345105.1 Hadarchaeota archaeon (SeqCode)
TGCTGCGTATCCCGTACCTCGGAGATTCAAAAGACCTCTGAATACCGAATCAGACGAATCATGAAATCGGACCTGATCATCATCGATGAAATCGGTTACACCCCCATTGAAAAACGGGAAGCCAATCTTTTTTTTAACCTGATCAGCGAAGCTTACGAAAATCTCTCTGTTATTGTTACCTCAAATAAAAGTTTTGAGACCTGGGCAGAAATGATGGGAGATGGTGTCATGACGACAGCGTTGTTGGACAGATTACTGCATCATGCCAGGGTGTACAACCTGGATGGTGAATCATACAGAACTAAAAAACTTAAAAATTAAAAATAAGGAGGAAAAGCCATTTCGGCAGTAATGAACAATGAAGAATGGGGATTCTTTTTACCGGCTTACCAGGTTAACGGTTAACAGGTTAACAGGAATAGAAATGTTGGATATAAGATATAAAAGACTTTTCAACATTTCCACATTTCCACAGGGCCTGGTATTGTGGAAATGCCAGGATTGCCGCAATTGTGGAAATCCCAGGGGGATTCCCACAATTGCTTGGAAAACTCAAAGAGTTTTCCACAATCCTTTGGAAAAGCTAAAAAACAGCTTTTCCACATTCGTCACTATCACAATACTTTTTTTTATTTTTAGGACTTGTATTTCTGTTTACCGAAAGACTTGTATTCCTATTTACCGCGGTAGGTGTAAAACTACTTACCGAAAAAGTTGTATTTCTACTTGACTTTTACAAATTGTCATCAAAGGTTATGATCGCATTAGCTCGCCATTTTTGTACACGTCTTTGTAGAGTCCGTAGCTGGTTATCACAATATTGCCCCGGATAACATTTCTGCAGTTCCATAAGCAAAGACTTAGCTGTTCGTTCTGGATTATTTTCTAACCATTTACAAATTTCTTCCCATACATTCTCGAATGGATCCTTTCTGAGATATTGTCAAGAGTTGTGTATAAAAAAAATAAATTTTTTTTAAACGAATTCCGTGACGCATGCTTAACCATTGCTACACCTCAAACTACCAGTGTTTTGTAGTGGATGAATCTTTTACCATTTGAACCACCTCCTAATATAGTATGCTTAACCTTTAGCATCATTGAAAATGGTTAAGTTCCGTCAAGTGATAAATAGATGCTGCCCGCCAAACTGGTTGAGTCGGATATATCCAGCCCCTGGGCTTTTAGACCCTGGGCAACTCCCACCACCCAACCAATACGCCAACTCAAATTAAACCATAGGGTCTCATCTGCAATTAAACAGCAACTGAAGATATCATCGAACTCCCTAAGGTTGGCATCGGATTTGGCATTCTGCTTCACCCACTCATTTACAGCATCGATACCATCGGAAGATTCCCGGTAACCCATTGTTCCTTGAAGCAGATCATCGATGGTGGTATCGCTGAGAAGCTGCTGGAAACGACCATAATAGTTTTTAGCCATCTAATTGTACCTCCGTTTTCATTCTTTAATTCTTTCCTGTTTTCCTGTTTCCCTGTTTCCCTGTTTTCGCAAGAATTGTTTTGCTGGCCGATTTGAAGGTGAATGGATTTTGGTCTGATCCGGGCTTAACTGGTTAGTCAAAGAACAATCATTAGCAAAAGTGACACAGTGACACGTGACTCCTTGCTAATTTTAAATTTAGCCACCCCCACCAGGGGAGCCAGGCATTGGCCCTTAGACCATCAAGTCTCAAGTCTCAAGTCTCAACTCTCAAGTCTCAACTCTCAGGTCTCAGGTCTCAGGTCTTTAAGCCGCTGCCTTCAATTCATTTTCATTAGTTTTATCTTTATCTACCAGGACTCCGTCCTGGTATTTCATTCCAGATAAAACAAGGGGAATGATATTGGAGCTATGTAATTTCTGCCACCTATGGGACGCTGAATCCACTAACTTAAAAACCAGTGATAGGATAGACTTCTCTTTACAACAACCACGGGTTTTGTACGTTCGCAAACGCACCGCCGAAAAAACTGATTCAATTACATTAGTGGAGCGAATATGACGCCAATGCTCCGCCGGAAAGTCATAAAAAGCAAGGGTCTGATCTTTGGTTTTCAATAAACAGGCCACTGCTTTGGGGTACTTGGCCTCATAAACTTTAACAAAACGGTCAAAAGCATTTAATGCATCCCGTTTAGTAGGGGCTTGATAAATCTCATGGATATCTTTTTTAGCTTGAGATTGTAATGATTTAGGGAGCTTATTGAGGATATTACTTGTCCGATGCACCCAGCAACGCTGATGAACTGTAGACGAATATACCTTCACCAGGGCATTCCAAAAACCTAACGAACCATCTCCAATCGCAAGAGACGGGCCAGCACTCAGACCCCGCTGCTTTAAATCTAAAAGAATATCGTGCCACGTCAATTCGCTCTCTCTGTAACCAACATCCATTGATACCAGCTCTTTTTGGCCATCAGAAGTCGCACCAATTATCACCAACACGCAACTCTTCTCGTCACTAAGACGAACGTTGAAGTAGATTCCGTCTACCCACCAGTACACGTATCTTTTACCCCACAGGTCACGCCGCTTCCATTTTTGATATTCTTGCTCCCACTCTTCCTTGAGACGATTCAAGCTGCCAGGAGAAAACGACACAGGCTTGCCTACCAACTGCGAAAGCACATCTGATATCCGCGTACTGGAAACACCCTGAAGATACAAAAAGGGAAGAAAATCTTCAATATTCTCACTTCTTCTTAAGTATTTCGGGATCAGTTGGCTGTGGTACAATATCTGCTCTTTTTTACCTCCGCTCCCTTTCCCTTTCGAGTCACGCTGATTATGGTCACGGTTACGGTCACGGCTGCGTGGCACTTTAACCGATACATCTCCTATGCCCGTTTGAATCATGCGCTCCCGATGGTAACCATTACGAACGATTCGCTGCCGACCGTTAGGCATTAGTTTGCTTAAGTGCCCTTCGATAAATTCGTCGATTTCGGCTTCTAACGCTAACCGCAGCATCAATTCCGCTCCTTTACGAGCTAAATCTCGAAAAGTCAAATTAATTAAATTTTCATGTAGACTTTCTTTAAATTTTTCGATAAAATCTTTCATGTGGCGTATGCCTCCTTTGTTATTTTTTTTTGTAAACAACATAGTTTAACAAAGTTAAGCATACGCCACAACCTCCTTTTTGAGATTTAATTCATTTAAAGGTTTTTTTAATTCATACACAAGATTCTATTATATCTCTCCTTTCTTGTCCGCCACCATCTCGGTATCTTTTCCTTTTTTGTTTTTTGGTACTTACGTTTATTTGGTCTTTCCTCATTTAATGATCAAACTAGTATTAGTACTTTTTTTTGAATTCATTCCGGTAAGGGAACACATATTTACTTTAAAACTTAAATCGTACATATCTTTTTCAAAAGTGCAATCTGAGGGTGAGGGATTAGATTGTTTGATTAATACTGAATGCTGCCATAGAGCATCTTGTAAGGCTTCTAATTGTTTAAGTAGACGGATTGGATCTAATGCACGATATATGTTGTTCAGTTT
>CAYFPZ010000066.1:0-2056 GCA_964345105.1 Hadarchaeota archaeon (SeqCode)
CCTTTAAAAGGCTTGTGTATAAGAAATCACTAACGATCCAACTAGACCCGCAGCTACCGAGGCGGCGAGGATGAGCAACATGGTCGGCACTGGCCCCGCGCTAACCTCTGGCTTTAGGGGCCTTCCACGGAGACGATACCACATTTGTATTGCCCGCCGAGTACCTAGATGCGCGGCCCACAGGCAGAGCGGTAGATTCACGGCCAAGATAAGCACGATGAACAGAACCACCCAGAACTCGTTGGCCGGGATATTAAGGAAGGACCAACCTCCCACCATTTGCTCGAGTTGGGTAATGAGCACGCTGTCATAAACACCTCGCGAAAAAATGAAGACAGCAGCACCAACGCCGAAGAAGAGCTGGGCGAGCACGAAGGTCGCGAGGACGGTGAATGCGAAAAAAACGAGCGGCTGCCACCAAGCACCTAGTTCGAGTGGCGAGGGCACACGTACGGCTTGGCTAAGGTCAACGAAGAATTCCCCACCACCGCTCCATCGTCCATAAGCAACGCCGAAAATCCAGCTTCCAACAACTAACAACCAAAATGCGGCGTGCCAGTATTCACTGCGCATCGCTTCACCAATGATGTCGGACTACCTGTATTTTCGCTCATAGTCACGTCGCGCAGTTCTTATAGCTCGGTTGAGGTAATTGTGATTTATCTTGGTCGGCTGGGAAGAGGTTGGCTTCGGTGGGGGCGTCGGTTTTTTAAAAGTGCCAGGGGAACGCTCCAAAACGCTCAATCTACGCTCCAAAATTGATAATCGTTGAATTAATGATTTTAATTTGTTTTCAATAGATGAAATACGCTCATCTCCCGAGATTTGTTCCATCTTCTCACCCCTCCTTTGATTTTTTAAGATTTCGGGTATTTAAAGGTTAGTTTTGCTTTAAAAAGCTCGAAAATTCCTTCAATCCTTTTCCCCGGTGAGAGAGCGTTCTTCGATTTCACCAGAGGGTTTTCTCTCTTTAAACACTTGGGCTGAGAACTTGCTTATGCGCACCCCTTCACGGAGCCAGTAGTCAGGCATCAACCCAGCTTTCATGCAGGTATGTGAGAGAAACTCCTCAGTATCCCACCCCCATTCGACGGGCACCTGAGGCAAGAGCAGGCCTGCGTAACCAGACCACTCGATGATTAGGCCATCCCTGCCAACTGTGACGTGTTTCGGATATTCTCGTGGGCTCTTGACTTTGATGACTTCGGGCTTTGATAGCACACTCACCTCGATCTCTACTTCGGGGAACTCCTCAGGGGTTATCGACGGGAAGCGAGGATCGCGAGTCGCGGAACTAATTGCGGAATCTATCACGGCATCGATAAGAGGCATTTGGGGGAGTGGGTGGCCTATGCACCCTCGAAGTTCACCTCCTTTGTTCAGGGTAACGAAAACGCCTCGATGTTCGCGCAATTTTGCAGACACTTTTGGGGTCTGTGGTTTTCTGCCCTCGCGCAGGTAGTTTTCGATTGTGCGTCTAGCGAGCTTTACCAGCAGCTTCCCTTCCTCGAGCGTGAGCATGGGTTTACCCCACTATTTGATTGTATCGCGATGCCATTTCAAGTATTGTCTTCCAGTGTGTGCCATGCCAGTATATCTTGCCACACTTCCCGCATCGCCAGAACTCCCGTTGCGCTTTTAGCACAGTTGCGGGAACCAAGTTCTTGACATCGTCCTTGCTCGCAAGCTCGAGCGAACCATTGCACATCGGGCATCTGGAGTTCTCAGGCTTGATTTCGATTTTTTGCCCGCAGCGTTTAGAAACCTCGATGAGCTGTCTAACGACATCATTGCTTTCGACATAGGCACTACGGATGCCCGCCCGCTTGGCGCGACGGTGCAGTCCCAAGTCGCACGTCAGCAGCACCCTTCGCTGAAGTTTGGCTCGCTCAAGCAAAACATCGTCCTGATCGCTCGCTGGCACCCTAATATCACCTATGTAAGTAACATCGTGACCAGCTAGCCTGAGCCAGCGCGCCAGCTTCCCAAGCATGCCGTCCGCGACGAATTTCATTCAATCGCACTATCCTTTGTCGAGCTCCAAAAAGTAGTTGTC
>CAYFPZ010000067.1:0-1545 GCA_964345105.1 Hadarchaeota archaeon (SeqCode)
ACCGTTAAGGAACTCGCCGCCGAGGTCGCCAAGCAGACTAAAGGCATGCCGTTCAGACCGCTTGCTTTACCGAAGCTGCTATCAATGCGTCCGATATTTGTTGGGAGCTGAAAACAAAAACCCGGACGCGATGGCATGAAGAAAGAAAGCTTGCTATTTGGTTTCCTCAGCGTGCTTGTAATCTCGCTTGTTGCGGTAGGGAGCCTCTCCCTGACGATTTCCTACAAACCCCTGATTGGCCCAACCCTACTCTTTTTGGGTCTTCTCTCCATGGGCCCACTGAGACTGGGGGGTAGATCAATCAAATCCTGTTCGGCAGACATCGTCTTCGGCGCTATCGACACGAGCTTTTTGGGAGTAGCAGCGCTTATAGGAGCTAGCTTTGCTGGAGTGCTCGGAGCGATAGTCGGGGGCGTTGCGGGTGATGCTATCACCGATGGTTTCGCTGGATTGTGGGAGGGAAAGGTCTCTCAATACCTTCGGAAGCATGGCATCAGGGAAGCGCGAACACCCCTCTCAGCCTCTATGGGAAAAATGTCCGGCTGTTTTTTGGGTGTGGGACTGTTGCTGACGATAGTTTGGACTATCGTGGGAATTTAATTGGATCAAAATGGTTATGAGGGAAATACCATGCATCATCGTGTCATCTTTTTATCACATAAATGAGCGCTCCAAGCACGATCACAAATTGTATCGGTCCCCAAGGGCTGAATTCTGGGGAGTGAAGTGTTGATTTCCACACAAAGACGAAATCCAAATTTTCAAATCGTAGGTTTTCTGAGAGATACATGTCTATTTCTAAGTTTTTGAAAGTGCCCTCATGATTTATTGTGTATGTAATCTTATCGAGCTGCCAGGGTAGTAATGCATTCTTAAGCCAGTCCTGCCGTTCAGTTTTCCATTTTCCATTCTTTTCTATGAACTGGTTTGTGTCAACTACTACATTTTCACCTAACTTTTGCAATCGAACTCCATCAATCGAAATTTCATCGGAAGCGCTTACTTGCCAACTTCTATCACCACTTGGGAATAAAAAGGAGCTGGGATTAGTAGATTCAGAAACGCGCACGATGATGGAAGGGTTGTTTTCCACCATTTCCATTTTTTCGACAAGCTCTGACATGCCTTCTTGAACAAAAAGATTTTCGCCACGCATATCTATGTACATAAATCCATCTACCCATTGGCTAGATGTAAGTAAACTTATGAGTGACACCACGTTCAATAGGAGCAACAATACAAGGAAAAAATAGATTATTGTGCTGACATGTTTCCCTAGATATCTTATTTTTTCACCCGCACTAAAACTTTCCCCGCCGTAAATAAATTAAGTTTCATTAAAGAAACGTGATTCAACATTGTAGCATGCAGCCACCTAAGTCCCCGTATGTACTCTATTTCTTTCCAAACTTTTCTTGCAGCCCTGAGCTAGTCCCTGATTCCGGCCTCGACTATCTGAAATGTCGCGCTCTCTGGAGGCAATCCGGGATGGTCTATGAGCTTGGCAACGCGGGTGTTCGCCTTGCTCTTTCGCAGGTAGACCCG
>CAYFPZ010000068.1:0-2869 GCA_964345105.1 Hadarchaeota archaeon (SeqCode)
GGAGGCAATTATATCGCTTATTTATGATAAATGACTTGATGGAAAATCTAAGTTAGGAGGAACATGAGGAAGCAAAATCGTCGCTTAAGCGTGTGTCCGAATCATTCGACGACATACAAAGAAAATAACACGCTATTTAAATAATCTAAAAATCATACTGGAGCCTCATAGACAAAAGTTTTTATGCTGAAAACAGTGCTGAATGAATTTTATATCGGTTTTTGTTTAAATCCCGTATATGGTCTTCTGAGAGCCTCAAAAGAGCATATCATGGCTAAATTTATTGAGTTGCTGATATGTTTTGCCACTTGTTTAAAGACTGCTGGGAATGTTTAATGCGGAAGTCCCCTTAGGGGAAAAACATAGCGCACAACGAAGGTGACCGCATTTGGGGGGTGGGGTACCCAAAAGTTCCCATAGGGGGTATCTCAGGCATTACAATCCTCAACTTATAGGTATATTTTTTTTGAAAAATCAGCGCTTGAATTGACATCCATTAACGAGTTAAGTATTTATCAGATACATTTAGGATGACCTATACTTAAGTTGACCTTAGCTGTAAACAAGGATTTTTTCCAAATTTAATCACTGAAAGTTCTGCTTGAAAAGTTTCGTTAAAAAAACCACCTTCAATATAGGCTAATTAGGAGATGACGCGAAATATCACCTCTTAAATCACCCAAAAGGGTGATTGACCCTCTAAAAAAATTGTGGCACTTTAGCTTTGCCATAAGAAAGAAAAAGAAGCAAAAACTTAGGTTAGGGATGACCGAGAATCATTTAACAAAACATCCGTAAAAACGAACTTACAAGCTTAGACTCAATATAGCTGTTAGAACTCTCTAAATACAGGGGGGTGATAACATTGATCGTCATTCAAAAAGCATTAATTCTTTACCTTTCGAAAAAAACCTTTTAAAGAGGGGGTAATGATGAAGAATGTTTGGTTTATTTTTGTAGCTATGGTTTTTCTTTCTTTTTCGACTACGGTTTACGCCCAGAACAATCCGCCGGAAGCTGACGCGGGGGGTGTTATTCGTATAGAAAATCCAACTTATCCTTTATATGGGTCTATAAATGGAACAGGATGGGATCCGGATGGTGATCCAATCGTTGCTTTTGAATGGGCTTTGGTATCTATAGAGCCACCGGAGTCTATTGATGTACTTGGTGCACCTGGAGATCAATTAGATTATGTCGCATGGAGTAGAGGTGAACTTATCGTTGATCTACGTGTGAGCGACGGAGACCTTTGGAGCCATTGGGATACGGCGATCATACTAATTGGACCTCAAGGCAATACTGACCCTGTAGCGATTGCATGGATTTATCCTGAGGAAGGGTTTAGTCCCCTTGCGGTCTATTTTGATGCCTCTGAAAGTTATGATCCTGATGGCGACGATCTTATGTATTATTGGGAAATTGGTGGTCCTGAGAAATACTCTTTTTCGGGTGTCACTTTTTGCCTTGTCTTTAGCACACTGGGCCAGTATGACGTTGTTTTAGAGGTCGTTGATTCATTTGGGGGCCAAAATGCTATTTATGTTTCTGATTTTTATGTACGCGGGCCAAACAATTTACCTCAAGCCTCCCCTGTTGCCACACCCAACAGCGGTACGCAGCCCCTTACAGTTCAGTTTAATGCTAACGCTTCAGATCCTGACAATGACCCGCTGACTTATGAATGGGATTTCGGAGATCCCCAGAGTCCAGACAATACCAGTCCTCTTGCCGATCCAATCCACATCTACGCTCAAGCCGGAACTTACACGGTTACGCTCAATGTCTCTGATCCCTATGACACGATAACCGAAACGCTTTCGATCGTTGTAGCTCCGGCTATTAACATGTCTATCGACTACGCCCGAGTGAAGTTCCTGAACAAAAATAGAGCAGGAGGAAAGGTATATGTGCGAGCTACCTTCGACGCAGCACTTCCTCAAGATACCGAAGTTATATCCATGACCTTTGACGGAATCAAGCTTTTTGAGGTGCCATTTATGGCTTTCAAACTTCATGACGCTGATTACTTCAGTTATGTGAGACGAGGGCTGGTGGTGAAGTTGTACTTCGGTAAAGGCAAGCTTGTAGTGAAAACTCCGAAGATTTTCCTGGGAACGGTAGATAACAGCAATGGGGTGGATGTAATTTTTAATATCGGGAACAAAACTGGGATGGAAAATATAAAATTGTATGAGTTAATGAAGAGAATGCTGATTTATCAGAAAGACAAAAAGTAATAAGACATCACCAGAAAATCTTCGACTTCCGGAAGAATACCGATCTGGGGATAGCTGAGGTTGAAGACGCCAAGAATAGGCTTGTTCGACTGAAGATCCGCAAAAAAACCGAAGTGAAATTAACTGTTTCACGCTATTTTTTTCAAGGCCAAAATAAACTTGATTTGACACCGCTTGCCAGCTCTTGTGTTGGTTAGCGCAGCTCGGAAAGGGAGGCACAATCGAAGATCTTTAACATCAATTTATCGTAATTTTCATAAAAAGGCATAATTTTAATTTCCCATTTCATACGATTATATAGCCTAATCTGTACGCCCTTAAGGAAAAAACAGCCGTTTTATTGGTATTTTATCCCGTAAATTTCGCATAACTACGGGAAATTATTTTCAAAGAAGCCTACCCCATATGGAAAGTTTACATAATCTTGTTTACGCGACATCATTGGTAGTCGAGACAAAGCGAAAAAAACAATGACTCTTATCTCATAAGGTTCAATCTTCCATGGCCAAATCTTGTATCTTTACCTGACGGACCTAAGTCTAAGGCCCTTGCTTCCAAAATGGCCTTTATTTGATCTAAAGAAAATGGTATTTTTTCTTTAATCAGAGCAAAAGCTCCTGCCACATGAG
>CAYFPZ010000069.1:0-3140 GCA_964345105.1 Hadarchaeota archaeon (SeqCode)
T
Source organism: Hadarchaeota archaeon (SeqCode) (assembly GCA_964345105.1). GTDB lineage: Archaea > Hadarchaeota > Hadarchaeia > Hadarchaeales > Hadarchaeaceae > DG-33. The sequence continues at coordinate 2 of CAYFPZ010000069.1, forward strand.
TTTCATCGGTCTTGACATCAATCTGAATTATATCGGAGTGGGCCCAGCCGGTGATGCTCGCGTTTTCAATTCCCTCGCCGTTGTTATCGACGACGAACCCCTCGATTACCGTCGAGCGCTCGACCTGAATCACGTACTTGACGTAATCGCGTTGCATGTTATCTGCCGAAGTTAGAGGCGATGAAGCGAACAAGAGCATGAAGACGAGCAGAATTGAGAGTAAAATAGTCCAAGCTCTCCGCCACGCCTCCAAACTCTCAGCCTCCAATCCTCAACTTGAAAACTCGTATAACGTTAAAAAGCTATATTTTAGAACTTGAGATATTTCCAAATTGGAGCTATACCTTAGTTTTTTGCCAACAGGTGTGTTGACAGGGGTGTCAACTCTGCGAGGCGTGAAAATTGCGCACGTGTGAAATTGCCAACCTAACCTTCAGCTGAATCGACTGGTATGTCAAGTGGAGACTTAACGCGAAAAACCCGCAATCTCCAGCACCTCGCGCGCGAGCCTTACCCTCGCGGCGACATTCGGCATGAGTAAATCTGCGAACGCGGCGCTAACCCCGAACTCCTCAACCGCCCGCGCGCGCGACCTGTCGCTCCAGTCGAGAACCAGAGTGCCTATTATGCCCCGGTACATTCTAGCCACGCCGAGAGGGTTCACCTTGTAGCCCAAACCCCTCATCAGCTCCCCTGCCGGACCGCTGACCGCAGCGCCGCCCACGATCGGGCTCACCGCCACCACGCGCTCCCTGTTCCTGATAATCTCCTCCCGGATATCCTCGATCGCCAGGATGGATCCTATGCTCGTCACGGGGTTGCTGGGGCCGATTATAATTAAATTCGCTGTTTTAATCGCCTCGAGCACTCCGGGCGCTGGCCTCGCCTCTTCCACCCCTTCGAAGCTCACATTCTTGACCCTGTCGGCAGCGCGCCTTCGGACCCAGAACTCGTGAAACGACATCGGGCCCGCTTCAGTATCAACGCGCGTTTGAACGCGATAGTCCGACATGGGGAGCACGCTCGCCCGCACCCCGAGTTGATAGCAGATATCTTGGGTAACTTCGGAGAGTGGCCTCCCTTGCTTCAAAGCCAGCGTCCGCCGAAGCTTCACCGCCCGATCCCGGTCGCCTATCCTGAGAAGCTCGGGCTCGCCCAGCTGCTTCAGCATCTCGTGGCACGTGAAGGTGTCCCCGCGAATACCGTACCAGGTCTCCTCATTCACGATGCCCGCCAGCGTATACATCACTGTATCGATGTCGGGAGAAACGTTGAGTCCCGATACTTCGATGTCCTCCGCGGTGTTGACGATGACCGAAAGTTTCCCCATTCCGACCAAGCGCGCTAGCCCTTGCAACAGTTTAGGCGTGCCAGTGCCGCCGGAAAGCACAGCGATCATTGAATCATCACTCCCGCCCTAAAACCTCCAAGCTCTCTTGAGGATTCTATGTTGTCTTTAGGTTTAAAGATAAAACGAAACGCGATTTTGAAAAATAGTAAAAAATATCCAAGGTTACCTGAAGAGATCTCGCTCCGGCGGCATCACGAGCTCCTTCGCGTTTCCTTTTCCTCGCTCGTAGATTGCCCCCTTAACTACTACCACAGGGGTGCCCTCGCTTGCCTCCCCCATGACTGAAACCGCTGCCGCAGCCAAAGAATCGGCGGGGGAGGTTATCGTCACGAGGAGCTCCTTGCCGTGGAGGTCTCGCTTGCCCCGCAGGTCGAGGAGTGGACTCATCCCCGCGACGCCAATAGCAACGCCGACACAGCCCATTCTGAAGGTCCGCCCCTGAGTATCGGATATGATTACCGAGACCTCCGCACCAAGTTTGCGTTTGATGAAATCCCGAATTCTGGCAGCGCTCGCATCGGGGTCGTCGGGTAGAGTCGTTACATGCTCCGGGTCGACATTCGAGTGGTCGACGCCGGCATTTGCGCAGACGAAGCCGTGCTTGGTGCGAGAAATTATCACGTGCCCAAGCCTCACGATCTCACTGGATTGCTGCAAAATTACCTCGACCTCGCGTGGATCCTTATCGAGTCGTGCCGCTATCTGTTCGGCCTTTTTGCTCGGCTTTACCCCGCGCAGGTCGACAACATTCCCCTCCGCCTTTGAAACTATCGTCTGCGCGACGACGATGACATCTCCGTCCTCCAGGCGAACCCCCTGTTTTTGCGCCGCGTCCACGATGAGTCTCCCTACCTCATCGCCCTTTTTCACTAGTGGCAATCCCTTGAGCGCAATGAGCTGCACCTAAAGCACCGAGGAGTATTTTAGCCACGCTGCCTTAAATCCGAAGAGGGTCGAGATGAAATTCGGTGTTGAATTCGTTCCTTACCTGAAGCTGGACGTCCTAGTCAGGCTGGCCAGATTGGTCGAGCGCTCCGGCTTCGAGCAGATCTGGGTCTGCGACCACTACCACAACCGCTACATCTACCCTGTGCTCACCCAACTCGCGCTCAAGACAAGCCGGGTGAAGCTGGGCCCGGGCGTGACGAACCCCTACCTAGTTCACCCCACCGTGACCGCAGCTGCCGTCGCGACCCTCAACGAAATTTCACGCGGGCGAACGCTGCTGGGGATTTCCGCGGGTGACCCGTTCTTCCTCGCGACGGTTGGGATAGAACAACGGAAGCCCGTCACGGCGGTACGGGAGGCCACCCACATCGTGCGCGAACTCCTCGCCGGGAACCGCTTGAGCTTCGAGGGGGAGCTCTTCTCGTGCAGGAATGCGGGACTCAGGTTTAAGCCAGCGGACAAGATTCCCATCTACATCGGCGGGCGGCGGCGGCGCATGCTCGAGCTCGCGGGTTCGGTCGCCGATGGAGCCCTCATCAACGCCTCGCACCCAGACGACATCCAAGAATCCATCAGATACATCGAGAGGGGACTGCGCTCGAGCGGGAGAGCATCTAAAACATTCGATTTCGTCGCGTATCTAGCTGTGTCAGTCGGGAACGATGTGAAGAGAGCGAGGGAAGTAGTTCGTGGAGTGGTTTCGTTCGTGACTTCGTCCGCCCCCCGCGCATCGCTCGAGCGTCACGGCATCGAGATCGAGAAGGTTGAGTCGATCCGCCGCCTGCTCAGGGCCGGGGAGCTGAAAAAGGCCCGCGCGACGGTGACCGAACGCATGATAGA
>CAYFPZ010000070.1:0-5095 GCA_964345105.1 Hadarchaeota archaeon (SeqCode)
CTGTGATCTAAATCGAGCCTCATTTTTTAGACCGGGACAACTTAGCGCCGGGCTTCGTGCATTAATTCGTCGAGTAATGTTGCGGCCTTTTCGGCGAACAGCCTGTCGTTGATATGGGCGTCCACTTCCACGAGTCTGATTTCCGGCTTGAGGTTCTTTTTCAAGGCATTGATAAGGGCTAAATCTGCCTCAGGATCATACATATAACTGCCCTCTTTGTCACCACCGGAAAAGCCCTTTTGGGGGATGATCACCGCAGTGGGGCCAGTGGCTTTGTTCAGTTTTTCGGCCATCACCTTCCCCAGCTGGGCTCTCTCTTCCTTGGTTGTTGAGGTCCCGACCCGAACGGGGGTATGCAGATAGAGTTCCCGACTTCTGAAGCGCTCGGGTATTCCGTGGGTCGTATCGAAGGTGATTGTGTCGGTCTTGCCCGGCGCCACCAGCTGCGGGATGCCCCTCGCGCCGGCTGCTTCCAGTCTCGTCGGTCCAGAATCATAGAGGCCACCGAAAATATTTTGTAGGACCTCGGTGGTCCCCAGGTCAAATACCCCGTCGATCAGCCCTTGCTCAACCCATTCCTCAAGCGTTTTACCGCCGATGCCAACGGCGTGGAAGAAGACTACCTCGTAGCCCCTTTGTCCGAGCAACTCCGTAACAAAATTGGCGCAGGGCATCAAATCTCCATGAATGGTAAGTCCGATGAGTGGCTTATCAGAGGACACGGGGCCCGGAGCGACCTTGACCATGCCCACGACGGCGCCGGCGGCCATGGTCAGCACATTTTTGGTTATCCGATTCAGGCCTATGATGTCGGCCATGGAAGGGATCATCACTATGTCTTTGGTGCCCACGTAGGGGCTGGTGTCGCCTGAGGCATGGGTGGAGACCATAACCTTGGGCACGCCTAGGGGCAGGGTTCTCATGACGGCTGTGCCAGCAAAAGTCCCCATCGTCCCGCCCAAGGATAAGATTCCGTCAAGTTTTCCCGACCGGTGGAGTTCCTGAACAATCTTCGCCGCGCCCCTGCTCATCATCTGTATGCCTTCTCCTTCAATTCTCGAGGCCACTTCTTCAATGCTACGCCCTGCAGCCTTGGCCACTTGCTCGCGGGTGATGTCCGGTTGGAATAGCGGCTTCCCCAGTAGCCCGACATCCACCACAATTACTCGACAGCCTTGCTCCACGATCCTGTCCCGGATGTATTGGTATTCCGCCCCCTTTGTGTCGAGCGTCCCGATTAGCACGATGGTCTTTTCCATTTGATTCCTCACTTTTTTAGGTGCTTTAGGTATTTAATATAAAAATGACACAAAATAAACAGATAATTTTAAATAGTTTTTCCCTTTATTCAAATTGATGGCAGAAAAAAAACTAGGTTACAATGTTCGTGTAAAAGCCGAAAAAGTGAACTACGAAGTTTTTAAGGAGTACATGGAGATAGCCAAAAGAGCCGACGCAGCTGGTATTTACTATTTGGCTATTCCGGAATTTTTTGCGAGGTTTGATCCAAAAAGACTCCATTCAGTGCCTTACATGGCCGCTATTGCCACTCAAACGGAGCATGCAAGATTTGGGCCTGATGTGATGGAAGTACCCCTTCTCCACCCCATACATGTCGCTGATATCACCGCAAGTTTGGACATAATGTCAAACGGACGTTTCACCCTAGGGGTAGGGCTGGGGTTTTGGCCATCTGAATATGACAACTTTCAGCTTCCTTGGAAGGAACGTGGAAAGAGGCTCGATGAAGCCCTCGACATAATGAAGAAGTTGTGGACAGAGCCCGCGATTTACGATTACAGGGGAAAATTCTTTACTCTCAAAAATGTCTGCAGTCCCCCGTGCATTCAGAAACCGCATCCTCCAATATGGGTCGGAGGAGGGTCTGATGCCGCCATCAGGAGGACTGCACAGTACGGCAACGAGTGGGTGCCAACCTGGTGGATGCCGGGGTTGGTAGAGGAAAAAACTGGGGTACCGTTTACGTGGGAAAAGAGCTTAGATAAATTGAGAGAATATTGCAAGAAATTTAATAGAGAGCTCGTGATTGGACGACCACCCAAAGGACCGAAAGAAGTCGGATTTAACCAGAGAATCAACGTCAACATTAACCCAGACAGGGAGAAGGCCATGGAGGAGATGCGACACTTCTGGGTGGACGTTAGGGCGGGGCGAACTCAAGGAGCCGGTTCATTCGATATGAAATTGAAACAAGCAGCCATTGGAAATGCGGATGATGTACTCGAGAAGCTTGAAGAGATTTACAAGACCGGAGCCTACTGTGTAACGCTTTATCCCATGAGTACGGATTCGAGGGCCCAGTGGGATAGAATAGAGAAGGAGGTGCTTCCGAGTTTGTAAATTTTAATTTCAATCTCTTAAACTCGTGAAAAAATTGAAAACGGTGCGAACAAATGGCGGAAAAAAAATTAGGTTACAATGTTCGGGTAAAAGCCGAAAAAGTAAATCATGAAATTTTTAAAGAGTATGTTGAGATAGCGAGGAGGGCTGATAATGCCGGCGTATATTACCTAGCTATCCCCGAGTTCTTTGCGAGACGTGATCCGGCTAGGATTCACTGTGTTCCTTACATGGGCGCCATCGCCAACGTCACAGAACACGTAAAGTTCGGTCCCCACGTTCTCGAAGTGCCCCTTTTCCATCCAAAACATGTTGCCGACATTGGTGCAAGCCTAGACATCATGTCCAATGGACGATTCATCCTCGGGGTAGGGGTAGGATTTCAGCCGTATGAATATGAAGTATTCGGGGTTCCTTGGAATGAGAGAGGAAAAAGACTTGATGAGTCCCTTGAGATAATGAGGAAATTTTGGACAGCGCCTAGTGACACCTTGGTCACCTATGAGGGGAGATACTTTAAGATCAAGGACGAGTGCAGCCCCCCATGTGTTCAGAAGCCCCACCTGCCGATATGGGTTGGAGGAGGCTCTGAGGCCGCTCTAAGGAGAACAGCACAGTACGGTAGCGAGTGGACGCCAGGATGGGTGTTCCCTGGACAAGCGGAGGAGAGCCAGCTAATCGCACTGGGAAAGAAGTGGGATGCTAAAAAGGTGCATGGTCTTCAAAAAGGATGGAGTTGGGAGTGGGCCCTAGGAAAGTTGAAGGAGTACTGCGGGAAATTTGGAAGGGAATTAGTGATCGGACGACCGCCCAAAGACCCAAAGGAAGTCGGATTCAACATGACCTTGAACTTTAATGTTAACCCCGACAGGGAGAAAGCCGTAGAGGAATTAAAACACTTCTGGGTAGACGTTAGGAAAGCGCGTACCCAAGGAGGCGGCTCACTCGAAATGAAACTGAAGTACTCGGCCGTCGGAAAGGCGGAAGATGTAATTGAGAAGATTGATGAGGCCTACAAGCTTGGGGCCTACCTAGTAATACTCTATCCCCTATCTACAGATTCAAAAACCCAATGGGATAGGATAGAGAAAGAAGTGCTGCCGAGTTTGTAATATGTCGGAAAAAAAGTTAGGTTATAATGTCCGCGTAAAAGCGGAAAAGGTAGATTATAAAGTTTTTAGAGAATACATGGAAATAGCCAGAAGAGCCGACGCCGCTGGTATTTATTATCTGGCTATTCCTGAATTCTTTGCGAGGTTTGATACAAGAAGGCTCCATTCATTGCCTTACATGGCCGCTATTGCCACTCAAACGGAGCATGCATATTTTGGTTCTGATGTTTTGGAGGTACCACTTTTACACCCCATACACATCGCTGATATCTCCGCAAGTTTGGACATCATGTCCGGCGGACGTTTCGTCCTAGGAGTGGGAATAGGGGGTTTTACAGACGAGTATGAAAATTTTGGCGTTCCGTGGAAAGAGCGAGGAAAGAGATGTGACGAAACGCTCGATATAGTAAGGAAGATGTGGACAGAGCCCGCGGTCTACGATTACAGGGGAAAATTCTTCACACTCAAAAATGTCTGCAGCCCCCCATGCATTCAGAAACCTCATCCTCCGATTTGGGTCGGAGGTGGATCTGATGCCGCGCTCAGGAGGACTGCGCAGTACGGGAATGAGTGGGTACCTGCTTGGTGGTTCCCGGGGTTATCAGAGGAAGCTCCCACTTTGATGGGCGTAAAAGAACCGTTTACTTGGGATAAGAGGTTAGAGAAATTGAGAGAATATTGCAAGAAATTTAATAGAGAGCTCGTGCTTGGGCGACCACCTAGGGGACCGAAAGAAGTTGGATTTAACCTGAGAATTAACGTTAACATCAACCCAGACAGGGAAAAGGCCATAGAAGAGGCGCGACATTTCTGGGGTGTTAGGCAGGGACGCACTCAAGGAGGAGGCTCGTTTGAAATGAAAATGAAACACGCAGCTGTTGGAAATGCGGAGGACGTGATCGAGAAGTTTGAAGAGATTTACAAGACTGGAGCCTACCTTGTAATTATTTATCCTATGGGTACGGATTCGAAGACCCAGTGGGATAGAGTGGAGAAAGAAGTGCTGCCGAGTTTGTAACTATGACAGAAAAAAAGCTAGGTTACCAAATTCGTATAAAAGCCGAGAAAGTAAATCATGAAATTTTTAAAGAGTACATGGGGATAGCCAAAAGGGCCGACGATGCCGGTCTTCACTATCTGGCTTTTCCAGAATTCTTTGGAAGATTTGATCGAAACAGGATCCATGTAATACCCTATATGACTGCTATCGCTTCTCATACCGAGCATGTTAAGCTTGGCACTGATGTTTTGCAGATACCCTTTCTTCACCCCAAACATATCGCTGACATCGGTTCAAGCTTGGACATCATATCCAATGGACGTTTCATCCTAGGAGTGGGAACAGGGTGGGTACCTTCTGAATTCGAAAAATTTGGGATACCATTCAAAGAACGGGGGAAAAGAACCGATGAATCCCTTGATATAATAATAAAGCTGTGGACGGAGCCTGCGATCAATGAGTACAGAGGAAAATTCTTTACATTCAAAGAAGTTTGCAGCCCGCCGTGTGTTCAGAAGCCCTATCCTCCGATATGGGTAGGTGGAGCCTCCAAAGCCGCCCTAAGGAGGACAGCGCAATACGGCAACGAGTGGGCACCAAGCTGGGCATTGGAAACTTGTTC
>CAYFPZ010000071.1:0-7523 GCA_964345105.1 Hadarchaeota archaeon (SeqCode)
TGGTGCGGGGAGGGGGATTTGAACCCCCAACATTCGGATGCCCGACTGGGTGTCTTCAGTTTTGCCCCGCGTGAGATAGTCTCAACGACGGACCGACACTCTCCCAGGTTGAGTTATCCCCGCACATTTTTATACAGGTCAAGAAACAGTTTAAGCTTTTTTGCTTTTATCGGGTAAAAATTCCATTCATAATCGAAAAGTGGGGGAATCCCCCCGCGACGGTTCTATAAAGCTCGGAGCAGGTCGACATCTTGCACGATGCCGATAAACTTGCCCTCCCCGGACAAAACTGGAGTCTGCTCAATTTTGTGCTGCTTCATAAGTTGTGCTGTCCTACTAACAGAAGTCTTGCGGGTTATCGTTAAGAGCTCCTTCGTCATCACGTCCCGCACGAGCTTATTCGGAACCTTCAATTCCTGCTTGGTGATGTAGATTCGGTTTTCACTGTCCCACGTCCAGCTATCGCCCTCGCTTCGCCCTGTCATCTGGCTTATTTTCGACTCGGTCTCGACCTCACTCACCTTGAGGATATCTGTGTCATCGATGATTCCAACTAGGTTGCCACTCTCGTCGATCGTGGGCAAGGCTCGGAAGCCGGATAGGTCCATAATCTCCACTGCAGCCTTGAGCGGGGTTCCATCCCAGACAGCGATAACGTGAGGGCGCATAAAATCCGATGCTGGGCGCTCCAAATTCATCTCGGTGATTGCGCGGTAAACGATGTCCCTAACCGTGATAATCCCGACGAGTTTTTCGTTTTTTAATACAGGCAGCTTGCGGACGTGAGCCGTAAGCAAACGATTTGCTGCTTCTTCAAGCTTATCACTCGTCGCAATGATAGGAACGTCACGGTCTACAAGCATCGCGAGTTGATTTTCATCGGATTTCTCGAACAACTTGCGGAGCGTCACCATCCCAACGAGTTCATTGGTCCCCCGCTTTACCACAGGAACAGCGTTTGTACCTATTTTCCTTAAGAGATCGAGGGCCTCCGCTCGGGCACCGGGCACCTCCACCCACTTAACCTCTTTGGTCATCACATCTTTGACCTGCATGTTTTTCCATCCACCATTCACTGCGCTAGTTAACTCTTTTAAAACACCAATTTTTGGTTGATTCCCAAGCTTATAAAATTTTGCCGCGCATGTAAATCGCTCGGATGTTGTCTGATCTGGCCCGATTAATCAATCCTGCATACAAGTTGGTGAGATTCGTGAGATTATTTCCACGAGTGAGCACCATGAACGTCGCGATCCCCTCCTCCTCAACGGGTCCCCACGGTAAATTGAAAAGCTTTAGGGGTCCAATTGTCGCGGCCTGCAGAAGCTTGCGCGCCTCCTCGCCTCCCGCCTTTGGATCGGCTCGGCGCAGGCAAGCCCAAGAGAACGAGATTTCCTCAAACATGTTTGGCTGGCAAACCATCGCGTTATCCGTTCCAAGGTAAAAACGAACTTTGTTTGCGATTGCGAGGTGAATAGAGGGCGGGCCGACACTCAGCAAGCTGTTCGCCCTTGGGCAAAAAACAACGGGGACATCATTCTTTTGTAAAGACACGAAATCTTCCTCGTTCGCGTGGGTCGCATGGACGATAAAAGATGGACGAAGTTCAAGTGCTCGCTCGACTTCGTCTAGGGTAGGCGCTAACTCGGCAACATGAACCGAGAGAAGTTTCTTCGCCTGCCTAGTTTGATTAGCGATTAATTGAAGTACTTTCGCATCAAAAGCGTTGAGCGAAGGCAAACCAATCCCATCCGATTTTTTTAAAACACCGTTTAGTTCTTCGAGTGTGGAAAAGCGACCCATGATAATTGATTTTACCACTTTGTGCGATGCCTCTCTAAGGAGCTTAACTCCTTTCACACCACCCTCCCTGAAATCACAGTGGGCTAGGGTTCCTGTGCGGAACATGTCCTGAAGCGTTGCGCGAACTGATGTAAGCAACTCACTACGCGAATGTGAATCCAGAGCACGAAATTTCTCCCCACCCGGACCGACAACTTCCTGTTGTGTTCTGCCGAGATAGAGTTCCTTAGCAACGGAATCTGCGACGTGGGTATGCGCGTTCACAAAAGGTGGTAAAATGAACCCCCGTTTTAGATCAGTTGCCCGCCCCGGGGGGGAGCCTTCTGAAATTTTTTTTATCTTGCCATCACGGATCACTAGATAGCCGCGGATGGCCTCGAGCTCCGCTCCATCAAAGATTGTCGCATTGGAAAGTACTTGCTGAGTCATGGTGTACCCAACCCGCCTTGTTCAATCATGACTTAAAAGTTTACCAAACTCAGTTATAACTGAGGCCGATGGAACTAGTTGTATACAACGCTCGGGAATGCGACCCGAAAAAGTGCACTGCGATGCGCTTACATCGATTCGAAAAAATTAAGATGGTCTTTCAGCCCCAAGAGTTGCCGCAAAGCGCAATTTTGCTTGATCCATTTGCGGAGCGAGCGCTCTCTGGAGAGGACGCCGAGATTGCGAGAAAGCACGGATTAGTGGCGCTCGACTGCTCTTGGAAGCAAATCGAACAAATTTCCCGCATCCGAGCGCGAATGGTGCCTCGGGCCTTGCCCTATCTAGTCGCCACCAACCCCACCCACTACGGGCGCCCTACCACGCTGAGCACTGCCGAAGCACTCGCGGCGGCCTTAGTAATTCTAGGCGATAAAACCCGTGCGGAAGAAATCCTCAACAAGTTCAAGTGGGGGCCAACTTTTCTCGAGCTAAACCGCGAGCCGCTCGAAGCTTATGCCCGTGCTAAGGACAGCAAGGAAATCGTTATTCTCCAGCGTCAGTTCATGCCTCAAGAGTAATAACAAGGAAGTTTAGTTTATCTCCATCTTCGTCTCGGTTTTCTTCGGAACCTCGGACGCATCTGCCCTCGGAGGTCGGAAACGACGACCTGCTCACCAAATGTATATATCTCGTAGCGCGGCTCGCCCGTCTCGAAGTCCAATACCTCGATCAGCGGCCTCGCTAGGTCTGCTTCCGTCATGCCGTAAGGAACTCTGACCATGAACCTCAGCGAATAGACCTCCCGAATTTCGCCGTCTTTGATGAAAATCACGGTGTCGACGATCATGGGAATCATTCCGAGCTCCACCCGACCGATTAATCTTTGCACGGCGTCGATTGCCCGCGTTGAATGCACCACACCTACCATGCCCACTCCAGCCAAGCGCATGTCAGTAAATATCTGGAAATCACTCGTCTTTCGTAGCTCGTCGTAAATCGTGTAATCTGGGCGCACGAGAAGTAGCAGGTCTGCGGTTTTCGCCATGTCACCATCGAGAGCAGTATATTGCGTGATTTCATCGCTTACTTGGAGGTCGCGAGGAGATTCCATCGTTTTGACTATTTTTCTTTGCAGGCGATAGAACTCGGCCAACGCTTGAGCAAAAGTTGTCTTACCCGCGCCAGGCGGACCCGAGATGAGCACTCCTTCCGCGCGTTCTCGCAGACGCTCCTTCAGTTTATCCGACAATCGGTAGTCCTCGAGCCTCACCCATACAACTGGTCGGACGGCAGTGATTTCAAACCCATCGCTGAACGGAGGGCGAGTAATGGCGATGCGGTATTCGCGGAACTGTATCATGCTGGCACCTTCACGCTCGAACTCGATGAATCCATCAGGATCGCGCGTGGCAAACTCAAGAATCTCTCGAGCTATCTCACGAAGCCCTGTCTCTTCAAGCGGTTTCTCATCTAGGACTTGGACTTTAAAATTGCCTGGGCGACCGACCTTGGCCATGGGGCGCACTCGTGCCTTAAGGTGCACCGACATCGTGTTCTTGTCGAAGTAGCGCAGGAGTTTCGGTGTCTCCTCCACGCGCGAGGGCTCGAAGTACTTTGTTCTCAGTCCTTCTATTCGTGCGACCTCTGCCATCACGGCATTACTCGTGAGCAGAGTCACGTCTTGGGCCCGAGCTATCTCTCGAACCTCGGCATCGATGGTGCCAAAATCCGCGCCCATCATTTGCTCAACGCTTGGGCGTTCTCCCGCGAAACTCAGTTTTATCTTCCCTTGCTCGGCCAACTCCTGAAGGCGTCTGAGCTCCGCGAGCCCGCTCAAGCCCGAGTCCTTGCCCAGCTTGGCTTGGTGTTCGAGCTGGGCGACAATCGCGTTGGCCACAACAATCTCGCTTCCAGCCAACTCACCCTCAACCAGCCGCGTCAGTAAACCGTTGACGATGATGTTCGCATCTGGGACGTATTTTGCCATTGTAATCAACGATAATTTAGCATCCAAGTAATTAAAACACCAGTCGCCCGGACGAGCTTTGCACAAAAATTAACTTAACTACCCTCCTAAAAATCGATTTTTGAGGAAATTATGGCTATTAAAAAAACGCTTGTACTACACGCAGGAGCAATAACGCTCAATACAAAGTGAGAATAAGGTAGCTGTAAAGTAATGGATGGGAGTTTAAATGAGTTCCGTGGTTTTGAAAGTAGGTAAAGTCTTAACACCGACACAAGAATTAGAAAACGCAGCTATCTTTATCGAAGGAGACGTGATAAAAGAAGTAGTTTCTTGGGAGAACATTCCTCGCAATAAAGATGTTCTGAATTATACCGATTCCATAGCCGCTCCAGGTTTTATCGATATTCACACCCATGGATATGGTGGTCATGATGCAACATCTGGAGAAGAGAAGGATTTTATCGATTTTGCTGAATCGATTCTAAGACATGGTGTCACATCTTTTTTGCCTACAACGGTAACAGCACCCCAAGATGTCTTGTTATGTAGATCTACCATGTTGAGAAACGCGATGGAGAAGAATGAGAAAGGTGCGGAGATATTGGGGTTACATCTTGAAGGGCCCTGCGTAGGCAAGGGAAGGGAAGCAGGAGTCCAGAACATTGAGTTTGCTAGAAATCCAAATGTGAGTGAGCTAGAGGGACTGGTTAAAGCGTCCAAAAGCAACATTAGAAGAGTCACTCTTGCACCAGAACTCCCTGGGGCACTAGAATACATCAGGCGTGCAAAAGAATTGGGAATAGTGGGCGCTGCGGGACATACAAACGCAACTTTTGAGGAGGCTATTGCTGGTTTTGATGCAGGGATAACCATATGCAACCATCTTTTCAACGGAATGAGGCCTTTTCACCATAGGGAGCCCGGCATAATAGGGGCCTGTCTAGTAAGAAAAGACGTGTACGCGGAAATAATTGCAGACATGATCCACCTTCACCCAGTCGCCATAAAAGTGGCAATAAAAGCAAAGGGCCCGAAAAAAATCATTCTTATTACCGATGCTGCTCCTCAAACGGGCCTTCCAGACGGAGAATACGAATTTGGTGGCATAAAAACAATTGTTAAAGACGGGATTAGCCGAATTAAAGCCACGGGGAGGTTGGCTAGCAGCACTTTGACGATGGACAATGCTATCAAGAATATGGTTACTAAACTAAACCTCAACTTGAAAAACGCTATTAGGATGGCGACATTGAATCCCGCAGATGCGTTGAACTTATCAGATCGAGGTCGTTTGGTTCCGGGATGTGTTGCAAATGTTACAGTTCTCGATTCAAAATTCAAAGTTCTTGCCACGATCGTAAAAGGGAAAATGCTTTATGAGGCGATTTGAACTTGTCGCGTTAGCATGACGTTGATAAAGACTAAAAAGAACCATGTTTTGAATCCTGAAGGCAAGTAGATTTAGGTTCCCTAGTGTGGTCATATTGGCAAAATCTAAATTTACCTCTACCCGCCTAAGAGATCGGGAACCTCGGGAGGAAGTGGTTTGCCAATCGAACCATAAGCTGCATCCCAAGCTTCAATTAAATTGCTTCGTTCCACAGGTATAGTGGGTATAGTCGAGAGTTGCGGTACTTCTTTACCAAGAGCGTGGAGTGCTACAAGATAAACAGCACTAACCCCTATATTAGCGGAATCTGCTCCAGCGACGCCATATAGTGTAGGTCCTTCCGCTCTGGCTATTTCTATAGCAACCCTTTCGCTGAGGTCTACAGAAGTTATTATTAAATCCGTTCTACCTAACTCCTTCGCTGCTTGGAGCACATCCAGCGCACATGGTTCAGTCCATGTTACAAATATACCATCTATATCTGGATACCTCGGGAGAATGGCTTTTGCTGTATCGAGAACCGCAGTGGGGTCTGGGAAAGTTTCTCTGCCAACAACTTCAATGTTGGGGTATAACTTCATGTTTTGTCTGAATCCTTCCTCTCTTTGATTCGTGACGAAGAATTCAATACCCCAGTCCAACGTTACTACTTTTCCCTTATATTCACCATATTTTTCATACAATGCCTGAGCCATCAAATGACCTGCACAAACACCCGTGCCTTTCGAATCATCCGTTGAATTGCTTATTATCTCTTCAGGAACTTCTAAGCCGGGGAAATAAGTACTAATAACAATGATAGGTATCCCCGCATCCGCGACTTTTCTCCACACCGCCTTAGTTCCTTCAGGCTCGACCGTTGAAACAATGAAATAATCTGGGTTTTTTAACATAGCGGTTTCAACCAACTCTATTTCTGTTAACGGATCCCATTCTGCATAGTTATTAGCAACCACTTCCATGCCAAGCTCTTCAGCAGCTATCACGGCTCCTGTCTGGAACGCGATCGAGGTTTCCTCTGTAGCAGCTTGCCACTGTAATGCTAATTTTAAGTTCATCTGTCTTACAGCTTCTTTTTCCTCCTCGGTTAATAGTGCTTTTATTTGCTCAGTGCTCATAGACTCAACATCAAGTGGACCTCTATTGTAAGATCTCGTTGGATCCCATTCAAGCGCAGGCAAATGATCTTCTTCCTCTTCCTCTTCTTCCTCTTCCTCTTCTTCCTCTCCTTCTTCCCCTGGTATCGTGACAAAATATATGGCTACAGCAGCGACACATACTATAACGACAACAGCCAAAACTGCAATAGTAGGTATTTTTACCATTGTTCTGGCCCATTTTTTCTAATCTTTAGGCTTTATATAGTTTTTGGACAGAATTTATTTAGTTTTTAAGCATATTTTAGCACAAAAATTTTATTTACAATGGTGGTTGGGAGAATATCCATAAAGTCTTTATATTAAAAAATTTTCTATTAGGTAGAGATTAAATGAGAAAAATAAATAAGCAGTCGTTATTTTATTTACTTTATTTGGTGAGAAGGTACCCCTTCCTATTTGCTTTAATAATAATTGCAGTGGTTGTTGGATTAGTAGAACCTCTATACGTATCCCCCGGAAATATAAAAACAATTCTAATCCAATCAGCTATTATAATTGTGCTAGCTGTGGCTGTGACCATCCCAATGATTGGGGGAGAAATTGACTTATCAACTGTCAGTGTTGCCGCTATGTCAGCGATGATCGCTGCACAGTTATTGCGGCATACTGAACTAGGGTTTTTCCCAGTAGTGATAATAGTGTTGCTTGCTGGACTAATTTTTGGGTCATTCAACGGAATACTTGTTAAAAAGAGAATACCTGCTCTACTTGTGACTCTTGGGACCATGGGAGTTGCGAGGGGGCTTACTTGGGCAATCGGCGCACGCAGGGC
>CAYFPZ010000072.1:0-27783 GCA_964345105.1 Hadarchaeota archaeon (SeqCode)
AACACAAAAAGATTACGGTTATAAGAACTTTTTTGGTTATTTTTTACCAAATTTAGTATTTTTTGCAAAAAATAGTAAAATTAAGTTAATTTAAAATGATTTTTAATCAAAAAAAAGTAAAAATGAAAAACCAAAATATGGTGACAAACCTATTTGCTCAGGCATCGTTTGATTTTCTTTTGCAGGAGTTTGCTCACGAGTTGACCGTCTGCTTTACCACGAACTTCTTTCATCACAATGCCCATTAATTTTTTATGCGATTTTTCTCCCTGCTCTCTGATCATCTCAATATTATTATCCACAATTCCAGAAACTAGGTCCTTAAGCTCACTTATCGACATCGCTTTAAGGCTAAGTTCATCCAGAATTTTCTCAACCTTTTCCCGTGGTTTCCTCGCCAAGGCGCTAAGGATTTGGGGAATTGATTCTTTTGTGATTTTCCTGAGCGAGAAGAGTTTAAACGTGCGCTCCAAATGCTTCTTATTGAGATTTTCGACTGGAACACCCTCTCTTCGAAGGCTTACCAGTGCTTCTTCTAAAGTGGAAGCAACTAACGTGGGGTCTACACGACATTTTTTTACTATCTCTTCAAATAGGGCAACATTTTCTGAAAGGCTTATGCGGCTGGCTAAATTCTGACTCAGGTGATATTCTTTGATAAATCGCTTAACTTTCTGTTCAGGGAGTTCCGGTAGTTTTCTTCTTATTCTGTTTAATCTATCCCTAGTAATTGGAATTGGCGGGATGTCCGTTTCCGGGTACATGCGCTCTGCACCCGGCAGCGGGCGCATGAATTCTGTGTTTCCATCGATCAGGGCTCGGCGTGTCTCCTCTGGTACACCTTGGAGCGCTTGGTTCATCCTATCCACAACGGCTTTTAACGCAACCTCTGCTTTCTCTTTATCACCTACCACGAACACGACGGCATCATCATCCGCAGCTTCGACTGTGCTTCTCAACCTAGCAGTCTCTTCCTCCGAAATTCCATATCCTGGCAGCTCATCGGTGTGGAAAATGCCTCCGACCTTCCCGTAAAGTCTTGCGTGGTCTGCGAGTTCCGTGCCGAATCTACGTCCCGGTTGTAGCTCCTTGCCAAGAATACCCGCGAACTTGGGTAATTTTACTGCGAGTGTCCTACCTCCAGCCCCGAGTGCCCTGCGGACGACACTCGACTTAGTAGAGGAAAAAATCTCTGTGATGTCGACGCCTTTCCCTTCCACCTTTCCTGCTCCCCTTCGTCTCAATTCATCGCGAATTTCCAGCAGGGCGAGCTGTCTCCTCACCTCTCGCTCGATGACCTCTGAAATCAGCGAGAGTTCCTGCACTCCCTTGATTTCCTGGCGAGCACCGTCTGTGATCGAGATGTTTATGTCCTGACGAATCGTCCCGATGCCCCGCTTAACCTTCCCGGTGGCCCGCAGAATCTGTCCGATATGGAGAGCTGCCTTCGCTGGTGTCTCGGGGTCTGAGAAATCCGGCCCGGTGGCGATCTCGACGAGCGGGATTCCCAGCCTGTCCAGCCGGTAATTCGCGTACTCTGGATTTTCATCTATCTTCCTAGCAGCGTCTTCCTCCAGACAAATTGTTGGTATCCTGAAACTCTTGCCGTCGGTCTCGATCTCACCTGCTAGCGCCACCAGGGCAGTACGCTGGAAACCGCATGTGTTGCTACCGTCTATTACTATCTTGCGCATCGTGTGAACCTCGTCGACCGGCTTGGCTCCGAGGAGCAACGCCGCCTCGAGGGCTATGTTGAGCGCTTCCTCGTTAACGGGATGCGGTGGTTCATCATCCAGCTCCACGAGACATGTGCTGTCTGGGTAGACCTGATACACAAACCCCTTACCTTTCAGAGCTTCGGCCAGCGCGGCACGGTCCACCGCCCCCATCTCACTCTGGGTCGGGCGCAGCCTCCGCCTCACCTTCAGCGACGGTTCCTCCTCGCGCAGTCTCGAGGGGCAGTTACAGAACAGCTTGTGAGTGTTGAGTTCCTGATGTATCTCAAACCCGACGCGGAGACCGAGTTTTTCGTAGCCTGGCTCCATATCACCGCCTCAATTTTTGACTGTGGGGTATTTTAGTAAATAGGTTGACCCACCCGTCCCTAATACTCCCGATTTTTTAGTATAGTTGCGTCTAATGGGGGACGAACTTCGAAATAGTCAGTCTCCTAATTTGAAGTAGTGTATTCTTGTTTCACGAACCTATCTCAAGCGCGGGTTACTTCGGCAGCGAGGAAAGCAGTTTGTCTTCCCAAGCGACTTGGTGATTGAAATGGCTGTTCGGGTCGACTATTAGGGCGTACAGCCAGTAGATACCGAAAATACCCACCGTCAATATGGTCAATACAAGATAGAGGATTACGTTTCGGTCCGGAATCGAGTGAAACCGGCGCGGCACTTCTAAAGCCACGATGGGTTCAGCGGTTTTTTCCAAATCTTCCAGAAAGAAGTCCTCACGTTTTTCGTGGCGGTAAAAATCCCTCATTAGAAAATAGGCGACATACAAAGCGACGAAGGGTATGAAAAAAGATAAAATAGCCCACAAGAATGCTGGTTGCTCCTTCTCACTTAGTCTTGCCTCTCTGGTGCTTCGCTCAATGGACGCCAGCTTATCTTCAATTTTGGCTCTTTTTTTCCCGGCCGATGAGGCGAGAGCTTTGACTACATCTTCTTCCAGCAGTTGATGACGCTTGAAGTGTTCATTCCTGCGCTTGATTAGCTTGTAAATTAAAATCAGTAGCAATAGAGCGCCTGTGATGCCCACCAAGGCAATAACCGCCATGAAGGCAGCATGTGCTAGGGTCATTCTTGCAGGCATTTCCCACCTCCAAATTAAAAATCCTACAACTGCAATACTTGCTGCTGCGGCGAATAATAGGAGCGGAACGAACGCCCATAAAGGTGAAAGCACTTTATCGGTTTCACCGCGCATTCGGACGCTTTGTTTTAACCTCTCCATCCGGACACGCCGCCGATTAATATTTGGTTTTGGAAGATTATAAAACTTGATTACCACTAACGCTTACCAATTAAAGTGGCGAATCAATTCAGTTTTTTAATGGCTTCTTTAATCATTTCTTTTGGCGGATAGGGATATTGTTTTCCTTTATAGAAATAGATCCTGCACCCACATCTGCATTCTTGTTTGACAAATTCGGTTTTTTCTTTTGCACGTTCAGCGAGTTCTTCACAAGGCAAACATTGCCCCTTGCTAACTTCTTCCTGTATATCTTTTCCATTTATTCTGACGGTTGGCGAGCCCACGAAGTTATATTTCCTTGCCTTTTCATCTGTATCAATTAAAATTTCTTCTACCTCAGCCTTTACTCCAAGTTCTTCTAAACTTTCCTTGATTAATTTCTTAGTCTGTACACACCAAGGACAATCTAGAATATACAAAAGTTGAACTTTCATCGTTATCCAACCTCGTAGTCTGGCCCCATATAAACGCCCATTCAATTTTGATAATGAAGTATTTCGGTAAATAGGTTA
The DNA here is from genome assembly GCA_964345105.1 of Hadarchaeota archaeon (SeqCode). Classification (GTDB taxonomy): domain Archaea; phylum Hadarchaeota; class Hadarchaeia; order Hadarchaeales; family Hadarchaeaceae; genus DG-33. Next base: position 3,495 of record CAYFPZ010000072.1, read on the forward strand.
ACCTGCTTAAGATTCAAACTGCTAATAATTTAAAAAATCAAAATTGAATTATGTCGTCCTCGTGGTACAACGATATGAACAGGGCGAGGTAGTCACGGATATGCCTAGTGATGAGGAAGTTGTTCTTTACGTGCTTCCTACCATTCAGCCCGATGGTCCTAGTATATTCCGGCTCGTTTAGCAACATCCTCAAGTAGTGCGCGGTTCCTTCGACCGAATACGTGAGAAATCCGGAGTATTCGTGAACTACCTGGAGGGGGATGCCTCCCACAGCGGACGCCACCACTGGCCTCGCTTTCCACAGCGCCTCGGCCACTGTCAGGCCAAAACCCTCTTTCAAAGATTTCTGGAGGACAACCGTAGACATCCTTTGCAAGGCGTTGATCTCTATGTCGCTTGCAGGCGGATGAAAGATGACGTGAATATCCGGGTCATCGGCGGCCACGGATTTCACTTCCTCGTAAACTTTGAACCCCTCGGGATCGTCTAGGGCACTGCCGCCAGCGAGAACGAGCTGGCAGCCGAACTGTCTTTTAACCTTCCTGTACGCATCGATCACTCCGATGGGATCCTTCAAACGGTCAAAGCGGGAGATCTGCGTTATTATCGGCCTTTCCTTGTCTATCCCAAATCGTTCAGCCACCGAGTCCACACTCTCCTGGGATAACTCCTTGTTTTTATCGCTCAGGGGGTCTATCGAAGGAGATATCATAAATTGCGGAATGCTCAGATCCGCGGAAAAAGCCGGGGCCGAGAAAACTGCACAGTCATAATTCTTAATGTACGACTTCAAGAAATCCATTATATCGGATTTCGGTCCAGAGAGGTCGATGTGACATCTCCAGACCCACTTTTTATCTCCGCTTTTCTTCTCCACAAGGGCTATGGGCTGTGGGTCATGAATGAACATTACGTCCCCATAGAATTCCATCTCCTCCGCATTTTGGAGGTTGACCTGCCGGAGGTATTCTAGGTCTTCCCCCTTGATTTCCACATCCATCCCGTGCAAGGCATTGTGGATTTTTTTCGTAATTCCGAAGAATTTCTCGTTGCCCTTTATGACATCCCACCTCGCATCCACCCCGAGCTGTTTCATGAGCGGAACCATCCTAGTCAGTATCTCCGCGACTCCGCCGCCCACAGACGTCGAGTTGATGTTCTGGATCACACTGTCCTCCAATTTTTCCGCCAAGAGGTACAGCTCGTCGATCTTTGCCTGACCGACTACGGCAGCGTAATCATCAATTCTTTGCATATTTGCTCACCAGATTGATGAGTTTTTTGCGGAGCCCATTCAGGGTAATCGTGTAGATGCTCAATTCCGAAATTTCTTCTGCCAGTTTTTCCTCTCCAATGCCGCGGAACCAAGTTGCAAAATCGCTTGCGCCCCTCCGGAGGCGCATCGGCGCTTCGAACATATGGAAGTAGATGGAGTGGATGCTTATCTTACCCAAGACTTCGACGAACTCCTTCAGGTCACTGGCTATGTAGGATGCGGGCAGTATGATCGTTACGCAACTTGAGAAATTAAATTCCTGGCCTTCCGGACAGTCAGCGATGCGTCTTCCTTTGGATATGTATTCCTCCAAAATCTTGATAAATTCTAATCGCACTTCCTCCATTTCCCTGAAGCTCATTATGTCCACGCTGGCAAACATTTCCCCCAAGTCTTTTTGGTTAAGGATATTCGACAACCAATACGCGAAATCGTTTGGCGGCTCGGGGGACAGGTAGTGATGTTTTTCTAAGAAACGGTGGGTGTGGTAGTATATCGAACTTGTGGGCACCTTTTTTAGCCCTTCAAGTAATTCAACTGGATTTCTCGCCCTTATCCCGAGTAATCTGACTAGGTGGAAATGGGTGAAGAATTTAAACGGACCACTCATCATTGCCATCTTTTAAAGGAGGGACTCAATGTGTCTTATAAACTTTGCGCAAGTTGCTTGCCGGTCGGGCAAAATTGTCTTCTTGTGGCTTGCCACGATGTGTTTCTCTTTGAACATGTCCCTCACGGAGCTTGGGTAAAAGCTGGCTTCAGGAAAACATCGGGTCTGGTCCTGGGAGTGATCTCGCCGGCAATGTTGCTCTGCATAATTTTCGAGACTTCTTCAATTTTTTTCACATGGCCGAGTGCGAACATGAGTTTCACATAAGCTGTCTCCGGAAGCATGTCCTCCCCGGGTATCACGCCCAGCTGGAGCAGGTCGCGACCAGTCGAGTAGACCTTCATGTCGACCCGCCCCCATAGGCACTGCGAGGTCATCACCACAGGCACCCCTTTCGCAACGGCGCGCTTTATCCCATCAAACAAGGACTCCGGCACATGTCCCAGCCCAGTTCCCTCAAGCACGATGCCCTTATCCCCCGCCCTAAGCATCCCCTCGATGACACTCGAAGGCATCCCCGGCGTGACCTTCAGGAGTGCCACCTTGGGCTCGAATTTTCCATCCACCTCTACTTTACCCTTCGGTCTCGCGTGGTTGTAGTCATCGCGTAAAAGCTTCAGCTCGCGCTTGCTGACCTTTCCTATCGGGATGTCGTTGATGCTCATGAAGGTGTCGCGGCGGCTCGTGTGGCATTTTCTAACTTTTGTCCCACGGTGGATCAGGCAGAAATCGTCCTCCGCTGAACCGTGCATAACAACGCAAACCTCAGCGATATCGGACTTGCCCGCCACCGTTACGGCCGAGATCAGGTTAAGGGCCGCATCGCTGCTGGGCCTGTCCGAGGAGCGCTGGGACCCCACTAGCACGACTGGCCTGTGGAGCCCCTTGAGCATGAAGCTGAGCGCTGCCGCAGTGTAGCCCATGGTGTCAGTGCCGTGGGCGACCACCACGCCGGATGCCCCGCCATTTATATCCTTCGCGATAGCCTTGCCGATCTTAATCCAGAGTTCAGGGGTCATGTGCTCGCTGAAGACGTTGCAGGCCTCCACGACCTTGACGTTCGCAAGTTCCGCGATCTCGGGAACCGCGCTGTAGATCTCCTCAGGTGTGAAGGCCGGGAAGACCGCACCCGTCCGGTAATCGACCCTGCTCGCTATCGTCCCGCCCGTGCCGATTATCGTCACGTTTGGTTTGGAGGGGTCGGGTTTGAGTTCGAGTTTTGGGACGCTGAGTTTTGGGGGTTTTCCACGCTCGAGCAGTTTGATTTTCGTGCCAGTGCCTATCTTTACACCCAAATTGTACCCACTCGGGAGTTTGAGAACTAGGTGATTTGGATCTCCGAGTTCGGTGCGGGGCATCAGCACGCCTTCATAGCTCCTGCTGGCGTCTTCGACCTTTATCCGGTCCCCCACTTTCACGGAGGCTGCCTTCAAAATTCGCTGAGCCCTGCCCCTGTATCCGGACATTCCCATCAGCTTACGGTAATGCGCGGGGGCTTAAATCGATAGCTCTTGCAAATCATCAGCTACACTGACGGCACAGCCAGCGTCAAGTCAATAAAAAATCAGAACTTGTCCGGCGAGATGTAATCCCCATGTTTTTCTCTTGCCTTGTTCAGCCTCTGTCTTTGTTCTTCTAACACTTTAAACAAAATTTGTGGTGTGTTTGGGATTTTCTTATAGATTCCCATTATTCTACCAATCTTGGCCAAATTTTCCGGCACCCGCAACATGAATTGTTTAAGGTAATCTTCCTTTGAGTAGTTCCGGCCAAGCACTTCCTTAAACAGCTTTTTGAGGTCTTGATATTTTGGTATAAGACCGGTGGGTGTTTCTATTACTCCAACTTCTTTGTGTGCGCGTAACTCCATCCATTTGAGCCAGACTGCCTTATCGGCTATACTATTCATAAAATTTCCATCGGGGCCTTTCAAAAAGTAATTCACAGAAAAGATGAGAGGTGGATTCTTCAAGCTAGCGCCGAAATTCAGGTGGCTTTCTATGTACCTACCTATGGGTACGGATAGAAAGTCCAGATTTGACATGGGGTTGAAATTTCTTACACCTTCTTCACCCAAGGTAGCAGCGGTAGTTTCTGACTCCAGCGACGCGCCTTTGGTTATCACACCATGCGCCCAATTGAAAGATTCCTCAACTGGTACCCAAGTGTCCGAGTCTCTCCCCCCGTAGATTATCCCCCTCACCACGACACCTTCGGGACTGTTTATTTCCGGATCAATATTCTCTAAAAGCTTCAAATCAAGCGTGAACCGGGCATTTCTGTGTGAAGGGGATATTTCAGTACCCCCTGAATCTTTCTTTCCAATGGTCCATTCCCCTGAGTGATTGATACCTTTTATCGGGACTTCACCATCCTTACCAATCCAATAAACATCCTTCTCTTCAGTGACCAGCACATTTGAAAAAATAATCTCGCCCGGGTTATTGAGTGCCTTCCATAGTATGGGATCATCCTTGGAGTTTATGCTTTGGATTATTCCAAATATCCCCTTTTCAACATTGACCGCGCGTATCTCTCCGCTTTTTTTCCTTAGATAGGCTATATCGTCCCCCACTATCGTCTCCCCTTCCAGCATTGATGTAGAAGTCTTTCCACAGAGAGAGGGAAATGCTCCTGCGAAATAACTTACCCTGCCTTTTGGACCGTGTACCCCCATTATAAACATGTGTTCTGTTAGCCAACCTTCTTGTAGAGCCAGATTTATTGCCAGACGCATCGCTAATTTCTTAAGTCCTATTGTGTTGCCGCCGTATTGGGTATTCGCGCTGTACACGACATTTTCTTGGAGATCGATGTATACCCTGCGTTTGTCAACATTTTTACTCACCCCGTTTTCAAGTTCCCCTTCAGAATGCACAAACTTGAAGAACCGCTTGGAATCACCCAATTTTTTGAATTCCTCGTACCCGGGCCTGTAAAGCAAACTTTCGCTGTGAGCTACATAGCTGGAATCGGTAAGCTGCACAGAGGGTATGGAAAATTCAGAATTGGTTGGCCCTAAACAAAAGAATAAAACGTACAACTTGTGCCCCTGCATGATATTTTTTAAAATAGCACGAATTTCTTTTAGCCCCTCCTCTTTATCTATCACGTTTATGTTGGGGCCCAAATCAACGCCCTTAGGTAGAAGAAATTTAGTATTTTTCTTGTCTCTGGCCTGATCGTGATAGCCCTCGAAATGAAAGGTGTGACCCTCTATAGCGAGTTCTTTTTCCTCCTTGGACCTTATCGCCTCTTCTCTGATATATTGGATATCCTCTGGCGAGCCGGTACAGACAAAAATTTCATCGGGATTACAAAGTTCCACATACTCAGCAATGAATTGATGAAGATTTGGATTATTTATCCCAATAAGTTTCTGGTAATTTTTTTCCCCTAACTTGGTTTTGAGCATATCCATATTCTTTTTGCTCACCATTTTTTTCCCTCTTTTCAGCATCCAACGTGCTTTAACCTCTTCTTTATTAAAAAAGTTAACCTTTTAAGTATTTCTATTAACATTATGTTAAAGGCAAGAAAATGAGGGAACTAGACCAAAAAATACTGCTCCAACTCATCAAAGATAGCAAACAGCCAGTGACAAAAATAGCAAAAAAAGTAGGAGCCTCAAGGCAGACCGTCGCTAAGAAGATAGAACAGCTTAAAGCGGAGGGAGTTATCGCCTCCTTCAAGGCTAAGCTGAACCCAGAAAAATTTGGCTTAAGCACGAAAGCTTACATTTTCCTACGCGAGGATCCGCTGGAAGAACTTAGGCGGAGAAATGAGGTAACGATCAAGCAATTTCATCAAGTCACGGAATTTTACCGTCTATTCGGGAGATATAGTGCGATATTGGAAGTATTGGTCAGGGATGGCAAGGAGCTGACCAAACTTGTAAAGCGAATCCACAGGCTGAAAGGCGTGAGAGAAACCGAAACTTTCATAGTACACAGCGCAGTGAAGAACGTGCCAGAAGCCCCCCTTTTGTACGCCCTGAAATCAACGCCTGAGAAATAGTGCATGCAGACAATTCACCGCAGACGCAAAAGATATTTCTAATTACACCCAACTCACAATTAACCGATATTTTTAACCATATATGGCCCTTCTCGCCTATAGCCAAATCGTCGATAATAGTTCCGCGTCCCTATGCCCGAGAGTACTACGACTTTGCTCGCGTCGAACTCTTTTTGAGATATACCCTCCGCCTCGCGAAGCAAACGCTCGCCCCAACCTCGATGTTGCCACTCGCCTGCTCCAGCTTCTTTACCAACCTGCACGAGCGGGCCATAAACATGCAGCTCTCGCACGAGCATCGATCTATCAGTTTTGATTTCGGGCCTGTGCGCCTTTTGAGATGGTTCCCTTAACCTCAGGAGCCCCATCAAGATGTCACGTTTAATATCCTCGAACGACAGGAAGAGTTCCTCGCCTTCTGAAGCGCGATACCGCTCAACCACGAGTTCTATGTCTTCAGGCTTCGGCTCCCGACCGAGTTTGTACCCAACATGCCCAACTTCACGACATCTTACGCACCGGCAGCGCGTCCCCTCTCTTCTCATTTTCTCCTGAATCAAAGTTCGTAGATCGCCTCGCTTAACGCCCTCTGCTATCAGGTTGACTGGGATGTCTCGCTGGATGCGCTGAATTCTGACCCACTTCGGCACGTGTCGCTTCACCTCAGCGATGAGTTTCACAATTTGCTCGAAAGGATATGGCTTGTACTCGCCCCGCCGCCATAGCTCGTGGAGCTTTGTGCCCGGCATGACGAGTGTGGGGTAGATTTTCAAGGCATCGGGCTTGAATCGTTCATCCTCGAAGAGGGTTTTGAATGTATCCAAGTCTCTCTCGTAACTGGCGCCGGGGAGGTTGGGCATACAATGGTGTACTACCGCAAAACCAGCATCCTTCGCGATTCGTGTTGCCTCAGCCACATCTTCCACAGTATGGCCCCGATTGACGAGCTTGTAGATATCGTCATAAAGTGTTTGCACCCCCAGCTCGACTCGCGTGGCACCGAGCCGAAGCATGAAGTCAACGTGGGGCTCCTTGCAGTAGTCGGGACGAGTCTCGAGCGCGATGTCGCTGTTTCGAATCGGCGCATCCTCGGCCGCTCGCTGTGCTTCCTCCATCGTGACAGCGTCCGCGCCCGATATCGCGTTCAGACATTGCACGGTGAACCACTCCAGATAATCGGGAGGGTAAGCAGTAAGCGTGCCGCCAAACATTATCAACTCTACCTTGTCGACCACATGTCCTATCGTCCAAAGCTGCTCGATTCTGCTCCGTACTTGCCTGTATGGATCATAACCTGCTTGTAGGGCTCTTGCCGATGCGGGTTCTTTTCCTGTGTATGACTGTGGAACGCCGGCACTAGGCCCTCCTGGGCAGTAAATGCAGGGCTCGGGCTTCGGGCATGGGTAAGGCTTTGGCATCACCGTGACGACAGAGACCCCCGAAATCGAGCGTACTGGCTTCAGCTTGAGCAGTTGGATTACTCTGACCTTCTGTTCGCCAGTCGCTGCTGCCAAGAGTTCCGAGTTTCTGAACGGTTTAGATAATCCAAACTTTCGACAAGCTTGGATTTTAGCCCTAGCTAATCCTTGTGCGTCAGCGATTTCACCACTCGAGATTTTTTGCAAAATCTCTTGGTAAGCTGCCGAAGAAGTATCCATTATCTTCCCCTAAGTTAATTTGCGTTCAAGGCTATTTTCTTGATGGTGTGCGGGTGGAAGTCGAGGAACTCTGCAAGAAATATGGGCTGCCTGAACAAATCGCGAGCGTGCTTGAAAAATCAGGCATAACCACTCTTTACCCGCCACAGTTGGACGCGATAAAAAAAGGTGCCCTCGATGGAAAAAATCTCGTGCTGGCGATCCCGACCGCTAGCGGCAAGACGCTCGTCGCCGAGTTCTGCATGCTCAAGTCCGTGCTCGGGCAAGAGGGCAAATGTCTCTACATAGTCCCGCTTAGAGCGCTGGCGAGTGAGAAGTACGAGGAGTTTAGGGAAAAGTATGAGCCACTCGGCGTGAAAGTTGGGATAAGCACGGGTGATTTCGATGTTGTCGACCCTAGGCTCGCTCGCTACGACATCCTCATCGCGACCTCCGAGAAAGTTGACTCCCTGCTCCGCCACCGCGCAAAATGGCTCGCCGATGTTATCTCTGTTGTGGTGCTTGACGAAATTCACTTAATCGATGACCCGGGACGTGGGCCCACGCTCGAAGTTTTGACGGCCCGACTCCGACAGGTTAATCCTGAGCTCCAAACACTAGCGCTTAGCGCTACCGTGAAAAACGCAGAAGAGATAGCTGAATGGCTAGGAGCGGAGCTCGTCAAAAGCGAATGGCGCCCCGTTCCCCTGAAGAAAGGCGTGTACTACGGCGAAAAGATAAAGTTCGACGATGGAAGCAAGCGGGTGGTGAAAGTTGAAATCAAAGACAAACTCGCGGCGCTTGCCATCGATACCGTCCGGGAAGGGGGGCAAACACTGGTCTTCGTTAGCACACGCCGCTCCGCACAAGCAGCCGCCACGCTCCTAGCGAGACATACTAAGGGAACTCTTTCACCCACAGAACTCGAGCAGCTGACCGCCGTGGCGAAAACTATTGAAAAAGCACTGGGAGAATCCACGAGAACTTGCCGTCAGCTGGCTGACTGCGTTCGCCAGGGTGCGGCTTTTCACCACGCCGGGTTACACCATACCCAGCGAAAGGCCGTGGAAGACGCGTTCAGAAAAAATCTAATAAAAGTAGTATGCGCGACTCCGACATTGGCTGCGGGCATTAACTTACCTTCGCGCCGGACAATCATCCGCGACTACCGCCGCTACGTCGAACCCTACGGGCTCCAGCTCATCCCCGTGTTAGAGTTCCACCAGATGTGCGGTCGCGCTGGAAGACCCCAATACGACAAGTACGGTGAAGCGGTTGTGATTGCGAAAGGGAGAGGCGAAGTCGAGGCGCTGTTCAAGGAGTTCATACGGGCCGAGCCCGAGCGGATAACATCTAAGCTAGCTGCCGAACCTGCGCTCCGAACCCACGTGCTCGCCTCAATCGCAGCGGGCTACGTGAACGATGCAGATGGACTGCTGGATTTCATGGAACAAACTTTCTTCTCCTATCAGTATGGGACGGGAGAAGTGGCCAGAATCATCGAGCGCGTGCTGGATTTCCTCGAACGGGAAGAGATGATCCGCACGCAGGAAAAGCTGTTACTCGCAACCCCTTTCGGCGAGCATGTCTCTCGCCTCTACATTGACCCGATGTCAGCGGTCATTCTCCGTGACGGTATCAAAGGCATCGCCGCCAAGGAGCCTACCGCTATCGGTCTGCTCCACCTCGTGTGCGATACACCCGACATGGGGCGACTCTACCTGAGGCGGCACGACTACTCCGACCTCGAGCTGTTCCTCACAGAGCATTCGGATGAATTCTTGACGCCCATACCCGATCAAGAATACGAACCCGACAAATACGAATTCTTTCTAGCTGAGGTGAAGACAGCGCAGATGTTGCAGGCTTGGCTCGAGGAGACGCGCGAGGATGACATCCACGAGAAGTTCGGCGTGGGGGCCGGCGACATTCGGAGAAATGTGAGCACGGCTGAGTGGCTCCTCTACGCTGCCCACGAGCTCGCCAAGCTGTTCAAAACCAGAGCTGCGGTGAGGCCCCTCCGAAAGCTGCGTGAGCGTGTACGTTACGGGGTCAAGGAGGAGCTGCTGGAGCTGGTGCAACTTAGGGGTGTAGGACGCGTGCGGGCGCGGAGCTTCTTCAGGGCGGGTTATCGGAAGCTTGCGGACATCAAACGGGTAACTGAACAAGAACTCGCAAAGGTGCCCTATGTTGGTGTTGAAATTGCACGGAGCATCAAGCGGCAGATCGAAGAAGATGTATTTGTTTAATGATTCGGTCCATAATGATTAATCAGCGCTATTTATGTTTAATTTAATCACAAAAAAGTTTAAACCAATTTACTATAAAACAAAAAACGGATTTTCATGGGTTCTGCCTTAAAATTGAGATTAGTAATCGGCAAGCCCGCTGACCACTGGCTTTCTGAAAAAGCAGTAAAAGATGGTTATTGGGGTTTTGTCAGATGTAAAGAAGATTATGAAAGGGAAAAATCTGTTGTTCTCCGACAAATTGAGAACCTAGCCTCAGATTTGAAAAAAGAGGGCATAGGAATTGAGTTTTTACCAGAAATAGAAATTCAAAATTTAAACGATGTATTAAAAAAATTTGAGGAACTGAAAAACACAGCTGTAAACATAGTCCTAGGAATCTCGCCTCTAGAGTGGTGCCGTCCTGAGATGTGCAGTAAATTGATAAACGCGATAACCGCTGCTTCCAAATACACTATCCTATTCGATAAGTTTGGGCCAAATATTTACGCAGGAACCCTATTTACACCTCCCGCTTATCAATTTCTCAAGCGACATCATCTTGTGGATAGAGTCTTCCAAGTAGAGGAAGACGAGAAGAAGCTAAAGACAATCTTAAGAAGTATCTATGCATTGGAAAAAATTTCTTCGGCGAGGCTTGTCTCCGTTGGACCAATAAACGCAGAACTGGGGGGATGGCCCACTCTTAAAAAAAGTATTGAAATGTTCGGCCATGATACGAGATTTTACACTTACGATGAATTTGTGAAAGATTTTATGGAATTTTATGAAGACGAAAATAAAAGGGGCGAAGCGAGAAAAGTAATCGAAGATTTTGTGTCTGGGAGTACAGAGGTAGTAGAACCCACGGAAGAGAAACTTCTTCGTGCCGGGGTCTACTATCTAGTTTTAAAGAGATATATTAAGGAAAATGAAGCTGATTGGATCACCGTAAATTGCCTAAGCGAATTGGTGGAAAAAACCAAAGCTACCCCTTGCATGGCCTTTTCTATTTTCAACGATTCAGGAATCGTGGCAACCTGCGAAGCAGACCCTGCAGCTATGGGTTTGCAATACCTCATGCGATATATTTCAGGAAAACCCGCGTTCTTCCAAGACCCAACTGTGAATGAAAAAGACGGAACGCTAATTTTGGCGCATTGTACTTCACCCACCAGACTTCTTGGGTTCGATAAACCAAACTTTCCTTATCAAGTGAGGACACACCATGAGTCAAATTATGGAGCTACGCCAAAGCCGACCTTCAAGGAGGGTGAGGTAACGGTGGCGGGATTTTCTTTTGATCTGGATAAGATGCTTATTGTAAAAGGAAAAGTGGTTGGAACCCCTGATTTAAGGATTTGCCGTTCTCAGGTAGAAGTAAAGGTAAATAATGCTTCACAGATTCTGGAAAACTGGCAGGGTTTCCACTGGATTTTGGTTTACGGGGATTACATTGAAGAATTGAAGACGATTTGTAAGATGAAAAGAATAACACCGTTAATTTATGAGTAATCAATTATTGCGTATTTCCCTAGCTGGGAGTTCCTAGCGTAAGTTTAGTGTTTTGACGAAGGCGAAAAAATCTGAATTTCCATTCTAGTATTCTAAAATTAAAAAAAATAAAAAAAGAGGTGCAAAATTTAATTTGCACACTCTTCAGTATAAGAGGTCTGTCCAACCTGGTCCCCATACATCAATATTGGTTTCGTCTACCACGACTAATGGCATGGTTACATCAACTGGCCCAACACCAAACTGAACGGCCATAACTGCTTCATATAGGGCAACAGCTCCAACGCTGGAGTGCGAGTCAGTTACACCAGCGATGACTAATCCACTTTCTATCCCTCGAGCATCCACCTCACCGTGCGGCCACGACCAGATAGGCAACTCTCCTGCTTCCATTTCAAGGGCTTCCTCCGCTAGAACACTTGCAATTGAAGTGCAGCCCCCTACGGGGACAAGTAAATCAGTTTCGGGATGTGCCACAAGGTATGCCCTTATACGCTCTTCTGCTATCGCCACGTCGTAACCAGCCTCTATCTCGTGCTCGAAGTAATCTACACCCGTGGTGTAACCCTTCTCCGCGGTACCATCTCTAAATCCTTCTTTTTCCGCCTCCGACCAAGTTGCTCCTGGGCCCTCGTTCGGGCGGAATATATCGGCGTCCGTGATTCCGTGATCACTCATATAATCTCCTACAAGCTGACCCCTCAGATAGCCGGTATCGTAGCATAAGCCTCCCCCTGTTACGGAGCTTGTGACGAAAGCTTGTCTTGCGTTGCCATCTGCTCCTTCTGGATCGTCACAATCGTAAGCTATCACAACGATTCCCGCATCCCTTGCTTCCTGAATTGGTTCATCAAGCGCAGTTGCATCTGCTATTGATACAATTATCGCATCAACGCCGCGAGCGATTTCTTCCCCCATCATATCAACCTGTAAGGCTATGTCCTCTACAGAATACCTATAGACCACCTCAACATTCCTGAGACGCTCTGCCAGTGCGTCCGCACCATTATGGTATGCTATCCAACACGCATCTGCAGGATTACCGTGACATACAAAGGCTACTTTTATCGTATCGAGGGGAGGCGGAAATTCAGCTAATTGCGCTTCTAGGTCAGCTACCGTAGCTTCCAAGTCGCTTATTTCTGCCTCCAGTTCAGCTATCTCTGGCGCCACTGGAGTCGGCTTCATAAACCAAGCTGCTGCTCCTGCAACGACTGCTGCCACGATTGCAACAATTATTACTACAGCAGCCCCTTGGCCACTTTTTTCGTCCATTAAATAAATCCCTCCTTAATTTTTACAGATTATCCTCTATTTTACTTTATTTAAATATTGCTAACTTAAAATAAGGCTTATCAGAGATAAAAAGGACTTTATCAGTCTTAACTATGTGCTCAATTCGCACAAATGAAAAACTAAAACCACATCTTTAAATCCCCTACCCTTAAAAATCGTACGGGAAAATAATAAACACGAATGGTGGTGAAAATAGATGTTTCGCGATTTGTATCTATGGGGGAAATTATTATGACTGTTTTAACCCAAGTTAAACATGTCTTAAGCAAACTCCCCGGCTACCGATCATTTAGTGTACTTATAATTCTGATCGGAATGGTCTTAGCATTTTGGGCAATCACACCCGGACATTTGTTTCTCTCACCTGCTGTTATTGACATTTTTCTAGAAATGTCGCCCATGCTAGCCATCGTTACAGTGGCTATGGGGTTACTCTTAATTTCCGGTGAATTTGACCTCTCAGTAGGTTCGACTTTAGCACTCACCGCCTCAGTCACGGCCATCTTGTACACAACTTATGGTGTAGATCCAGCCCTAGCAATACTCGCTGGTTTAGGCTTCGGTGGTTTTTTGGGTTTTATAAATGGGATAATTGTGACTAAATTGGGAATATCTTCACTTATAGCAACATTGGGGACGATGTGGGCTTTTCGAGGGGTAGCGCTTATTATTACCGGAGGGTATGAGGTACCTTATTATCCTGCAGAGACATCCCCCATTTTCTTTGACTTCTTCTCTGGTAAAATTGGGGCCATCTATATTCAGTTTATATGGCTAATAGTAGTTGCTATACTTCTGTGGATATTGCTTGAGCATACCAAGTTTGGCAATTGGATATTCGCTACTGGAAGCAACAAGCAGTCAGCGCGGATGATGGGAATAAACACGGATAGGGTAAAGATAATTTGTTTTATAATAGTAGGGGTTTTGTCAGCATTTGCCGGGATCATACAAGCGACCCGGATTCATATATCAGCCCCCTGGACGGCACAAACGTGGAACCTCGAGGCGATCGCCGGAGCGGTTGTAGGGGGGGTCTCGCTCTGGGGAGGTGTTGGATCTATTATAGGTGCTATATTGGGGGCGCTGTGTATTCGGGTTCTGAGTGTAGGGCTTACTATGTTGGGTCTCTCCCCATATCATTTCATGATATCTGTTGGTATACTACTAATTTTGGCTGTGACTTTTAACATAATAGTAAGGCGACGAGTGTTGCGTAGATAGCCTAAAAAGTTACTTTCAAGGTCTAAATGAAAGAATTAAAATTCCCATCACAAAAAGTTAAAAAAGCCCCAAAAATATAGAAATGATTTGCATGAAAATCTCCATCGAAAAGTTGGTTTCGGAAATGTTGTCCAGCGAGAAGCAAGGTGGATTGCCTCACGCTATGCTGGATGTGCTCAGGATTCTCGTGATTAACAAGGGAGTGAGCTGGAGGTCCGAGCTCATTCAAGACCTTGTGTTGTTATATGCGTCCAGGGGAGATCCCGAAGCGGTCAATGAAAGAGAGCTGGACGAGGCGCTCAGGGAGCTGGGGAAGAAGGAGCTGGTAAGGGTCGAGGAACGTGTTAAGGGCACGATGGGCGCGCGAGGCGGCACCAAAGATAAGTTAATCTCCCTAGTAGATTACGTGGCAACTCAAAGTGCCTTATCAAAAGATAGAATTTTTATATCTTATATGAGCCAAAGAGCAATGATTACCGAATAGAAGGTGAGAAGATTCAATCCTTTTCGTTCTTGAGGAAGAAAAAAGAAACAGCACAGGGGGGGCAGCCAGAAGTAAAAAAGAAAGGGATACGACATTTTCTGCGATTTCCAAGAAGAAAGAAGGAAGAAGTTGTAGAGGTGAAAAAGCCCGAGTTGAAAGAAGTAGAGAAGGATTTTCCAAAGATAAGCGAAGCGGAGAAAAAGAAGTATATCGGCAAACATGTAGCGATTGTAGACGGAAAAATCGTTACCTCTGCGGGCGGAGCGAAGAGGACTATCGATATAGCGAAGCGGGAGCACTCGGGCAAGGAGATAGAACTTAGATACGTCGCGAACGAGAAGTTACTCATCAAATGCAAGTGCCTTGAGAAGAGCTAAGATAACAAAAATCGAACGAGCCCGAGAATTTCTCCTAATATCTGCTAAGACTTAATAAACAACTCCTCGTACTTCGCTTGAACCGCATCAGCATAAAATTTCTTGACACCTTCTTCCGTCTTTGGATGTTTGAGCATTTCTCGGATTACCTCAAAAGGTACAGTCGCAATGTCGCATCCAGTTTCAGCCACTTCTCTAACCTGTTGGGGGTTCCTCATGCTAGCAGCAATCACCTTTGTTTTTATGTTATATTTTCTGAAGATGTTAACTATTTTTCTCACCAAATCTACCCCACTAGTTATCCCCTTATCCTTTCCAACCTCAATTGCTTTCTTTATCTTTTCGTCTAAGTAGAGCGAAGGAATTTTCTCTGCAGTTGGATTTTTCAAGTACTCGCCCAGCCTCGCCTCGGAAATTTCCCTCATCAACTCGAAGTCGAAATAATCGTTCTTTTTGAAATCAATCCCTAGATTTTTCCTTATGTAATCATCCACCCTTCCGGCAAATGGGCTTACATACGTGGCCCCCGCTTTCACCGCCAAAAGCGCCTGCTCGGGAGTCATCACCAAAGTCGCATTTGTAGGGATTCTCTTTCCGCTCAATTTTTTTATCGCCTTCAACCCTTCATAATCAGTCACTTCTTGTCCAGTACATGTGTTAATTGGTATCTTTATCAGGACGTTTCCAGCAATGGGATTAAATCTCTTGTATAAGATTTGAGCTTCCTCAACCATCTTGCTTGTTTTTTGGCTTAGCACTTCCAAACTTACAGGTCTTCCTTTTCCTGCTGCTTTACATATTTTTCCTACGTAATCTTCTAAATTCACTTTTCCCTTCACTTCTCTTTCTTCCTCGACTGCCTTTCTAATCAGGCTGGGGTTAGTCGTCACTCCGTCGACTATACCCCATGAAAGAGCTTCCTTGATTTCGCTCAATTTGGCCGTATCCACAAATATTTTCATCACAACACCTAGATTTTTTTTCTTTGGAGTAGACTGTCTTTGAGCTTTTGGATAGATAATTTTGGTTCTCTGCCATAGATAGCGAAGCCTATTGTGAGAACATTCCCCCCGGCCTTCACAACCAGCGGTGCTGTTTTTTCGTTTATGCCTCCATCCACCCCAATATCGATGTTTAATCCGCGCGTTTCGACAATTTGCCTAGCTTCCCGAATCTTTGGTAGTACAGCCGGAATGAATTCCTGACCTCCAAAGCCAGGATTCACCGTCATAATCAGGACGAAATCAATATCATCCAATACATATTCAATTACATTCAGCGGGGTTGCAGGATTAAGTGCCACACCTACTTTTACTCCTAAGCCCTTGATATCCCGAACAGTATGCTGCAAATGATCACAAGCTTCAGCATGAACAGATATGATATCGCTACCGACCTCGGCAAACTTTTCAATAAAATTGTACGGCTTCTCAATCATGAGATGAGCATTAAACGGTAACTTGGTTTTATCCCTTAGCGACTGAATCACCGCTGGCCCGAAGGTGATATTCGGCACGAAGTGGCCATCCATGATATCCCAGTGAATGAGGTCGACTCCCTCTTTCTCAGCATTTTTAACTTCTTCCCCTAGCCTGCCGAAGTCCGCGAAGAGTAACGATGCCGCTATTTTTAACCTCATCTAGCCCCTCCTTTTTATTAACTCTTTTACCTTCTTTAAGATATCAGAGGAAGTCAGACCATACTTGGCAAACAGTTCCTTCCAAGGTCCTGATTCGCCGAAGCTATTCCTAATGCCCACCCTTGCCATAGGCACGGGGGTGTTCTCCACGAGCACCTCCGCCACTGCCCCACCCAACCCTCCTAAGATGTTGTGCTCCTCGGCCGTGACTACCGCGCCACTTTCTCTTGCTGCCCTCAAAATCGCCTCTTGGTCAAGGGGTTTAATGGTGTGGACATTAATCACGCCGGCATCTATTCCTTCCTTCGCCAAATTGGACGCTGCAACTAGTGCCTCGGCCACCATCAGGCCTGTGGCCACGATTGTCACATCCCCACCCTCTTTTAGAGTCACGCTTTTGCCCAACTGAAAAGTCAAATCGGTGCCATCATATCGATAACCCTCTTCATAAATCAAGGGTGTTTTGGGACGACTCAATCTCATGAAAACTGGCCCTTCGTATTCGGCTATCGCTTTGGTCGCAACTATAGTTTCAATAGCATCTGCTGGAACTACAACTGTCACGTTAGGTAACGAGCGCATAACGGCTATATCCTCGATGCAGAAGTGAGATACTCCATCTTCTCCTACGCTTATTCCCCCGTGAGTCACCACGAGCTTCACGTTGAGCTTGGGGTAGGCAGCAGATTGCTTGAACTGATTCAACCCTTTTTCCGTGCCGAAGACTGAGAAGGTACTTGCGAAAGCAGTCTTTCCCGCAGAGGCAAACCCAGCAGCCATCGAGATCAAGTTTGCCTCAGCTACCCCCACATCGAAGAATCGCTCTGGAAATTCTTCAGCAAACTTGGAAGTTTTAGTCGAGGGTGAGAGGTCCGCATCCAAGACCACCACGTTTTTGTTTGTCCGCCCAAGTTTGACTAACGCCTCCCCATATGCGTTTCGAGTTGCTTCCAAACGTTCACTCATGTAATTCCTCCAAAGCTTGAGCTAGTTCCGATTCGGTCAAGGGGATTCCGTGATATTTGGAATGCCCCTCGGCGAAAGATTTTTCGACGAACGAAACACCTTTGCCTTTGTTCGTGTGAGCGATAATCACAGTAGGCTTGCCTTTTATCCTTTCCGCTTCGTCGAGCGAGTCGAGGATTTGCTCCATCTGGTGGCCATCAATCTCGATCACGTGCCAACCGAATGCCCGCCATTTATCGGCTACAGGTTTGAGTGACATGACCTTATCGGTGAACCCGCTCAACTGGTGAGAGTTGAGATCCACTATCGCAGTCAAGTTGTCTATCCGGTAGTGTGATGCCGACATCGCCGCTTCCCAAACTTGACCTTCATCGAGTTCCCCATCGCCGAGCAGGACGTACACCCGATGAGATTTCCCGTCTAACCTAGCTGCTAGAGCCATCCCTTCGCCTATGGATAATCCTTGACCGAGAGTTCCGGTAGACGTTTCTATACCGGGTGTTCTTCTCATGTCAGGGTGCCCTTGGAGGACACTTCCGATTTTCCTTAACGTCAACAGTTCTTCTTTTGAGAAATACTCTGCCTTTGCCAATGCTGCATAAATTACCGGGCAAGCATGACCCTTGGACAATATGAACCGATCCCTATCTTCCCACTCTGGATTTTTGGGGTCATACCTAAGGTGATGAAAATACAAAGCTGCCACGATCTCGGCGGCGGAAAGGGATCCGCCTATATGCCCTGAACAAGCCTTCGTCGTCATGATAAGAGAATCCCTCCTAAGGGAGAGAGCTATCGCATCTAGCCTCTTTATTAATTTTTCATCATGTGGCGCTTTTTTTTCGTCGAACGGTGCCATTTTTTTAAACCCCTAGTAAATTAGTTAGTCTAAATTAAACTTTTTCTATTCCTCTCATTTTCGAATAGCCTCGGCAATGACTGGCGCGACCGAAGCAACGCTCACCTGAGTCTCAATCGTATCCGTGGCTATAACCTTTGTCACGCCTGCGGCGGTAAGTTTTTTCAGCGCATTGCTAACTAGTACAGCATGCGTGCAAGCAGCATAAATCCTGCGTGCACGAGATTGCTTAAGAGATTTGGTAGCCTCGATGATGGTGCCGCCCGTGCTGATAATGTCGTCAATTATCACCACATCACGCCCTGCAACGTCAAGAGATTTGGTTTGTGTTATAACCTTGGTTGGGGTAACTCTCTTCTTCGTTAGATAGTCTGATTCCGCTCCGAGCTCCACTGCTGCGCGACGTGCACACTCAAACGCTTTTTGATCGGGCCCTAAGATTAGAGGACGCTTCAAATTAAGACGAGAGAAGTACTGCCCGAGAATGGGTGCGGCATTAAGGTCACGAGCCGGAATCAAGAAGTCTTTCATTGTTTCAACATCATGAATATCTACAACAAATAGTTCATCTGCTCCATGCCCTATGAGTTTACAAATTGTTTGCGCACTTATTGCTTCTCCCGGCTTGTAGCGTTTGCTTTGCCGTGCGTAAGCAAGGTATGGCACGACTGCCGTTACACGTCTAGCACCCGAATTTTTTGCAGCGCCTAGTAAGAAAAAAAGCTCCATCAAATTGTCATTCTGGGGATAAGGGGTTGACTGCACGACGATAGCATGCGCACCTTTTAGCTTGGTGTCAATGCGTACGTAAGTTTCGCCGTGAGGGGAGCGCTTCAACTCGGGCTTTACAATTGGGCACTTGAGCTGCTTTGCGACCTTCACCGCGAGCTTGGGTGAAGCAGACCCGGCGATGACTATCAAATTACCCCTCGCGTAGCTTTTCAGCACGTCGATTTAAAAATGTTGTAGAAGTTTAGGCTTTGGGACAGATTACATCATCCGGATAGACTTTTTTCTTGTTAAGTCGCATACATTCTCAAGGGGTAGAGATGGGACCGACAATAGCGGTGGGGCTTGAATCCACCCTAGATTTGTGGGTAACCTTTCCAAGCCTTGGTGACTTCGCGAGATTTGCCCGAGATTACAAGGGGCGTCTTACCAAGTACGTGAAGGACGGATACGAAACGGTGGCGGCGGGGAGTGGCGACGAGGTGTCTATAGATGGGCGGGTAAAGGACGCACAGGAACTTGTGAGGCGGGCGAGAAAGTCGGGCGCAGACATTAAGTGCAAGCTCGGTGGAAATGGGGCACAGGAGGTTGCAGCTCTCAAAGCCCTAGGGTCAGACGTTATCTTTATGGGAGGGGTTTTTCCTAATCAGATTATCAAGTTACCACTTGAGATTAGAAGGTTTTTCAAAGGGGCAGACCTCTCTTTTGCTCATACTTTCAAAAGATATAATCCAACCTCTTTCATTCTACAGGCTCAAGAGGCGAATAGGTACATTCTCTGTGAGGGGCAGGGGCGAAGAATCGAACAACTCCGGCCATATCTGCGGAAGCTACCGAGCTTACTAAAGCAAATCCTCGATAAGTACGGCAGACTGAACATGGTGAACTTAGTTGGATGGCATGTGTTATTCGCAAATGGTATAAGTAATCGAGATTTTCGCTTGGTCGAAGGAATAATCAAAAAAATTCGTGACGTGACCGACCTTCTTCTTTTCACGGAGGCAGGGGGGCTAGCCGCATTCGATGAAAAGGAAAGGCACCTTCTCTGTCGAATCTACTCTCTGTTCGACATTCTTTCGGTGAATGAGGACGAGTTGTTGCAGGTCTCACGGGCGATCAAAGTTAGAACGAAGGACGAGTTTCAAGCCATGCACAATATTCTCGAGTCCTTTAAAAGGCCATCCACGGTCTGGCTCCACTCCCTTGATTATCAGGCCACGCTGAGTACAGAATATGGGCGGAAAATGCTTGAAAGGGCGCAGGTTGCCGCGGCAGCTGCAGGGGTTTATAGAGTTGAGAAAGGCACTTACCCAACTCTTGGGGAAATCACCAAACGAATGAAAATAAAAAATTTTTCAGAGAAAGGTCTAAAAATGACCCGGCATGCAACAAAAAAGTACGGTGGCAAGATAGGAGCTGCTGAGCTGGTAGTCACTCCCTGTTATGGGGCAAGAGGTTTCACATCTACTGTTGGAGCGGGAGATGCCGCGGCGGCTGCGTATACTTACGTAATTGCTGGTGGAAAACTCTAAGTTATCTTCACGTAAAAAAGTCGATTTCAATCATCTAAGTTGCCTAGTTTTTGCGCCCGACAGATACACGAGGATAAACCATAAGCTTTCCTCGTTTCATCATAATTTTTCCATCCAACTTAACCGTCGGGCGCAAGATGATGCCATCGACGTGAATACCTGCTCTGACTCGCCCCCCAAAAGTTGAATTATCGCCGAGCGCTATGTGGCAGGTCCCAAGTACCTTCTCATCCTCAATAATGTTGCCGATCAGCCGAGCCTTTGGATTTGTACCCACGCCTAATTCAGCTAAATTATAAGCCTTAGGCCCAACCGCTTTCAGCAGCTTCTTCAGCTTGGCGGCGTGAGCACCCGAGATCTTGGAAGCCATTCCTTTTTTGATAATTATCTCGACTGTCTCGCGGGGAAAGCCCACCATGCTTCCACTCACAACCGCCCGTCCTTCTGCGGTCCCCTCGATTGGCGCGATGAATGCCTCACCGGCTGGCAAGTTTCCAAAATCACCCGGTTGATGAAAAATGCCCGTATCGGAGTGAGCTTCTCGTCCCTTAAGGCTGAGGCTGAGTTCCGTCCCAGCGGGCGAGTTAACCTCAACCTCGGAAGCTCTACTCAAGAGCGCGGCCACCTTTTTCGTCCGCCTGTCAACCTCGCGGTAGTTGGCGAGCATCGCGCCTCGACGCATTATATCTTCAGTTATCATTGGCATGGTGGCAATTCTAGCACCGGCCTTGCAGGCCTGATGTCGCGCTTGTGTGTGGGTGAGTGAATAAGTTGTTGGCGCGAGCACGACATCAGCGGCGCGCATCGCGCTCGCGACGACTTCGGGAGGTTCTTCGCCGTGTCTACTAAGCTTTTGCATACAGATGAGCGTAGCTTCAGCTCCAGCCGCATGAGCAGCACTGATGAGGGCTTCGGCAATCTTCAACCTAGACGGGTCCGTGACTACGAGGACACTTTCTCCCCGCCTGACACCCATGCAGGTCTTGACTGCTATTCGTGCACCTTTTAACAACTCACGCATGCTAGAACCAGCTATTTAATCAGCCCGTTTTTGAAAAGTTCGTCCCTGAATGCTAGCAAGACCTCACGAACTCTTCCTTCATCAGGAGCGTGAACCTCGACATAGTACGAAGGGAAAAGTAAGAGATAAGCGCCCCGGTTGAGTTCGAATTTCACAATCTCCTTGTTCGATGTTTTTATCTTACGCGCACGGGGGATGCGCTTGAGAATTTCTCTGAGATCAATTTTTGAGCGAAGCATTGTGGCTGTTCGCACCGACATGAGCTTCGGTATGTCGAAGAGGTTATAGAGACGAGGCATCTCGCTTACGCGCGGCTCGGCTTCGCTCAATCACACCCCAACATCATTGGAGTGTGGAGAATTTAAAATTTAACTATATTCTTTTTGCGGCCAATCGTATGTCTACGTCTCGAACGGTTCTTCGTCCAGCGTGCTCCGCGAGTTTAGCTGCTTCGTTTGAAATTGTGATGGCGCGCTCTTCAAGAACCTCAGCTAATGCGACGGCTGCGCTTTCACTCACCCGCCTAGCGCCTGATTTTCGGATGATACGATCTATCGCCGCAACAGGCAATTCGACCATTTATCCGCCTCCTCGATTATTTCAAGCCACTTATGGGGCAAATTTCCCCTTTATTTGGGCAGTATTTAAATCTTTCCTTAAATGGGCTTTAAAATTAGTGGTTTTGGTGAAAATAGAGTTTTTAATAGCTCCTCATGAGTTGGAAATTTTTGCACGTGCGCTCACGCTAATCATGATTAGGTCAAAATTACGTGGCTTTTTTATCTTACACACTTCATATAAGCAATTAAATAAAAATTTAAGCGAGTGCCTCATAATAACCAAGGGGTGAGAAGTTTGCCGTGCATGATCGTTGCTGGAGGATTTTGGGGCGATGAAGGAAAAGGAAAGGTAGTCGCGTATCTAGCGCTCAATGACAAGCCGAAAATCATCGCGCGGGCAGGAGTGGGCCCAAACGCCGGCCACACGGTATATTCGCTGGATAATAAATTTGGCCTGCGCCAGCTTCCATGTGGATTCATTTACAAAGGGGCACGCTTGCTCATCGGGCCCGGGGTGCTCATAAACCCCGAGATTTTGCTGAAAGAGGTTAAGCTGACGGATTCTGGCGATAGAGTTGGCGTGGACCAGCGCTGCACAGTCATCGAGCCATCACACATCGAGCAGGATCGGTCCTCAGCTCACCTAAAGGGCAAGATAGGCACTACGGGAACGGGCTGCGGCCCTGCGAATGTGGCAAGGGTGAACCGCGTCGCAAAGCTAGCCAAGGACATCCCCGAACTCGAACGCTTTCTCACCGATGTCCCCCAAGAGGTTAACGAAGCCCTAGGAAAGAACGAACCCGTGCTCATTGAGGGATCGCAGGGCTTTGGTCTTTCGTTGATTCACGGCACCTATCCCTATGTCACAAGCAAGGACACATCGGCGTGCACGCTTGCGGCCGATGTAGGTGTGGGCCCGACTAAAGTGGACGATGTCATGCTCATCTTCAAAGCATACGTGAGCCGAGTCGGTGAGGGGCCTTTTCCGACCGAGATGGCCATGGAGGAAGCCGAGCGATTGGGCATAGTCGAGTACGGCACGGTCACGGGGCGGCGGAGGCGCATCGGGGCGTTCGACTTCGATCTGGCGAAGCGCTCGGTGATGATAAACGGTGCCACCCAGCTTACGATAACTTGCCTCGACCGGCTTTTCAAGGGAAGCTCGGGAATTAAAAGTTACGGGCAGCTACCCGCGAATGCGAAAGAGTTTATCGAGCGCATCGAAGGTGAACTCAAGGTACCAGTCACCTTAATTTCGACGGGCAAGGACACCAAAAACATCATCGACCTCCGCTCGGAGAAACTCTAATGGCTCGAATGGTAATCGCGGTTAGCGGCACC
The DNA here is from genome assembly GCA_964345105.1 of Hadarchaeota archaeon (SeqCode). Lineage (GTDB taxonomy): Archaea > Hadarchaeota > Hadarchaeia > Hadarchaeales > Hadarchaeaceae > DG-33. The sequence continues at coordinate 26,806 of CAYFPZ010000072.1, forward strand.
CCGGGGACGGGAAAGTCGGTTTTTGCTCGATCGCTAGCGAAAAAACTCGGCACCCAAGTGATTGATCTCAACGCACTAATCGAAAAGAAGAGAATTTACAGACTCGACATTGATGGCACTAAGATAGCCAATCTTTCAAAAATGCGGAAGGAGTTCGTCTGTGCCGTTCGAGCTTCTCGCGGCCCGGTCGTCGTAGAGGGGTTACTTGCTCATATGCTACCGAAAAGGTACCTCACCCACGTTGTAGTCCTCCGCACCCGACCGAGGGTTCTTGAGCGACGCCTTCGAGCCCGCAAGTACTCAAAGACTAAAACTCGCGAAAATGTCGAGGCGGAGGCGCTGGATATAATTTTGTGGGAAGCGGTCAAGATTCATGGTATGAACAGAGTTTACGAAATCGACGCCACGAGACTAAAGCCCGGCGCTGCGGTGAAACTATTCCTGGACGCGCTGGCTGGTAAGATTTCGCTCAGGCCAGGCAAGATCAACTGGCTGGAGGAATATTACAAAACATAAACACAGATTCTGATCGAGTGATTTCGTTTTTGAAAAAGTTATTATGAAAATTTAAGTTTTTCACGTATCGGTGAAAAACCAAGCAACTCAGATTAGAAGAAAATTCATTGCTGGTAACGCAATCTGAAAATATCTATTTGGTTTTTTCTAAATTGTATTGAAAATTTTCTATTTTATACTGAAAATATTTCTAAAAAGTATATAAATGCTTGGCTAAAAGGAAAAAGTTATTATGGGCTTATCCTAGTTTTTTATGTACTTTTGCGGAAAACAACGCAAGGAGTGTTGGAGGAAAATGAAAGAAAAACGGGCAATCGTCCCGATTTCCCAATTTGCAATTATCGCCTTAATCATTTCCATAATCGCTGCTGGCGCGGGAGTCTCGGCAATCATCATTCAGGGGTCACAAGGGCCTCAAGGACCAACAGGACCCCAAGGAACGCAAGGGCCTCAAGGGCTAAC
>CAYFPZ010000073.1:0-3384 GCA_964345105.1 Hadarchaeota archaeon (SeqCode)
TAGAGGGAACTGTAAGAAATGGTGAAAATAAATGCCGAGAATTGCCGTCATCGACAGAGAGTCATGCCAGCCCAAACGGTGCTCGCTCGAGTGTTACCGCTACTGCCCGGGAGTTAGAACCGGTGACGAGACGGTGATTATCGACGAGCAAACGGGTAAACCCGTGATTTCGGAGGAGCTGTGCACGGGCTGTGGAATATGCGTGCACAAGTGCCCGTTTCGCGCGATTTCGATAGTCAACCTACCCCAAGAACTCGAGGGGCGCTGCATACACCGCTACGGGCTCAACGGATTCGCCCTCTATGAGTTGCCTATCCCCCGAGCGGGCAAGGTCACGGGGCTCATCGGGCAAAATGGGACAGGCAAGACAACCGCGCTTGAGATTTTGGCAAGAAAACTTGGTCCCAACTTTGGCTTGCCTGAGGCAGCGACACCGAGGGCCCTAAACGAGTTCTTTAAGGGTTCCGAGCTACAGGCCTACTTCGCCCAAATCGAGCGGATAAAGACAGCTTACAAACCCCAAGCGATCGATGGACTCCCAAAGGTGGTTCGAGGGAGGGTCGGTGAGCTTCTCGCGAAGGTGGATGAACGAAACGTGGCAAGGGAACTGACTAAATCACTTGAGCTGAACGAAGTTCTCGACCGCAACATCAAGCTTCTCAGCGGAGGCGAGATCCAACGCCTAGCGATCGCCGCAGCAGCCGCGCGGGATGCGGACATCTATTACTTCGACGAGCCGAGTTCGCACCTTGACGTCTACCAACGTCTTAACGCGGCGCGCGTCATTCGAGGGCTCGCGGAGGCTGGAAAAGCCGTGATCGTCGTGGAGCATGATCTCGCGATGCTCGACTACATGTGTGACTACGTGCACGTTCTCTACGGCAAGCCAAGGGCTTACGGCGTCGTGTCATCACCACGCGGGGTCAGGGTTGGGATAAACGTCTTCCTTGACGGCTACCTGCGTGAGGAGAATGTGAGGTTCAGGCGAGAATCCATCCGTTTTGAAGTCCGACCTCCGTCAAAAGCTCATATCGCTGGACGGGCGATGTTCAGTTACCCAAAACTCAAAAAACGCTTTAAGGGATTCGAGTTAGAAGCCACGCCTAGTAGCGTTTATGCCGGTGAGGTTGTCGGCGTGGTTGGACCCAACGCTATAGGTAAAACTACCTTCGTACGCATGCTTGCAGGGGAGCTCAAACCGACAGTCGGAAAGCTCGATTTCAAACTCACGGTCGCACATAAGTCACAGTACCTAAAGATTGAGTTTGAGGGAACCGTGGAAGCTTGGTTGCGCGAGTTGCTCGGCGAGTTTTACCCGAATTTTGATCCCGATATCCTACAACCACTTGAGGTGAAGCCCCTGCTCGAGCGAAAGTTAGAGGATTTGAGCGGGGGGGAGCTCCAACGCGCCGCAATCGCCGCATGCTTGGGGCAGCCAGCCGACCTCTACCTGATCGACGAGCCCAGCGCTTATCTTGATGTCGAGCAGCGCCTGCAAATGGCGCGCGTGATAAGGCGGGTGATTGAGAAGCGCGAGGCTGCTGCATTCGTGGTCGACCACGATGTACTGAGCGTCGACTTCATCTCCGATCGCTTGCTTGTCTTCACGGGGGAGCCGAGTCGGGTGGGCAAAACCCACGGCCCCCTGGGGATGCGTGAGGGGATGAATCGATTCCTGCGCGAGGTTGGGGTCACCTTCCGACGGGACCCCCAGACGGGCAGGCCCCGAGCAAACAAGCCGGAAAGCGGCTTAGATAGAGAGCAGAAGGAGAGGGGAGAGTACTTTTATTTGAGTTAGTGCTAGCTTTGGTGGGGGCGCGATGGGAGTCACTGAGGATATCAACTGGCTCAAAGATGACGAGGGAGGCGTGGGGAAAGTTTTCATGTTAATTGCCAACAAGGAAGGCGCTAAGCTCCGAGAACTCCGCGAGCTTTTCGGCACCGAGGACTGGTGGCCCGTAAAGAGCCATTTGCTTGCCCTCACCGATCGGAATTTAGTCATCGGAGTTGAGGGAATTTACAAGCTAACTGAAAATGGACGAAAGGTGCTCGAAGGATTTAAGGCAATGGAATACGTCGAGCTAGTTTAAACTGAAATTGCTGAAACATTTCCTCCTTTGATTAACAAAATTTTATGTTTAGCGGTGGGACTCTCGCTTGAGAGCTCCTCAGCCTCCTCGAGTACTAGATTCATATGAGCGTCATACTGAGTCAGCTTGCCGCGAAATTTCCGGCCGTCCTTTGCGCTGACCACTACGGTGACGTTCAGAAACTTCTCTAGGTCGACCTGCGTTTCTTTCTCGGGTTCTGCCCGCGCTTCTTCCACCATCGAATTCCCAATTGATGCTTGGCTTGCCTCTTTATAAGCTTTATAAATTACTTTCGGTGACCTCTCTCCCCTAAAATCACTTAAAAATCATGTGTAAGAGGGGCGCATGGAGGTGGTCGATTGATTGAATTTGAGGAAATTGAAGGGGTCGGGCCGGCGATTGCGGAGAAACTCCATTCGGCTGGCTACGATTCGTTGGAGAGCCTAGCAGTAGCCACCACAGGCGAGCTAATGGAGGCCGCCGAGGTGGGAATGCGAGTGGCGATAAAGGTGATAAATGCCGCCCGCGATGCAGCGAATATGGGATATGAAAAAGCGAGCGAGGTGATGGAACGGCGGAAGCACCTCGGGTACATCTCGATGGGGAGCCCCGCGCTAGACAAAATAATCGGCGGGGGAGTCGAGACACAAGGGGTGACAGAGGTGTTTGGTGAATTCGGATCGGGGAAATCCCAAATAGCCCACCAACTCTGCGTCAACGTGCAGCTTCCACCAGAGCAGGGCGGGCTAAAGGGAAAAGCCCTCTTCATCGACACCGAAAATACATTCAGGCCCGAGCGCATTGCGCAGATAGCGCGTGCGGTGGGGCTAGACCCCGCGGTAGTACTTGAGAACATTTACATCGCTCGAGCGCGCACGACCGATCACCAGATGCTTCTGGCCGAGAAGATCCAAGAGATGGCGAAGGAGGGAGATGTGAAACTCGTCGTGATAGACTCGCTCACCTCTCTTTTCCGAGCCGAGTACTGCGGGCGGGGGGCGCTTGCTGAACGGCAGCAGAAGTTGGGGCGTCACATTGCGGCGCTGCACAAGATTGCGGAGCTGAACGATCTCGCGGTTTTCGTGACGAACCAAGTGATGGCGAAGCCTGATATGTTCTTCGGTGACCCGACCAAGCCCATTGGGGGGCACGTGATAGGGCATGCAATGACCGCGCGGGTCTACCTGCGAAAGAGCAAGGCGAACACCCGCGTTGCCAAGCTCATAGACCATCCCGGATTGCCTCCAGAGAGCGCGACATTTCAGATAGTCGAGGCCGGAATCAGGGACTAGCT
>CAYFPZ010000074.1:0-16033 GCA_964345105.1 Hadarchaeota archaeon (SeqCode)
ACAGGACTTACTTTTGATGTACTTGAGGCTGGCAACGAGGCATCACAGATTGAATTGCGTCTTTCATCATATCTTGCAGCCAACCCAGATATTGATGTTATATATGGAGTAGGCACGGTAACTAGTGACATGGCAGCGCCAGTTGTGGAAGATCTTGGCTACGAACCCGGAGAAATTGTTCTTGGTTTAAACGACATAAGCCCGGGAGTAATTGACGGCATCAAAAAGGGGTACGTCGAAGCGACCTTTTTGGGAGATCAGTATATGATCGCTTACCTAGCAGTTCAGCAGATGTTTTATCACGTAAAATACCTCTTCGGGCCATTTAACGCCGTTTGTGGATATACCATAGTGGATGCGACAAACATCAATATAGTTGAGCCCCAAGTAGAAGCAGGAATGTTCTAAATACAGTTTTACCCCTTTTTATTTTTTATATACCCATTTCTAGCGCTTTCAACTAACGCCAGGATATTCTCAGGAGGCGTGTCAGCGGGGTATATATAACCGCCCGAAAGTAGGAAACCTCTTTTTCCTGCTCTCTCTATCGCTTTCTTACCTTCCAGCCATACCTTTTCCGGTGGGGCAGAAAATAGTTCATTTAAACTAACGTTCCCCATCAAGCCAACCTTATCTCCAACTTTTTCCTTGGCCTCTTTTAAATCGACTTTTTCTAAACTTAAAACGTCGGCACCGGTTTTTGTCATGCTTATTAAAGAAGGGTCAGCTTCTCCACAACAGTGAAGAATATACCCGGCGCCCGCATCGCGTATGGATTTAGCCAGTCTTTTAACGTATACCCCATTTACCTCCCAAGCTTTGTGGGGCCCGAGCAAGTTTAAGGCGAACAAATCCTCGGCACTTATTATCCAATCACATCCCGCCTCGACCTGTGCGGTACAATACTCTATCGCGCATTCGGTCAGAAATTCCATATACCCCTTTTGGAAATCCGGGTTTTTCATTGTGTCACGAAGAAACTTATCCGTTCCCCGCAGGAGCGTTGCCCAAGTGCTGATTCCTCCAAAGCCACCGAGTATAGCAAGCCTATTACCGACTTTCTCCTTCAGAATTCTGGCTGCTTCCACCCTGACCTTCATTGATCCGTCCTTTTTGGGATCCGGAACTCTCAATTTTCTCAACCCCTCTTCTGTTCTCAAAACTGGAATTTCACGCTCGACGTAAGGGGAGATTGGAGATTTAATGGAAACCAAAGCATCAATTCCACAAGTTGGCGTGAGAAAAGAACATACATTGTCGTGTTTCCAAAACTCATAAGATTTTAGCATTGCCTTAGCAATATGCCCAGCATTCCAGTATAAATCCTGCCAACTCAATTGTAAATGCCTTAAAATATGATTTCCGCCGCCAAATCCATAATATACCACGGGTACTCTATCTGGCGTTCCTCTCTTCGCTGCAATTTCAAACCTTTCTTTTGAATTCATCTTCAAACACGAAAATCATTAGAAGTGTTAAAGGTTAAAAAAATATCTACAAGCCACCATTTATCTTCAGAACAAGAATAGCATTTTTAATTAAAAACCAAATTTAATCGATGAAAAAATCTATATAAAATCTATACAAAAAACTTAAAAATAATAAAATTTAATAACTCAAAGGGGCTATTTGCAGAGAGTACTAAAAAGCATCCTCACTGGTCAAAAGCCCGAAAGAGTTCCATGCATGCCAATTCTAACCACTGGGTATGCCTCTAGGGTTACTGGTGTACCGCTTGGCAATTTATATGAAGATCCAAAAAAATGCGTAAGGGCCCAGCTTCTAACGGCGGAAATGCATGACTATGTACCACTTCCCCTTTACGGATACGCGGCCTTCGGTGCTTGGGAATTCGGGGGGGAGGTCGAACTCCCTTATGAAAGAGGCCTCGCACCCATGGTTGTCAAAACCCCGGTGGAAAAACCTGAGGATATCGAAAAGCTGGAGATTCCGGATCCAAAGGAAGCGGGTTCTCTACCGTTGACGATAGAAGCGGCAAAGGAAGCGACGAGGTTAGATTGCCCAGCTGCATTTCCAGCAGGCGGGGTATTTACTTGGGCGTGTAACATCATCGGATACGATAGGATAATGCGCTGGCTCATCAAGGAGCCGGATCTCGTTCATAAGGTCCTAAAAAAGGCCACCGATTTCTCGATCGCCATTGCCGAGTATTTTGTTAATAATTTTGGGGCCGGATCCTGTCTTGCGGTCGACTTATCTCCAAGTGAGGCAAATACCTTGATATCCCCTCAGCATTTTGAAAAATTTGCATTGCCCTATACTAAGGAAGTTCATGAAAAAATATTGAAGATGGGTGTCCCAAACTTCCTCACGCACATATGCGGGGAACAAAACAGGAATTTAGGGCATTGGCAAAAAATTCCGTTTGGGAGGCCTGGTATCTTAAGCTTTGGACAACAGGTGGATCTTGAGGTCGCAGCCAATATCTTTGGCAGGGGCAACTTCATCATGGGCAATGTGAACACCGTTTCAATTCTATCAGAGCCATTTGATGTTGTGTTCGAACTCTCTAAGAAATGCTTGGAGAAAGGCAAGAAGATTCAAGCGGGTTATATATTGTCGCCGGGATGCGAAATCCCGTCGCCCACGCCTCCGGCGAATATTTATGCAATGGTGAAAGCGACAAGGGAATACGGATCATATTAATCGGATGGTACTTTAAAATGAATGTATACAATCGGATGGAGCTAAGTTCTTACGATGAACTAGTTTTTGGAAGAGCAAAGTATCCATTGCGCTATGGTCTTGATCTTGAAGTTGGGAACGGTCAAGTTATCCCCGAAATCAAGCCCCACCCGAGGCCTGGAAAGGAGAAAACTCTTGAAACCCTGAAAAGGGAATACGAAACAATGACTAGAGATGTGCTTGAAAGGGCCATAAACATAGGCCTTCCATCGATTCAAGTTGAAACCGAGCACGTAGTTCAAATAACATCCAATCCAAAATGGGCGGCTGAGATAACTGCTTTGCAGAAGGAACAACTTGAGAAATATCACAAAGCGTACGGGTTAAATTGCGCTTTGAGACAAACGATAGCAGATATAAGAAAAGCCGAAGTCGGTATGAGGGAAGGTGAAGAATTTAATAAAGTCATTGAAGCTTTCGAGGCCTGCGCTGAATCTGGGGCAGATGTTTTATCAATAGAATCACTTGGCGGAAAAGAGGTCTTCGACTACGCAATAACTAGGCAAGATATCAAGGGTATCTTGTTCTCACTCAGTGTTCTCGCATGCGGTGACATGGAATTCCTTTGGAAAGAGATAGTGAACATAGCTAGAAAAAATAAAATTGTGCCTGGCGGGGACTCGGACTGTGCCCGTTCAAATACTGCCATGGTTTTGGCTGGAGGTTATATGAACAAGGAGCTTCCCCATACGATTGCTGCAATTGTAAGAGCTGCCGGAGCATCTAGATCCCTTATTGCGTTCGAAGTTGGTGCAACTGGTCCAGACAAGGATTGCGCGTACGAGGGAACCATAATCAAGGCGATTACGGGCAGACCGGTATCCCAAGAAGGAAAAAGCTCGGCATGCGCTCACTCAAGCCTTGTTGGGAACGTTTCTGGCGTTGCATGCGACCTTTGGTCAAACGAAGCTGTTCAATACGGCGACATGTTTGGAGGTAGCACCCCTCAAGTTTTCGCTGAGATTTTGGGTTATGATGTCGCCCTATTTAACACTGCACTTGCTTCGGGCTTGGAAATTCAAGTAAGAGATTTGTTGGTACTATCAGATAAGTACAGAGACCCCCAGGCACTCATTTTAACCCCAGAAAATGCTTATCGCATAGGAAGGGCGATTGTTGAGAATTCAGGCGACAATTACCTCAGGGCAAAAAATGCCATGCTCGAAGCTGCTAAAGTGATTGAAGAAGAAAGGGGAAAACTTCAGCTCACGGAATCGGAGTTTAAAGCGCTCGAAAAATCGACTGGCATGCTTTCAAGCTTCACAGATGAAGAAGATAAATTTACCGCTGAATGCATTGACATTTACAAGGGCTTAATTCCATCATTTAACCCAAAAAATTACGAGCTTTGAGGCGATGAAGTGAGACTTCTACCAAAAAAGAGGGTGCTGTCAGCAATCCTAGGCGGGAGGGTTGACAAGACACCCGCCACAGCTGTTTGTCAAACCGCCACTCATGATCAAATGCAGGCAGTTGGTGCGAGTTGGCCGGAAGCCCATCTCGATCCTGAAAAAATGGCAAAGCTTGCAAGTGCAGCATATGCTCTTACTAGGCTGGAAACGGCAAGGGTTCCTTTCGATCAAACCGTTGAAGCTGAAGCTTTAGGAGGGAAAATGGAGATCAAGGGAGAAATCCCAGCTATTGTGGAACATCTTGAGGACTTGAGTTTGAAAATCTCAGAGAATTTTCTTGAGTTCGGGAGAATACCCGTTGTACTTGACGCGGTCGAAAGACTTGCAGCGGATGTGGGGAATACACTTCCAATCATGGGAGGGGTAATTGGCCCATTCTCGGTTGCCGCTCAAGTTTTCGAACCTACTAAGATGCTCAAATGGACTATAACCAAGCAAAAGGAATGTTCCGAGGTAATAACGGCGATAGCATATCCATTGATAGATTATGCAAATGAACTAACCGAAAGAGGGGCCAACATAATAGTCATTGAGGACATGTTTTCTTCGCAGCTTGGGAGCAAGCTCTTCAGAGCTGTAGCAAAGGAGCCTTTGAAAAAGGTTGTCGAGAAAACAAAAAACACCGTTGTGATTCACATTTGCGGGAATATAACTCAGATGATTTCAGATGTCGTAGATGTTGGAGCGGATGGTATAAGCATAGCGAAGGAAACTGATTTAGGCACAGCTGTTCATCACGCGAGGGGCAATGCATCTATAATCGGCAATGTCGATCCTGTCAAGGACCTTTTGTTCGGAGAAAGTTCTGTAATAGAGAGAGCTGTTAAGGCTGCGATTGAAGGGGGGGTAGACCTGATCGCACCAGGGTGCAGCATAGCTCCGGCGACTACGATCGAGAACATAAAGCAGATGGTACTGTGCACCCAACGTTATGGTAAAAAGACCAAAGTGGTAGCGCCTCCAATCATCAATTTCAAAAAAATTTTCACCAAGTATGGAACCCTAAAGGTCGCTCCACTAAACTACGAGCGTTTATTTCCGAAAGAACCTGAATTGGATGAGGTCGCCAAGGCGGTTGTTGATAGAGATTTGGAGGGTGTTAAAATGACGGTTGAAAAGGCTCTTAAAAAAATAGACCCATTAAAAATAATTTCGGACGGATTAACCACAGGGATGAACATAGTGAGCAAGATGTGGGACGACGGAGTCTACTTTTTGCCGGAAGTTGTGAATGCTTCGGATGCTATGCAAAGAGGAATAGAACTCTGCGAGAAAAAAATGGGCAAAAAATCAGCGAGGAAGGGGAAAATTATCACTCATGTCGCCGAAGGAGATATTCACGAAATAGGTAAAAACATAGTTTCGGCTCTTTTGAGGGCAAACGGATTTGAAGTCATAGATTTGGGGATCGACGTTCCGATTGAAAAAGTAATTGAAGAAGTAAAAAAGCAGAGACCGATCGCAATAATGGGAACTGCTTTAATGACAACTACGATGACGGCCTTTCCGAGGATAGTTTCAAGGTTAAAAGAGGAAGGAATAACTATTCCTCTTGCATGCGGGGGCGGGGCTGTAAACCAAGAGTATGTTGAAACATTCGAAAACAGCGTATTTGGAGATAAGGCTATAGATGCAGTAAAGATAGCCGAACTAGCACTCCAAGAACTTTCATGGCAAGAGATAAGGAGAAAGATCCATAAATGACATGAAAAAATTCAGGACTTATTTTGGGCCCAATACGGGCTTTTCGCACAACTTTCTCAGGCTCGGAAATCTGTTGATATCAGAGTGCGGGAAGTACATCGCCGAGAGGAACTCATTCTGGAAATCTGGCGCTACTGTCAACTCTAAATAATGCGCGTTCTTCGCTATAATTTCGGCGCCCCTCCTTCTTTCACTAGATATCAGGGCCTGTCTTGCCCCAGCGCCTGCAGCATTTCCCACTGATTTTACTCTATCTATAGGTATATCCGGGTAGAGCCCTATGATTTTCGCACTCCACTTATCGACGTAACTACCAAATGCTCCTGCCAGATAAACCCGGTCTATATCTTTCTCTAAAATCCTCCTTCTCTTCATCAGTATACTGGCTCCTGCATATAAAGCGGCCTTTGCAAGTTGGATTTCTCTGATGTCTTTTTGAGTTATCACAATGTCCTCCACGTTTCCTTCGGTTTCATCGGACCACACCAAAACGAATTCTAAACCATTATTTGATTTTCTTATCCTAGTATTTTTCACCCCAGCATTAATCTGTCCAGTTCTCAACACCACCCCGGCCTTGAATAACTCAGCGGCGGCGTCAACCACCCCGGACCCACATATGCCCCTAGCTGGAGCATCGTCAATAGTTCCATACATAACATCTAGAGTGTCTGGTTCTATGGTAACTTTCTCCACCGCACCTTCCGTTCCTCGCATGCCATGCTTCAAATGCCCTCCCTCGAAAGCGGGTCCGGCCGCACATGAACATACCTCGATATAGTCCTTGTTTCCCAGCACTATCTCTCCATTTGTCCCGACATCGATCGCCAATGTCAATTCAGGCTCATCGTAGAGGTTCGTAGAGAGTATCACCCCAACATTGTCGGCGCCAACGAAACCATCTATAACCGGTAGGACGTGGACATTCGCCCCTGGATTAACTTTAAGGCCGAGTTCCCTAGCCTTGAGGTCAATGCCCTTTTTGACCACAGGCGTGAATGGGGACAAACCTAGGAACTTGGGGTTGAGCTTCAAGAAAAAGTGGTGCATCGCAGTATTCCCAACGACAGTTAGTTCATATATTTCCTCGGGTTTGACATCTGCATTTGAGCAAGCTTTATCTATGATATCGTTCAAGGCACCGATAACTAGCTCGTTTATTTTATCAAGCCCATTCGGATTTTCCATACAATATGTTATTCGCCTCATGACATCCTCCCCGTGCGAAATCTGCGGATTCACCGTGGCCGAAGTGCTCATCAATTTTCCACTATTTAAATCAATCAAATAACCGACGATTGTGCTTGTCCCTATGTCAACAGCAACCCCATATTTTCTTTCTACGGTCTTTCCGGATTCGATCGAGATTATCTCCCTGTCGCCCCATACTGTGAAAGTTAACTTCCAACCACCTTTTCTAAGGGAACTAGGCATTTGCTCAAGTAGCTCACGCTCGATTTCCAGATCATCGAGTCCGTGCTCTTTTCTAATTGCCCTTATTACCCTTTCAAAATCCGGCGTTGGGTCATCCAAAGTAGGCGGCGGAAGCTCGATAAAATACTTGTTAACAAGTGGATTAAGCTTCACCGTGGTTTCGATTGCCTCCGTTAATATTTTCTGCTTCCCCTGCAGAGTTTCAAGCGGCACGGTGACTAACACGTGCCCTTTGACCGGACCCGACCTGAAGATTTTTCCCGAGCTCTCCATCTTCGTGACACATGCAAGCCTGTAACCCTTTTCGATAAACTCCCGCGAGAACATCCCTCTCTCAGCCAGCCTTAGCTCAGCCTCAGCGACCTTATTTAGGTTTTCAGCCCCTCGATCTATTCTGATCCTGCATTTTCCACATTTCGTCAATCCGCCGCACAATGTCTCCAACTTCACCCCTGCTTTCTTTGCAGCATCTAAAAGGCTGGTTCCAAAGTCAACCTTAATCCTTTTCCCTTCTGGCTGAAAAACAATTATCCCCTTTTCCATTAAGTCTCCTTTTTGAACATAAGATGATATTACTATATTTCTTTGATGCTGTTCAAATAAGCACCTTCATCCAAGCTTTTAAGATGATATATCGTGAAGCCATGAAAAGTTCTGCTATGGAAAGACTGTATGAAGCACTTAAATTCACTTATTGGTAATAATTAATTACCGATATATTTAATAAGGGAAAGAAATCTATAAAAAAGAGGAAAATAAAGCGGTATTTAGTAGGGGGGACAAGTAGATGAAGACTACCTTGAGTCTGCTCGAGGGAGAGCAGTACTATTACTACGCACGCAATATTCGGAGGAAGCTGGAATTAAAGTTAGATTGTTATGGTAGTGAAAACTTTGAAGAAAAGGTTAGGAGGTGAAAATATTGAGAAAATTTGCGAGAACGTTGAGAAAGTGGGAGCCTGTTCGTAGAAGAGCAACACAAAACGAAGTTTCCATCGATAAAATAGGCGTCGACATATTCGCTTGGGTCGCTAGGCATTTCAGAGGATACAAAGGGGCAGACCTGTACCTAGACGAAAAAATGTGCTTACTTGGGATAAAACCAGTCGCGAAAGGACAGCGGAGTTTGATTTCAAAAGCAGAGGGAAACGGATTTTTTGTTTCCTGCACCTCACTCATGGGACAAGCCGGTGTGAACGGAAGGAAAAGGGTTCCAGCCGAATGGAACGAAAAAGAGAAAATGCTGGTAGTTTACCTGAAAGGTCGTCGCGGAGAGAAAAGCAATCAAAAAATTTCAGTAGCTTGAAAAGCTAATGGATGCTCGGAAAGATGAGCCCCATGGGGATAAGGATCCTATTAATGGAGTCCTCTGGGGTTCCCATAATTATTTTCTGCATGTCGCATTTTAAACAAGTTTATCTCTTATTTGCCAATTTATAATATGCGTATAGCCCGAGGCCTACAACTGCAGGAAGCAAAAAAAGAAAAAGTTTTGTTTTCCTGTCCATCCGAACGCCCTATTCGCTAAAGACTTCATTGCGTAAGGCTACCAACGAATCCACAGCCGCATCGACATCTCCGTCGATAAGCAAGGTTTGGAGAATACCTTGTACGCCGCTCACAAAAGCCGTGTCTGTGCCGTCTATACATTGTGCGGATGGAACAAAGTGTGTTGCATCTGCCTGTATTTCCAGTATGTCTGTAGTTATTGGACCGAATCCTGTTGCGGGTATATCTACGCGCCATGCAATGCACGAGTCTCGGGGCACAAGCTCTAGACTAAGCGCCTCAACGCTACCTGCAACCTCGAGGAATTTCTTTCCTGCGTCTGGATGGTCACAAAAGCGTGGGACTGACCACATATTGCCGTCCATCACGAAGTAGTCTCCGGTCCCAGGGAACCCTATTATGCCCATATCGGTTCCCCATTCGAATCCCTTTGATGCAAGCATTCCTCCGGCCCATGAGCCATGCACGTACATTGCAGCTTCGTCTGAAATTATAAGGTCACCCGCCTCATCCCAAGTCAGTTCTGCATGATCAGCATTGGTGTACTCTGCTGTGCTCGCGAAGAATTCGAGCGCCTGTCTGATTACCGGGTGCACTGCCGTGATTTCTCCTTTATAGAACGCCTCGTATTTGGCTACTCCACCCTTTAGAATTACCGCGTCGACAAACGGGAATTTCAGCGACCACAGCGATTTCGATCCTATAGCAAACGGAGTGTAACCGGCCGCTTTTATTTCAGCGCAGGCGTACATGAGAGCATAAACGGTAGTAAGGTCAGCTGGGTCTATTCCTACATCATCAAAGATGTGTTTGTTGTAAATGATGCCGCTTTCGTAAGCAGTAAGTTCAGGAATTCCGTAATGATGGCCTTCAAATGTAAGAGCGGGTATTTCGGCCAGATGCGGATTTATAACATTATCCAAGCCCAATTTCTCCCATACGTCGTCTACAGGCAGAATTAGACCTGCTCTGACCCAATCCGCGGTTCTACAAAAGTCAGCGGATAAAAAGACATCAGGTGGTTCTCCTGCATAAAACAGCGTTTCCAATATAGTCACCATCGCCTCAGTGCCAGCAACGGGGTTCTCAGTTAGGGTTATATCTGGATATGTATCTCTGAAGAGTTCGATTACATCATCCATGGCCGCCTTTTCATCTCCAGCGGTGTAGTAGTGGTAAACAAGTACTTCTGTTGAAGGCTCGGGTTCCTCTTCTTCGGGTGCTTTTGGTAGTAAGAAATAAACTGCTGCACCAACGACAATTGCCGTTATAAGTACAACCACTATCAATACGGCTGCTACTTGACCAATATCTCTTTTCATTTATACCTACTTTTTGTACGATTTACATCTATTTAACGTTATTTTAAAATTATGAACTGCATATTTTTTACCTAAAATAGATTATATAAAACCGCATTTATAAAAACAAGTCATTTTTTTGCCGCTGATTGTCAATACCATTTGTGATTAAAAAATGTTAAAATGGAGCGAAAAAGAGGATAGCTTCTCAACCTGACGTAACTTATTTATGCGAGGTTTGGGAAAAAAATGAGGGCCGAAAAAATGCCGATTGAAGTTTCCATCAAAAAGGACTATGATGAACTCAGCAAGAGGGCGGCGGAGATCATCGCAGATGCCATAAGGAACAAGCCGACCTTGGTTCTTGGATTGGCTACCGGAAGTACCCCCGTTGGCTGCTACCGTGAGCTCGTCCGCATGCACAAGGAGGAAGGACTTGACTTCTCAAGGGTTGTGACTTTCAACCTAGACGAGTATATTGGATTACCACCAACCCACCCCCAAAGCTACCGATACTTCATGAATGAAAATCTCTTCAACCATGTAAACATCAAAAGAGAAAATACGCATGTACCAAATGGTCTATCAGACGACTTTCAGAAAACTTGCAAGGAGTTTGAAGAAGCCATTAAGAAGTCTGGGGGAATCGACCTCCAACTTCTAGGCATAGGGAGTAACGGGCACATAGCATTCAATGAGCCAGGTTCACCATTTGACTCTAGGACTATGGTTGTGAACGTCTCAGAGCAAACGATAAAAGATAATGCACGATTTTTCAAATCCATTGATGAGGTTCCCCGCCAAGCTATCTCCATGGGGACTGGCACCATAATGGAAGCGAGAAAAATCGTTCTCTTAGCAAGCGGTGGGGGAAAAGTGGATGCGGTTGCCAAGTCAGTTAAGGGACCGGTGACAGAAGAGGTACCTGCGTCGATTCTCCAGACTCATCCTAATTGTACATTTATTATTGACGAAGCAGCGGCTTCTAAACTTGGAAGTATTTAAAAAATAACCCCCATAATTAAAAGAGATAACCATGTTGAAGGGCAATTTAATAATAGGGCAGTCTGGCGGTCCGACCTGCGTAATCAACGCTAGTTTATGTGGTGTAATTCAAGAGGCAAAACAACATGGAGAAATAGAAGGGATATACGGAATGCGTTTTGGCATTGAAGGGTTCATGCAGAAAAACATTATTAATCTCCGGTACGAGGATGAAGAAACCATTAAAAAGCTGCTGGATACCCCTTCTTCCGCTTTGGGATCTTCCCGTCACAAAGTCAAGGAGGATGATCTACCCAGAATTTTGGAGGTGCTTAAAAAATTCAACATCAGATATTTTTTAATGATTGGCGGTAATGACACCATGCATACCATCCATAAGGTTGGAGAATATTGCGCTAAAGAAGGACATAAAATCGTTTGTGTTGGCATACCTAAAACTGTAGATAACGACCTTTTTGGCACGGACCACGCTCCCGGCTTTCCAACAGCAGCAAGATTTACAATCCTTTCGGTAAAACAGGAGGGGATCTTGGCTAGAGATATGCAAAAGGTGGATCAGTTTGTTATCTATCAGTCAATTGGTAGGAATGCTGGCTGGCTTGCTGCTTCGGCGGCGGCTGGCAAGGAAAAAGAGTCGGATGCACCCCATCTCATTATTATTCCAGAAAGACCGTTGAATAAAGAAAATTTCTTGAAAGCAGTCAAAAAATATTATGACAGATACGGCTTCGTGTCTATAGTGTGTGGTGAAGGAAGCGTCTGGGAAGACGGCACCCCCGTTTCGGCATCTGTCATTAAAGATAAATTCGGCAATGTCGAGTTTGGGGCGATGGGCGGAACTTCCGCGGCCATGGTTCTACACAGGATAATAACTTCTGAATTTGGTTGGCGCGGAGAGTTTCAGATTACCGAGTCGTTACCGATGTGCTGCGCAGATAGGATGGTCGAGGTAGATAGCGAGGAAGCTTATCTCGTCGGCGTACAGGCCGTAAAATTAGCCGTCGAAGGAAAATCTGGAATAATGGTCACCTTGGAAAGGAAGAGTAATCATCCGTATCTATGCCAAACTGGGACGATCTCTTTGAAAGAGGTGGCGATAAAAACCAAACCCATGCCGGACAATTACATTTCTAGCGACGGTTTTTTCGTTACCAGCGAATTTCTTGATTACATAAGCCCCTTAATCGGGAAAATTCCTCATTATGCTGAATTGAAAGCCAAAGCAGTGACAAAGTGAGTAAAAGAGAGGAATATAAAAAATTATATTATAACTTATTTGAAGATAAAAATGTAATTTTTAAGTCATTTTTAAGCAAAAAACGTAATGAGGCTAGCTATTCTATCGAGAGGCGATAAAGCATGGCAGTAATCAAACCGGTTCTATTTTTAACACGCAGACCCCTTGGGGTTCTAACTTTCGCTCAATTTTGAGTCCATCTTCGTAGCTCCAATTCTCTTCTGCCTGCCTGAAAAGATCCAAAACCCTATACTTCCCCTTGGGAACTCGAAGGCGAAAACTTATATTGGCTTTTTTGCTGCCGTGATTAAAACCGAATAAAAGCTTGTACCCTGCGCTTTCCAGTATCCGCCCCTCCGCCTTGCCCCCGGATATTTCCACCAAAGGTTCGACACCAGCCCATTTGCGTAAAGCTTTCAGAAACTTTCCGTTCTCCTCGCTTCGGTCCAGCTCATATGCCTCACTAACCAACGAGCCTATCAATAACGCTTTGCCTTTACCATAACTGTTGATTATCATCGCTGGCGAACCTTCCTCAAAGTGCGCCATGATTTTTGCACTATCCTCCGATGGCCCCAAGGCCTCCTCGTAGACCAGTCCTGAGACCTCCATCTTCCCCGATAAAGAGGGCATGATCTCACCCGCCGGTTCTACAATCATCTTCGGCTTCTGCCTCCTACGCATCCATCTCTCCCTACAACCGAAAACCTCGTGCAGACCAAGACCCGGTATCACCTCGGAACATTGTCCTTTTTCATCACTCCAACCGGGCCTGACCTCAGCAACCAGCTTGCCCCCCTGACGAACAAATTTCTTCACACCTTCGGCGATTTCCGATGTCATCATGATGGAGAAAGGCATGAAAATTAGTTTGTAATTTTTCAAATCCCTCTTGGTAAAATCATTGATGTGGATGAAATCTACCGGGATGTTCTCCTCCAATAGGGCACGATAGGTACCAGTTAACGCTGAAGATACAATATTTACAATCTCACTAGCTCGCTACCTGGAGCAAGCCAGCATGATGTAGGAATAGATGTCGTATACGATACCGACTTCCGCCTGTGGGATCTTGGCGTTTAAAAATAAATCCATATTTTGATTAACTATTTCCCCGACTTTTCCAGCTGCCCGAGCCCTTTCTGTTATGCTCCCGTCCAAGTTTATCAATCCAAATCCGGAGCCCTCATACCCACAGCTCATCGGGTACCAAGCATAGAAATTCAAACCTTTTGTTCCTCTAGCTATTGCGCTCCACGCCCACATTTGTATGTCTTGGGGAGTAACCGGCTCTCCAAAGCGAATTCCTTCTACACCATCTCCGCCCTGAAGTTCCCCAATCCAATAATCCTTCCCCCCAGAAGAAGACCGGGTCGCATCTAGAGCTACCCCACGCCATGCGGAATCAAGCGGCATACCTTTGCCGGTGTGCTTTGAGTACAACGATGTTCCCCAAACGTCAACTTGTTTGGCCATTTCCCAATCATCTGAAGTACCATACCAATTTAGAGGCGGGACGAAAACTGAACTGATGGCGGAGTGGCTGGAAATCACATGATCGGGATCAATTTTTTTAACCGTCTGGACTCGCCACTTCAAATCCTCCGCCAGCTTTTCCATAGTGAAGAGCTGCCAATCCACAAGATCCCGCCAAGTTGATATTATCACATACTTCGGTGGAATTACTTCATTCCAGTCCCCATAGGCACGATACCAAGCTCTGTTCAGGCTACTTATGTCGCCGTAACGTTTTTCCAACCAACGACGAAATCGCTCCTGGCTATTAGGACAATAACAGACCCAACCAATCGATCTAGGAAGCCATTCAAGCCAGATCCAACTGGCCACATGTGGCTCACTCCATACATCCCAACCGTAGAAAGCTGGATGGTTCTTCACCCGCTCGGCCACTTTTTGCATGAAGAGTTCTGCTTCTTTCCTGACATCCGGATGATCGCAACAAAATCCCGGTGAGGCCTGAGAGTCAATCACGGCACCGTTTTGAGCTTGAAAACGTGAATCGGGATAAAGAGAAGCGATCCAGTTGGGTGCTGAGTCTAGGTACAGCTGTATGATTACCTTTAATCCGTTTTCCTTTGCTAAATCCATAAGACGATCTATGAAGTCCAAATTCCAAACTCCGGGTTTGGGCTCCACGGTAATCCAATTAACCCAGTATCTTATGGTGTTGAAACCGAGTTTTTTTATGTTTTCAACGTCTTTCCGGGCGATTTTGTAACTTTCTTCACTTGGTGGTACAAGCATGGGAGCGCGCGCCTTAGCTTCGCCGTACCAAACAGAAATGGGGAAGAAATCCGCCATTCTATTCTTCCCTTTCCTTCATCATTTTTTTGTAGGCTTCAAACACTTCTTCATTATGAGTCTTGGGTATTTCTCCGATATTCGGTGAGACAAAAACTTTTAGAGGAACGCCTTTATCAACTAGGATTTTTGCCACCTCCGCCACCAACGCCATAGCGATGACAACCCCAGCAACCGTGGAGCCAGCTGCAAATGGCTCTCGCTGTCCCCCAAGTTTTACCAGCGCATCCTCGAAAGGTACACAATTGTCAATCGTGATATCCGCTATATCGCATAGTCTTTTTCCGCGATGAGTGGCGGAAACTTTCTTCTGATTTTTCATCGAAGTAACCGCGATTACGAAGAGACCTGCTTTCTTGGCCCCAAGTGCCATCTCCACAGGCACAGCATTGATGCCCCCGTGGGAAAAAACCAACATAACGTCTTTGTCCTTAATCTTGTTACGTTTGAGAAGAATGTCAGCATAACCCTTTTGACGCTCCAACCAAAGCAACTCTTGAACTCCTCCTGGACCAATGATATTAAACCACATCAGCCGCGGATCCAGCAGTGGGTGAAAGCCTAGATAGCTGCCATATCGGGGAAAAATATCAAGGACTGGTATCACCGAATGCCCGCTACCGAACATGTGAACAACTCCCCCTTCGGCAATAGAATCCGCCATCGCCCGCGCGGCTTTTTTAATATTTTCGGATTGAGTTAAACGAATTTTTTTCAGAATCTCGTCGATAGCCTCAAAGTATTGGTCAGCCGTCATAATTTTCCCCTGAATTCAAGTTCCCCAGTAGTTTAATGTCTAAGTTATAAAAAGTTTGTGTATTTCACGACTTTTCGTATAAAAATCAAACTTATTTTAAAATTTATGCTCATAAGTTCTAATCTAAAAGCGATTCTGGCAGAAATATTTTTAATAAACAGGAACCAACTGCCAACGAGGATACAAAAATGAAAACAGATTACTTGAACCCCTTGTGTATGAACTCTAACGTGGCCGATAGAAACAGAATGGATAATGCATGGCAGAACTCATCATATTTAATTTTATGGGGGTGACCAATTGGGCTCTTTTTCCTTGTCTGCTGGCGAGATAATTACTCCTTTTAAAAAAATAAAAAATGGCGTTATCACGGTAGAGAACGGCATAATAACAGAAATAAGGAAGCGAGAAAATGAAAAAATTTCTTCAGATTTCTCCGAATCAATAATTGTTCCCGGTTTTATAGATGTGCATATTCACGGGATCGCAGGTGTAGACGTGATGGATGCTACGGTTAAGTCAATTGATAAGATGAGAAAATCATTATTAAATCATGGCGTAACTGCCTTTTGTCCCACTTTGGATGCAGCTCCTCTCGATCAAATAAAGAATGCTTTGAAAACGATTAATGTTAGCAAGAAATCAAA